>JAEEQL010000001.1 GCA_016285265.1 Lachnospiraceae bacterium
TTTCCCGAGGCGGAGATCCTCGAGATCCTTCGCTACTGGGTTGTAAACTTCCACGTTGATGCATTCCACCTTATGGGCATGAACATACCCATGAGTCTTGTGGCATCCGATCCCATGCTTGCCGGCACCAAGATCCTTTCCGATCATCTGGAAAGCATTAATTTCGATATCATCAGAAAGCCCGGTGACAGAAGAGTCATCGGTTACTATTCCGACGATTTTCAGTATCCGCTCAGAAAGCTGCTTAAGAGCGATGACGGACAGGTATCCGATGTTCTTGCGCAGCTCCGTTCCAATCCCGAGGAAAACGGAAGGATCAATTTCTTTTCAAGTTACAGGGGATTCACTCTTATGGATATGGTCAGTTACGACCGTAAGCATAATGAGGAAAACGGCGAAGAAGGAAGAGACGGAAGCGATTACAACTTCAGCTGGAATTGCGGCGAAGAAGGTCCCACCAGGAAAAAGAAGGTAAAGGATCTCAGGGAAAAACAGATACGCAATGCATATTCGCTTCTTATGCTGGGCGCAGGCACGCCGCTTATCTTCATGGGAGATGAATTCGGTAATTCCCAGAAGGGCAACAATAACCCTTACTGTATAGATTCCCAGGTGACATGGCTTGACTGGAAGGATGAAGGGAAGAATGCCGAACTTACAGCTTTCCTTAAAAAACTCGCCCATCTCCGTAAGAGCCACACTGTTTTCCACTGTAACAAAGAGCTTTACATGACGGATACATCGGGAACCGGATTTCCGGAGATCAGTTATCATTCGGATACGGCATGGAGAGTATCTGCAGAGTACTATTCCAAATCTTTCGGCATAATGCTGTGCGAGCCTGACGGAAAGCTTCTCTACGCCGCAGTCAATATGAACTGGGAAAACACAAAGCTGGCACTTCCCAGGCCTCCCAAAGGCTGCGACTGGAAGATGATCCTTTCTACAGACCCTGTACTGACGGACAAAAAGTCTTCCGGTCCGGATGCAAAGAATGCATCAAGAGATCAGTTTGAAAAAGTAATACCCGGCAGGACCGTAGTCTTTTATGAGACTGTCAGAACGGAAAACAAAAAAACTGCCGTTGAGAAAGCTGTTAAATGAGACCTTCTTATATCAAAAGTTTCATAGGTCATTTCATGACCATAACCAAGCACAAGAAACTTGTATGCGAAGGATGCTTTAAAGCAGGACTTTATTACCAGGGAATTGTGCATGACCTTTCCAAGTACTCGCCTTCGGAGTTCCTTGTCGGTGTCAGATATTATCAGGGGACAAGAAGCCCCAACAATGCCGAAAGGGAAGATCACGGATATTCCGCGGCATGGCTCCATCACAAAGGACGCAACAAGCATCATTATGAGTACTGGATCGATTACAACACCAGGGGCAAGGATCCCGGTGAGGATGTTATGATCCCCGTTGAGATGCCGTACAGATACTTTGCGGAGATGGTGATCGACCGTATAGCCGCTTCAAAGGTTTATAAGGGTAAGGATTATACGGACGCATCGCCTCTTGAATATTTCTACAGCGGAATTGAGATGGTGCCCATGCACCCGAATACGAGGCGGGATCTTAGGAAGTATCTCAAATTCCTTGCAAAGTACGGCGAGGAGAAAACCTACAGACTTATAAGACACGAAATGTTCAAAAGATACGGACTTCATTTTTGAAAAGAGGAATAAATGGCAGGCTCTTCATTCGGAAGAATATTCAGGATAACCACATGGGGCGAGTCTCACGGACCCGCACTCGGATGCGTTATTGACGGCTGTCCCGCAGGTGTGGAATTATCCGAAAAAGACATACAGCCTTATCTCGACAGAAGAAAGCCCGGCAATGCAGCCGTAGCCACTGCGAGAAAGGAATCGGATACGGCGGAGATCCTTTCCGGTGTTTTTGAAGGAAAGACGACCGGAACTCCGATAAGCGTTATCATCAGAAATTCCGACCAGCATTCGAACGACTATGATAACCTTAAGGATCTGTACAGACCCGGACATGCCGATATGACATACGATGCCAAGTACGGCTTCAGGGATCACCGCGGAGGAGGAAGAAGTTCCGGAAGGGAAACTGCTGCAAGGGTCATCGCAGGTGCTATAGCGGTCAAGGTTCTTAAGGAACTCGGAATAACCGTTGAAGCTTATACAAGAGCCATAGGACCTGTTGAAGCAGACCTCAGCGAATATTCAAGAAGTGCGGTGCTTGCCAATGCAACCGCAATGCCGGATATAAATGCCAATGCAAGAGCACTTGAATATATCGCGGATATGAAGAATAAATGCGATTCCTGCGGCGGTGTTATGGAATGCATCATAAAGGGTGTTCCCGCAGGTGTAGGGGATCCGGTATTTGATAAGCTCGATGCACTGCTTGCACAGGCGGTTATGAGCATAGGTGCGGTCAAGGCGGTCGAGATCGGAGACGGAATACAAGCCGCTTCTTCTGTCGGAAGCAGGAACAACGATCAGTTCAAAGCCGGCAGCAAAGGTCAGATTTCCAAAAAGTCGAATCACGCAGGCGGAATACTCGGAGGCATAAGCGATTCATCGGACATCATCGTCAGGGCAAGCGTAAAGCCCACGCCTTCGATAGCAAGAAGTCAGAAGACCGTAAATAAACTCGGTGAAAACACCGAGATCGAGATACACGGACGTCACGATCCCGTCATCGTTCCGAGGGCGGTTGTTGTACTCGAGAGCATGTGTGCCGTGACGATACTTGATAGCTTACTGTACGGGATGGGATCCCGCATCGATAATCTTGTCAGCATTTACAATAAATAACCAGAGGTGGACATTATGGCTGAAGAAAAGAAAAAAACAACCAAGGCAGCTTCAAAGGACAAGTATGTTGCGTATGTTTCGACTTATACCATGGGTGATAACCATGGTATCAAGGTGTACGACGTAAACATGGAGACCGGTCGCTTTACCGAGAAGGATGAGGTTGAGATCTCAAACTCTTCCTACATCACAACTTCCCATAACGGAAAGTATCTCTACTCGATAACTGACCTTGGCGTCGAATCATACAGGATCGCCGAGGACGGAACCCTCGATCTTATCAACTTTGCACCCATCAACGGAATGAGAGGCTGCTACCTTGCAACCGATTATACCGATAAATATCTGATGGTTGCCGGCTATCATGACGGTAAGCTTACCGTTCTCCATCTCAAGGACAACGGCGGTGTAGGTAAGATCACCGATGAAGTTTTCCATAAGGGTCTCGGATCGATGGCAGACAGAAACTTCAGACCCCATATCGCAAGTGCGAGAATGACTCACGATAACAGATACATCCTTGTTGCCGATCAGGGAATGGATCATGTTAACGTATATGAGCTCAACCACGATACAGGCAAGATCAAGCTTGTCGATATCATAAGATGCCAGCTTGAATCATCACCACGTCAGATAAAGCTTTCCAAGGACGGAAGATTCATCTACATTTGCCTTGAGGCCACCTGCAAGATCGATGTTTATGAGTACACCTTTGACGGAAAGGCTCCCGTATTTGAAAAGATCCAGACCGTTGATGTTGTAAAGCGTGAGAGCGGTGTTAATTCCGCTATCAGTGCTCTTTCATTTTCTACCGATTACAGATACATCCTTACAACTATTGCCGGGGACAATTCCGTTGCGATCTTCTCCGCAGACCCGAATACCGGAATGCTCGAAAAGAAGCTTCTTCTTCCCGTATCCGGCGACTATCCTAAGGATGCGGAGATACTTCCCGGAAATAAGTTCCTTGTATCGCTGAATCATGAATCAAATGAAATGTCGTTCTTTAAGCTCGATATCGAGAACGGCACCATGATCATGAACGGCGGATTTGTAAAAGTAAAGACACCCAACTGTATCCTTATCCATAAGCTTAACCGTGAAGGCGAAGTCGAGATCTTAGAGAATCAATGATCAATCAGACGAAAAAGGAACGCGTTTCCGAAGAGATAAGGAAGCGCGGCAGAAAGAATAAGACATACAGATTCTTTTCCCCGCTGATCAAAAAGATCTGCTTTCTCAGGATAGATCTGTGTGATTTCTGCGAAGAGCACATGCTGAAATTTGTTCTGCTGTGCACTTCGCTGGTCTGCTTTACGGCTTTCTGCAGTTTTTCTTTTCCTCTGTTCAAGGGCTCGGTAACCAATCTCGGAATCATCGATTTCAATGAACTTGATGAATCCATTTCGCTTGCCGAAGAAAAATCCGATGTGATGACGGCAGATGAAGCAAGGATCCTTTTCAGGGACGATTTCGTCACAAGGGATTCAGCCGGTCTGGGGTCATCTGTCAGCACCAATTCCGAGGGTCAGGAAGTCATCGCGATCGGAACCGATGACATTCTTGATGATATGCTTGATCAGTTCCCGGATGATGAAACTCAGTCAGCGGACGCACCCGTATATGAAGATATCGATCTGGACAGCCTTGTTTTTGATAAGAATGACTGGCGTCTCATTCTGGTCAATAAGCAGCATTCTGTTCCTGCGGATTATGAATTCCCTCTCGGAAATCTTACCGAAAACCTTCAGTGTGATGAGAGAGTCATTGACGATCTTGTTCAGATGCTCCGTGACGCGAGAAGTGCCGGAATGAATATCTGGATCGTATCACCTTACAGATCCGGTGATAAGCAGGAGAATCTGTTCAATTACGATCTCGGAAAATACATGGCATCCGGAATGAACTATTTTGATGCTTATCAGCTTGCGGCGGAAGCTGTTACACTTCCCGGAACCAGCGAGCATCAGATAGGACTTGCATTTGATATAGTAAATAATGAATATGCGCATCTCGGTGAGGGCTTTGGTGAGACCAGGGAAGGATTATGGCTTGCCGAGAACTGTTATAAGTATGGTTTCATACTCAGATATCCCGCGGATAAGGAATATATCACAACGATCGAATATGAGCCCTGGCACTTCAGATATGTCGGAAGGGAAGCGGCGGCTTATATGACATTCAATGACCTTACCCTGGAAGAATTCTGGGAGGAAGTATTTTGAGTTCGAATTTTAAACTGATCAAAAAAGACGGAAATGCAAGAAGAGGAGAGCTGATCACCGTACACGGAACCGTTCAGACCCCTCTTTTTATGAATGTCGGAACCGTGGCTGCGATCAAGGGCGGAGTAAGCTCCGAGGACCTTGAAAATATCGGATGCCAGGTTGAACTTTCCAATACATATCATCTCCATGTACGTACCGGAGATGAGCTTATTAAGAGGTTCGGCGGTCTTCATAAGTTTATGGACTGGAAAAAGCCGATCCTTACAGATTCCGGAGGATTCCAGGTATTCTCGCTTGCTTCAATGAGAAAGATCAAGGAAGAAGGAGTCACCTTCAGAAGCCACATAGACGGTCATAAGATCTTCATGGGACCCGAGGAGAGCATGAGGATACAGAGCAATCTCGGTTCGACCATCGCAATGGCATTCGATGAATGTCCTCCCGCAAAGGCCGAAAGGGAATATGTTCTTCCTTCCGTACAGCGAACGGAAAGATGGCTTGAAAGATGCAAGGCCGAGATGGACAGACTAAATTCCCTTGAAGACACCATCAACAAAAACCAGCTCCTTTTCGGAATAAACCAGGGTGCCGTTTATAACGATATCCGTATAGAAAATGCAAAGAGGATCTCGGAACTGGATCTTCCCGGTTATGCGATCGGAGGACTTGCGGTCGGAGAGACTCATGAAGAGATGTATGATGTCCTCGATAATACCGCTCCTTATCTCCCCGAAGATAAGCCCAAATATCTTATGGGAGTTGGAACACCTACAAATATCCTCGAAGCCGTCGACCGCGGAATAGATATGTTCGACTGCGTATATCCTTCGAGGAATGGACGCCACGGACATCTCTATACGCATCACGGCAAGATCAATATCAACAATGCCAAGTATGCGGAGGATGACAGGCCGATAGAGGAAGGATGCGGATGTCCCGCATGCAGAAGATATTCAAGGGCTTACATCCGTCATCTGCACAAAGCCGGTGAGATGCTGGGATTAAGACTCTGCGTACTTCACAATCTGTATTTTTACAATCATCTTATGGAAGAGATAAGGGATGCCATAGATGAAGGCAGATATAAGGAATTCAAGAACTCACTGATCGAAGATCTGAACGGATCCGACTGATCCGAAAGGAGGAAATGTATATGAAAAAACTTCTTATTTCAGTTGCTGCATTTTTTACAATGGTTTTCTGTTTCGGCGTATCGGTTGAAGCGGCTCCCGTTAAGATGGCCGACGGCCAGCTCTTTGATGCGCAGTATTATGCACAGAATAACCCCGATGTCGTAGCAGCTTTCGGAACAGATGTAAACTGGCTCTACCTTCACTATACTGTGTGCGGTAAGACCGAAGGCAGACTTCCTTACGATCCTTCTTACGGCAGTGGTTCTTCATCAGGCGGATTCAACGCAGCATATTATGCCGCAAGATATCCCGATGTTGCCGCAGTGTTCGGAAATGATCCCACACTTCTCAGGATGCATTACGATCTTTGCGGAAAAGCAGAGGGCAGATTCCCTAATGCCGAAGCCGAGCTTGCAACCATGCCCGGACCAATGCCCGTTTATATCGTAAGCATTTCAAGTGAAGAACAGCAGGTGCTTGACCTTGTTAATGCCGAGCGTGCCAAGTACGGACTTGCTCCTTTGGCCTGGGATTCCTCAAACCTTGGACCCGGCGCTGCACTCAGGGCTCAGGAAATCTCGGTTTACTTTTCTCATACAAGACCTGACGGATCGAGCTGCTTTACCGCAATAACCAATCCCGGAATTGTAGGAGAAAACATCGCCGCAGGTCAGCGCTCCGCCCAGGAGGTCATGAATTCCTGGATGAACAGTCCGGGACACAGGGCCAACATCCTTGATGCCCGCTTTACCAGACTCGGAGTAGGATATTTATATTCTCCCTCGTCTCATTACAAATTTTACTGGGTACAGATGTTCTCGTCATAAATTTTTTATTTGATACTTTTGCGGATATCGTGTATCATCAGACATGTTGCGGGAAAATTCGCAAAAGAAACGATCGGAGGAATTATAAATGAACTTTATGCTTCTTACAGCTGATGCTGCTCAGAGTGATGCTACAGGATCCATTCTTTCAATGGTTCTTATATACGGTGTTCTTATCTTTGCTCTCTGGTTCTTCTTCATGAGACCCCAGAAGAAAGAGCAGAAGAGAACCCAGGAGATGCTCTCCACCCTTGAGAACGGTGATATCGTTTGTACCACTTCAGGCTTCTACGGAACGATCATCGATATCCAGGAAGATATGGTCATTGTTGAGTTCGGAAATAACCGTAACTGCCGTATCCCGATGGAAAAGTCCGCTATCGCCAAGGTAGAAAAGCCCGGACAGGCTTCCGCATCCGATTCCGATTCCAAGAAATAATTTAGATCATATTATCTTTAAGCCCTTAGGAATCCATCCTAAGGGCTTTTTTTGTATATTTGCTTCATACGAAAAAGGTTAAATACGCCCCTTGAATTTCACAATTTAATACGATAAATTAGAAATGTCGCATTTTTTGCGAAAAGGAGACACTATGAAACTTAACATTGTATGTATTCCCGGTGACGGGATCGGTCCCGAAATTGTTGCGCAGGCCAGGAAGGTGCTTGAAAAAGTGGCTTCTGTTTACGGTCATGAGATGGTCTTTACGGATATTCTGATGGGCGGAGCATCCATTGATGCCTGCGGTGAGCCTCTTACCCAGGAAGCTATCGATACCGCAAAGGCTGCAGATGCAGTACTTATGGGTTCCATAGGCGGAAACACCACCACGAGCCCCTGGTACAAGCTTCCTCCCGAGAAAAGACCCGAAGCAGGTCTTCTTAAGATAAGAAAAGAGCTCGGACTCTTTGCCAACTTAAGACCCGCATATCTTTTCCCCGAGCTTGCAGACGCATGTCCCCTTGCAAGCGAGACCTCAGGTAAGGGCTTCGACCTTCTTATCATGAGAGAGCTTACCGGCGGACTTTATTTCGGAGAAAGACATACCGAGGTTGTGAACGGACTCAGAACAGCCGTCGATACACTTACATATAATGAAGAAGAAATAAGAAGAATTGCTATCAAGGCATTCGAAGCCGCAAGGAAGAGAAAGAAGAAGGTTACTTCCGTAGATAAGGCTAATGTCCTTGATTCCTCAAGACTCTGGAGAGCCGTTACCGCAGAGGTGGCCAAGGATTATCCCGATGTAGAGCTTGAGAATATGCTCGTTGATAACTGCGCAATGCAGCTCGTCAAGGATCCCGCCCAGTTTGATGTTGTACTTACCGAGAATATGTTCGGTGACATTCTTTCCGATGAAGCCAGCATGATAACCGGTTCGATAGGAATGCTTTCATCCGCATCACTTAACGAGACCAAGTTCGGACTTTATGAGCCCAGCCACGGCTCCGCTCCCGACATCGCTGGTCAGGATATCGCAAACCCCATCGCAACAATTCTTTCCGCTGCAATGATGCTGAAGTTCTCCTTTGACCTGAATAAGGAAGGCGATGCCATCGAAGCGGCAGTAAAGCAGGTTCTTAAGGACGGTTTCAGAACCGGGGATATTTATTCGGAAGGCTGCGAGAAGGTAGGATGCACACGTATGGGTGATCTTATCTGTGACAGGATCAAATAAATCAGAAGTACTGATCAAATAAAGTAGGAGAGGTTAAAACCATGAGAAGTGATTCCGTAAAAGTCGGTGACGCACAGGCGCCCCACAGAAGTCTTTTTAACGCACTTGGAATGACAGAAGAAGAGAGAAAGCGTCCTCTGATCGGTATCGTTACTTCATATAACGAGATCGTTCCCGGACATATGAATCTCGATAAGATAGCCGAGGCAGTCAAGCTCGGTGTTGCAATGGCAGGCGGTACTCCCGTGCTTTTCCCTGCAATCGCAGTATGTGACGGTATCGCTATGGGACATATCGGAATGAAGTACAGCCTTGTCACCAGAGACCTCATTGCCGACTCAACCGAGTGTATGGCAATGGCTCACGGTTTTGACGGACTTGTATGCATACCCAACTGCGACAAGAATGTTCCCGGACTTCTTATGGCCGCAGCAAGGGTCAATATTCCCACCGTTTTCGTTTCCGGCGGCCCCATGCTCGCAGGTCACGTTCACGGCAAGAAGAGAAGCCTTTCTTCCATGTTCGAAGCAGTCGGAACCTATGCTGCAGGCAACATGACCAAAGAAGAACTTACCGAGTTTGAGGAGAAGGTATGCCCCACATGCGGATCTTGCTCAGGTATGTATACCGCAAACTCCATGAACTGCCTTACCGAAGCGATCGGTATGGGCCTTAAAGGAAACGGAACCATCCCCGCTGTTTATTCCGAGCGTATCAGACTTGCAAAACATGCCGGAATGAAGATCATGGAGCTTGTTGAAAAGAACATCCGTCCCAGGGACATCATGACCGACAAGGCATTCAAGAATGCACTTACCGTAGATATGGCTCTCGGATGCTCAACCAATACCATGCTCCATATTCCCGCCATCGCTAAGGAAGCCGGTGTCGAGCTCAACATGGAGATGGTCAACGAGCTTTCGGCCAAGACTCCCAACCTCTGCCACCTTGCTCCCGCAGGTCCCACTTATATGGAAGACCTCAATGAGGCAGGCGGTGTATATGCTGTAATGAATGAGCTCTCCAAGAAGGGTCTCATCGAAGAGGATTGCTTGACCGCTAATGCAACCACCATCGGCGAGAATATCAAAAACTGCATTAACCGCGATCCGGAAGTCATCCGTCCCATCGACAATCCTTACATGGCTACCGGCGGAATCGCAGTTCTTAAGGGTAACCTCGCTCCCGATACCGGTGTTGTCAAGCAGTCCGCTGTTGTTCCCGAGATGCTTGTCCACGAAGGACCCGCAAGAGTATTTGACTGTGAAGAAGATGCGATCGCAGCTATCAAGGGCGGCAAGATCGTTGCGGGTGACGTGGTCGTCATCAGATATGAAGGACCTAAGGGCGGTCCCGGAATGAGAGAGATGCTCAATCCCACCTCCGCTATCGCGGGAATGGGACTCGGATCATCAGTAGCTCTTATCACTGACGGAAGATTCTCCGGTGCATCCAGAGGCGCATCCATCGGACATGTTTCGCCCGAAGCTGCAGTTGGAGGACCTATTGCACTTGTTCAGGAAGGCGATATCATTTCAATCGACATCCCTAACAGAAAGCTTGATGTCAAGATTTCCGATGAGGAGATGGCTGACAGACGTAAAGCATGGACTCCCAGAGAGCCCAAGGTCAATACCGGATATCTTGCAAGATACAGAGAGCTTGTTACCAGCGGAAACCGCGGTGCCGTTCTCGAGATCCCCGGAAATAAATAAGATTTACATATCAGGATAATTTAGATTTAGGAGAATTTTAAACTATGGAGATGAACGGATCTGAAATAGTTGTTGCATGTCTGAAGGAACAGGGAGTTGATACCGTATTCGGATATCCCGGAGGAACGATCCTCAATATCTATGATGCACTTTACAAGCATCAGGATGAGATCAGACACGTACTTACCAGCCACGAGCAGGGTGCCGCACACGCCGCAGACGGTTATGCAAGGGCAACCGGCAGGGTCGGTGTCGTCATGGCTACTTCAGGCCCCGGTGCAACCAATCTTGTTACCGGTATTGCGACCGCATATATGGATTCCGTTCCCCTTGTAGCAATCACTGCCAATGTTAATCTTCCCCTTCTCGGAAAGGACACCTTCCAGGAGATAGACATTGTCGGTGTTACAATGCCCATTACCAAGCACGGATTTATCGTAAAGAATATCAAGGACCTTGCACCTACCATCCGCAAGGCATTCAAGATCGCAAAGACCGGCCGTCCCGGCCCCGTTCTTGTTGATATAACCAAGGATGTTACCGCAGCGGTTTATGATTATGAGCCCGTTAATCCCGCTGAGCCCGAAAGAGAGACCAGGTTCACGGAGCAGGATCTTAACAAGGTTGCCGAGCTTCTCTGCAAGGCAAAGAAACCTTTCATATATGTAGGCGGCGGTGCGATCATTTCCGATGCATCCGAAGAGGTCAAGGAACTTGCGGATCTTCTCGATGCTCCCGTATGTGATACCCTTATGGGCAAGGGCGCTTTCGACGGTAACTCCGACCGTTATACCGGAATGATAGGTATGCACGGAACCAAGGCTTCCAACCTCGGTGTTACGGAGTGCGATCTCCTTCTTGCACTCGGTGCGAGATTTTCCGACAGGGTTACAGGTAACCCCAAGAAGTTTGCCGAGAATGCCAAGGTTGTACACCTTGACGTTGATGCAGCGGAGATCAGCAAGAACATTCCCGCCGATGCATGTCTTATCGGAGATCTTAAGTCCACACTCAGGGCACTCAATCCTCTTATCACAAAGCAGGATCACTCGGAGTGGATGGCACATATCGCCGATCTTAAGAAAAAGTATCCTCTCGGATATGACGACAGCCAGCTTTCTTGCCCTTACATCATTTCCGAGCTTGACCGAATAACAGGCGGAAAGGCCATCGTTTCCACCGATGTAGGACAGCACCAGATGTGGGCCGCACAGTATTTCCATTACACCAGGCCCAGGACATTCCTTTCATCCGGCGGACTCGGAACAATGGGATACGGACTCGGTGCCTGTATCGGTGCACAGGTCGGCCGTCCCGATGACATCTGCGTAAATATCGCGGGCGACGGATGCTTCAGAATGAACATGAACGAGCTTGCCACAGCTTCAAGATACAATATTCCAATCATCGAGATCGTCATCAATAACCATGTTCTCGGAATGGTAAGACAGTGGCAGACTCTTTTCTACGGAAAGAGATATTCACAGACCGTTCTCAATGATGCGGTTGATTTCTGCAAGGTAGCCGAAGGTCTCGGCTGCAAAGCGATCAAGGTTACCAAAAAGGAAGAAGTTGCAAAGGCTATAGAAGATGCGATCGCCGCTAAGGCTCCTGTTCTCATCGAGTGCATCATTCCCGAGGATGATAAGGTCTTCCCCATGGTTCCCGCGGGAGCACCCTTGAGCGAAGTGTTTGACGCCAACGATATAAAGGAATGATCACCGGATGTCCGATTCAGTCAACAAACATAAAAAACTGATCGTCTGGATATCGATCATTTTCGGACTTCTGCTTTTGACCTATCTTGCGGTTTCCTTTTACTTCATGAACAGGTTTCTTCCGAATACCTGGATATACGGAGTATATGCGACCGGAAGAAGCGCCGATGCGGTTGCCGCCGAAGCCAATGCGAATATCAGATATCCCGATATTAGGATAGTATGGGCGGACGGCAGTGAATCGGTCATCGATCCTTCAAGCGTCGACCTTAATGTCGATCTCAGCAAGGGTGTATATAACATCAAGGCACGCGAGAATGCTTTTCTCTGGCCCAAGGCTTTTTTTACCTCCGTTTATATAGGAGATGAGATAGAGATTTCCTATAACAGCGACAAGCTCAGAGCTGAATTTGAAAAGCTTGATGCTGTACTTAAGGAAAAGAATGATACTCCGGTATATAAGATCGTATTTGACCCGGAGACCGGATACGGAGTGTTCGATAATCACGAAGGCCGTATCAATCTCGATAAAGTTCTTGCCGTATTGAATCAGAAGCTTTCCGAAGGAACCACGCTTCTTGTTCTCGATGATTCGTTCTATATCGACGAGCCTTATTCAAATGAAGAAAAGGCGCTCCAAAGAGAATGGGAAGAGCTTTCGGATTATCTTACCACCGATCTTGTTTATGACATGGGAGCCGAGAAGATAGTTTTCGATTCATCCGTTATGAGCTTTCTGATCGTATCAAGGAACGGAATGCCCGTTAAGGATGATGACGGCGGATACATGATCGATGATGAGGCTGTCGAAAAGTGGGTCGACGATCTTTGCGAAGCCTATGATACATACGGACTCGACAGGGAATTTAAAGCCAGCAACGGAAAGACCGTAACGATACCTGCTTTTTATTCGACCTACGGAACCGAGATTGACCATGATGCCGAGCTCAGATTCCTTAAGGGAATGCTTTACTCCGACACTTTAAGGGACGGAGAAGAGGATGTACATATTCCCCGGTATACCCACGAAGCAACCTTCAGGGGACTTAACGATATAGGCGATACTTATATAGAAGTCGATCTTTCCGACCAGTACATGTACTATTACAAAAACGGAGAGCTGATACTGGAGACCGACATCGTGTCGGGTGATATTCCCAAGGGATGGACAACTCCCAGAGGAGTATTTGCGATAAGCGGCAAATATACCGATACCTATCTCTATGGCAGGGATTACATTGATTTCGTTTCATACTGGATGCCTTATTTCAGAGGCTACGGTCTGCATGATTCCGACTGGAGGGATGAATGGGGCGGTGACATTTACACCTATGACGGCTCGCACGGCTGCATAAATATGTGTAAGGATTCGGCCAGGACGGTATATGAGAATATCGAGATAGGAACTCCTGTCGTAGTTTACGATTATTAGTTGACTTAAGGCTCCAAAAAGAATATTTTAAAGAGGTTAATAATTTTTCGAAAGTTAGGCGGACGATCGATCCGCTTACATAATACATTTGCCGCGATCGCGGTTACTTAGGAGGTAAAAAATGTCAAGAGTTTATAATTTCTCGGCGGGACCTGCAGTATTACCTGAAGAGGTTCTCAAAGAAGCAGCAGAAGAGATGATGGATTACAAGGGATCCGGTCAGTCCGTAATGGAAATGAGCCACAGATCCAAGGTTTACGATACCATCATTAAAGAAGCTGAAGCAGATCTCAGGGATCTTATGAATATTCCTGACAATTATAAGGTTCTCTTCCTTCAGGGCGGAGCTTCACAGTTCTTCGCAGAAGTTCCCATGAACATGATGAAGAATAAGAAAGCCGGATATATCATCACCGGACAGTGGGCAAAGAAGGCATTCCAGGAGGCTAAGATCTATGGTGAGGCTGTAGAGCTTGCATCCAGCGCAGATAAGACCTTCAGCTACATCCCCGACTGCTCCGATCTTCCCATCACCGATGATATGGACTACGTATACATCTGTGAGAACAATACCATCTACGGAACCAAGTACAAGACCCTTCCCAGCACCAAGGGCAAGATCCTTGTTTCCGATGTTTCATCCTGTTTCCTTTCCGAGCCCGTTGATGTGACCAAGTACGGCGTTATCTACGGCGGTGTTCAGAAGAACGTCGGACCTGCAGGATGCGTTATCGCCATCATCAGAGAGGATCTCATCACCGACGAGTGCCTTCCCGGAACTCCCACCATGCTCAAGTGGAAGACCCAGGCAGACAACGATTCCCTTTACAACACTCCTCCCTGCTACACCATCTACATCTGCGGCA
Source organism: Lachnospiraceae bacterium (assembly GCA_016285265.1). Lineage (GTDB taxonomy): Bacteria > Bacillota > Clostridia > Lachnospirales > Lachnospiraceae > AC2028. Next base: position 14,391 of record JAEEQL010000001.1, read on the forward strand.
AGGTATTCAAGTGGCTCAAGAAGATGGGCGGACTTGAGGAGATGAAGAAGAGAAACGAAGAGAAGGCTAAGATCCTTTATGATTTCCTTGATTCTTCCAAGCTTTTCAAGGGAACCGTCGTAAAGGAAGACAGATCCCTTATGAACGTTCCTTTTGTTACCGGTAACGAAGAGCTTGACGCCAAGTTCGTAAAGGAAGCAACCGAAGCAGGATTCGTAAACCTCAAGGGACACAGATCCGTCGGCGGTATGAGAGCTTCCATCTACAATGCCATGCCTAAAGAGGGCGTTGAGAAGCTTGTAGAGTTCATGAAGAAATTTGAAGCTGAGAACGCTTGATCTTCAGCTATTTGAAAGGAGTTTTTCATGTTTAAGATCAATTGCCTTAATCCTATTTCGCAGGTCGGTCTTGCCGATCTGACCGGTGATTTCCATATTACCGATAAGGTAGACGAAGCAGAGGGTATCCTTGTAAGAAGCGCTTCCATGCATGAGATGGAGCTTCCCGCGGGGCTTCTTGCTGTTGCCAGAGCAGGTGCGGGAGTCAACAACATCCCTCTTGATAAGTGCGCAGAGAAGGGTATCGTTGTTTTCAATACCCCCGGTGCAAACGCTAACGGCGTTAAAGAGCTCGTCCTTGCCGGCATGCTCCTTGCTGCCAGAGATATCGTAGGCGGTATCGAGTGGATCAAGGAAAATGCATCCGATGCGGATATTGCCAAGACTGCAGAGAAGCAGAAGAAGAACTACGCAGGAACCGAGATCGCAGGCAAGAAGCTCGGTGTCATCGGACTCGGTGCCATCGGTGTTAAGGTTGCAAATGCAGCTATCCATCTCGGAATGGAAGTTTACGGATACGATCCTTATCTTTCCGTAAATGCAGCCTGGAACCTTTCCAGAAATGTAAAGCATGTTGAGAAGGTAGAAGAGATCTATAAGGAGTGCGATTACATCACCATCCATGTTCCCCTTCTTGATTCCACTAAGGGAACGATCAACCGTGATGCGATCTCCCAGATGAAGGACGGCGTTGTCGTCATTAACTATGCAAGAGACCTTCTTGTTTCCGAGACCGATATGCTTGAGGCTCTCAAGAACGGCAAGGTTGCAAGATACGTATCCGATTTCCCCAACCCCACCACCGCAGGACAGCCCGGTGTCATCCTTACTCCCCATCTCGGAGCAAGTACCGAGGAGTCCGAGGACAACTGTGCTAAGATGGCGGTTGCAGAGATCATGGATTACCTCAACAACGGAAACATCAAGAATTCCGTTAACTATCCCGCAATCGACATGGGACCCTGCGACAACAAGGGAAGAATCGCTGTATTCCACAAGAATCAGGCTAACATGATCACCCAGTTCACCGCAGTCATCGGTGCCGAGAAGATCAACATCTCCGATATGATGAACAAATCCAGAGGAGATTATGCGGTAACACTTCTCGATCTTGATGATGTACCCACTGAGTCTCTCGTTGAGAAGCTCGCAGCAGCTGAAGGCGTTATCCGCGTAAGAGTAGTAAAAGGATAATATCATAACGCATAAGAAAGAGTCAGGAGATAACTTCTCCTGACTCTTATTTTTTCTTTGCGGGTAACGCGAAATATATGAGGATTCGAGCTTCGTCGTCTGCGTTAGAAACGGCCGCCTGGCCTGAACGAAGTGAATGGCCTGCGGCATGAGACAGAACAGATGTCGATCCGGTTTCGCGCCTGACGACGAAAAAGCGAGAAGACTCATACATTTTGTGTTGCCCGCTTTAGCAACAAAAAAGTCAGGAGTAGTTATCTCCTGACCCGTGATTTATTTCTTGTCGTCGTCTTCGATGTCCTTGAGGCTTTCCTGCAGCTTGTTCTCCATTTCCATCGCGAACTCGCTTGCCAGATCCATATATTCGATAAAGACATCGCTCAGCGATTTGTCCTGCTCCTCGCCGATCTTCTTCATGATCGGAGTGAGTTTGTCCAGCTGGTAGGATATCGGGGTTTTCTGCGGATCTATGTCCGGCATTACCTCGTTGGCATAATCATTTATCCTTTTGAGCATTTCTCTTTGTTCGGTAGTCATTTTCAGCCCCCCATTTTTTATGATTATAGCACAGCCTTATGCTTGTTTGAACATTTTAATGATGATAAAATAAAAAAGTCTATGAAATCCGCAAGGTGCGGATAAATCTAATCGAAAGGTGATCTGACCAATGGCTGATGTAAGACCTTTTAACGCTTACAGACCTAAGAAAGGAATGGAGAGCGTTATCGCAGCACTTCCCTATGATGTTTATAACCGCGCCGAAAGCGTAGAGATCGTTAAGGAAAATCCCGAGAGCTTCCTTGCCATCGACAGGGCGGAAACTCAGTTTTCCGATGATGTCGATACTTACGATCCCAGGGTATATGAAAAGGCTGCCGATATGATCCGTGAAAGGATAGCGGACGGAAGATTCGTTCAGGATGATGGTGCACCGGGGTATTATCTGTATGAACTTACCATGGACGGACGTTCACAGACGGGTATAGTTGCCTGTGCCTCCATTGATGATTATCAGAGCGGTGTCATCAAAAAGCATGAAAATACGCGTGCCGACAAGGAGCAGGACCGCATCAACCATGTAGATATCACCGGTTTCCAGACCGGTCCGATCTTCCTTGCTTACAGAAAGAATGACATTCTCTCTGCGATCATTGCTGCGGTTAAGAAGAATGATCCCGATTGTGACTTTACTTCAGAGGACGGTATCAGACACAGGGTCTTTTCCGTAAAGGATGCGGAGAAGGTTGAAGCCATCAGGCTTGCATTTTCCGATATGGATTCACTCTATATCGCCGACGGACATCACAGATGTGCGAGTGCGGTCAAGGTGGGGCTTAAGAGAAGAGAGGAGAATCCCGGCTATACCGGAGACGAGGAGTTCAATTATTTCCTCAGCGTTATCTTCCCCGGAGATGAACTGAAGATCCTTGATTATAACAGGGTTGTCAAGGATCTTAACGGGCTCAGCGATGTTCAGTTCTTCAACGAGGTTATCGACAGATTCGAAGTATGCGATGCCAAGAAGCTTTATTCTCCCGAGGATAAAGGGCTTTTTGGAATGTATTTTGACGGTAAGTGGTATAAGCTCCGCGCACACCATGATCTTAAATCCGACGATCCCGTAAAGGGACTTGATGTTTCGATTCTCCAGGACGGACTGCTCGGACCCGTGCTCGGCATAGGAGATCCCCGCACCGATAAGAGGATCGATTTTGTCGGCGGCATACGTGGACTTAAGGAACTTGAGAAGAGATGCAGCGAGGATATGAAGGTAGCATTCTCAATGTTCCCTACATCGATCGAGGAACTTTTCAATGTTGCGGATCAGGGGCTTCTCATGCCACCGAAGTCAACATGGTTTGAGCCCAAGCTCAGGAGCGGACTGTTCCTTCACAAGATCGACTGATCATTTCTTTAGGGGGATTTTTGTAATGAATAAAAGGCTGTATAAACTGATGGACTGGGCATTCATTGAAGAGGTCATCTATTCCGAATGTTCACATCCTCAGGATCTGCTCGGACCTCACGCCAAGGGGCAGACAACACTTCTCCAGGCGTATTTTCCCGGTTCCGATTCCGTGGTGGTCAAATGGAAGGACCGCGGAGAGACCGGAGATTATTGCGAGACCAGGATGGAGGTTGCCGATGACGACGGTTTCTATGCATCGCTTCTTCCTACCAGGGATCCCGGCGCATACACATATGTCGTTACATACGAAAAGAGACAGGAAGACGGACGCACTCTCAAAAAGAAGGTCTTAAGGTGCGGCGATCCGTACAGGCATAAGGATATCCTCAGCGAGTCCGATATCAGAAAGATCACCGAGGGAACATGCACCGATGCCGGGAACGTGCTAGGTGCAAGAACAATGACCCTTGACGGGGAGGAGGGTACTCTTTTTGCCGTATATGCTCCTTCCGCAATGAGGATCAGCGTTATCGGGGACTTCAATTCCTGGGACGGACGCATTCATCAGATGTGTAAGAGGGGAGATCTCGGCGTTTTTGAGCTTTTCATTCCCGGCGTAAAGGAAGGCGATTCATACTGCTACGAGATCAAGTACAGAAATTATGAGATCCACAGATCCGTCGATCCTTTCGCTTCCGGGATCAGCAAAGATAACGAGTTCATATCCGTTGTCGCAGGCAAGTCTTCAAAGTCAATAAAGCCTCTTTCTGACGAAAAAAACAGAAAGTGCACTGCATTCAGCATCTATGAGGCCGATCCTTACAGTTACGTTTCCGGTGATGCATCGGCCTTTTCCAATATGACAAAAGAGCTTTTAGCCGTATGCAGGGAGTGCGGCTATACCCATGTCGGAATAGGAAATATACTTTCATCTTCAAGAAGGTCATCCGACAAGACGCTTTCATATTTTGCCGTAGATCCCAGACTCGGTTGTGAAGAGGAGTTTGTTACTCTCGTAAAGACGCTTCACGATGATGGAGTGGGAGTTATCCTCGACTGGGTTCCTTCTTACTTTGCCTCCGAAGACAGCGGACTTTACCGATTCGACGGAACCGGGCTTTTTGAGCATTTTGATCCCAGACAGGGCATTGCTTATGATATCGATGCATGCCTGTTCAATTATTCGAGTGTGTTTGTGAGCAATTTCCTTATGTCATCGGGTTTCGGACTTGCGGACAGATTCGGAGTAGACGGTCTTAAGGTTATCGGACTTGCCAGAATGCTTTATCTCGATTACAGCAAGACCGAATGGGTCCCCAATATCTACGGCGGAAATGAGAATATCGACGCTATAGCGTTTATCAAAAAGTTTAATACCGAGATCAGGAAAAAGTATCCCGGCTTTATTCTTATAGCCGAGGATTCGTCTCTTCATCCCGGTATCACCGATCCCGTTTCCGACGGCGGTTTTGGGTTCGACTACAAACAAAATGATGTTTTCTTCGATGATTACAGAAACTTCATCGGCATGGATCCTTTGTTCAGGGGGCCCAATCTCCATTGCATTGCCGATGCGTTCACTTACGCATTTGTCGACGATTATATCCTTCCTTTTGCGGGAAAAGAAAAAACTGCGGAACTCGGACCCGTAAAAGAGCTGCTTCCCGGGGATGATGCGGCAAAGGAGTCCCAGCTCAGGCTGTCGCTCGGCTATCTCTACACGCATCCCGGAAAAAAGCTCCTGGGTGAGACATTCGGTTCGGAATATTCACATATCCTTTCGGATCTTAATTCTCTGTATGAGAACGAACCCGCCTTAAGGTGCGATGAGTCAGATCCCGAATGTTTTGAGTGGCTCAGCAATATGAACGAGGAGCAGTGCTGCATCTCTTATGTGAGAAAGACCGACGATCCCGAGGATATGCTTGTCGTGATCGCCAATTTCTCCGGGATTGAGCAGAACTTCCAGACAGGAGTTCCTTACGAGGGTAAGTACAAGGAGATCTTCACCACGGATGACAAGGCCTACGGCGGAACGTCCTCCGTATCCAGAACCGTAAGGAAAGCCACAGATAAGCGACTTGACGGCAGGACCCAGTCAATCTCCGTCAAGATACGTCCTCAGAGCCTTATAATCATGAAGTTCATCCCTTATACCGAGGCAGAACTTGAAAAAGTCATCGAACAGAGGATCAGGAACTATACTCCCATCAAAAAGAGTAAGAAGTGACTTGATTTTTGGCCAAGCGGTATATATAATCAAAAAGTCGTCTTGATGAGGCGGAAAAGTACAAGCTTTTCCGCCTGTCCGCCGGAATGGCTCAGTTGGTAGAGCGAGGCATTCGTAATGCCTAGGTCAGGGGTTCGAGTCCCCTTTCCGGCTTGATCGTCCGAAATTCTTCGGACGATTTTTTATGTTTAAAAATTTAGCAAATTTTAACATATATAAGTGCAGATATTTGTTGACATAAGCTCAGATTTTTAAGAAAATAGATTAAATGTTTTATTTTGAGAAAGGTATGTCTATGGCACAGTTATGGGGGGGCAGGTTTACCAAACCTACCGACGAAAAAGTATATGCTTTCAATGCATCCATAGGCTTCGATAAGAGGATGCTCAGGCAGGATGTGTGCGGAAGTATCGCACATGCCTCTATGCTTGCCGCTCAGGGGATCATTTCCGATGAAGACGGTAAGAAGATCGAAGAGGGCTTAAAAGGCATTTATTCCGATGTCTTAAGCGGAGCCCTTGAGATAACCGATAAATACGAAGACGTTCATTCCTTTTGCGAAGCTGTCCTTACCGAAAGGATCGGCGATGCCGGAAAGAGGCTTCATACCGGAAGGAGCAGGAACGATCAGGTGGCTCTCGATATGAGGATGTATGTAAGAGGTGAGATCTGTCAGGCGGATGCGCTTCTTCAGAAACTTCTTGAGACCATCCTTGGGATAATGAAGGTTAATGTATCCACTTATATGCCCGGATTTACACATCTCCAGAAGGCACAGCCCGTAACTCTTGCTCATCATATGGGCGCCTATTTCGAGATGTTTAAGCGTGACAGGAAGAGGCTTTCAGACATCTATAAGAGGATGAACGAATGCCCCCTGGGTGCGGGAGCACTTGCCGGAACAACATATCCCCTCGACAGGGAATATACGGCAAAGAAGCTCGGATTTGACAAAGCCACCGAAAACTCGATGGATTCCGTATCAGACAGGGATTATCTGATCGAATTCCTCGATGCGCTTTCGCTGGTCATGATGCATATGTCCAGATCGTGCGAAGAGATCATCACCTGGAATACCAATGAATACAGATTCGTAGAGATAGATGATGCTTATTCCACAGGATCGAGCATCATGCCCCAGAAGAAGAATCCCGATATTGCCGAGCTTATCAGAGGCAAGACCGGAAGGGTATACGGAAGCCTTATGGGACTCCTTACCACCATGAAGGGACTTCCCCTTGCATATAACAAGGATATGCAGGAAGACAAGGAAGGCGCATTCGATGCCATGGACACGGCCTGCAGCTGCATCGACCTGTATGAGGGAATGCTCCGCAGCATGAAGTTTAATGAGGACATCATGGAAAAGAGTGCGGCGGGAGGATTTACCAATGCCACCGATGCTGCCGATTACCTGGTGGGAAAAGGAATGCCCTTCAGGGATGCACATACCGTTATCGGCAGAATGGTCCTTGAATGCATCGATAAGGGAATCACCATCGATGAGATGAGCCTCGACGATCTTAAGAAGCTTTCCGATATCATCGAAGAGGATTTCTACGATGCGGTAAGCATCAGGACATGTGTCGGAAACAGATCCACAAAGGGTGCGCCCGGACCTGAGGCTATGGCGGCCGAAATAGATTCTTGTGAGAAATTCATTAATGATAACGCGGTATTAAAAGATCCGCTTGATGATTTTTTGAAGTGATTTTGGAGGAGATATTATGAGCGACAAATTAAGAGTAGGTATACTTGGCGGAACGGGCATGGTAGGACAGAGATTCATCTCTCTTCTCGAGAACCATCCCTGGTTTGAAGTTAAGGTGATCGCAGCATCACCCCGCAGTGCAGGAAAGACTTACGAAGAAGCTATCGGTGACAGATGGAAGATGCAGACTCCCATGCCCGAAGCTGTAAAGAATATAGTTGTAAAGGATGTATCGAATGTAGAGGAAGTCGTTAAGGATATCGACTTTGTATTCAGTGCGGTCGATATGACCAAGGATGAGATCAAGGCTATCGAGGAAAAGTATGCGAAGGCTGAGATCCCCGTTGTGTCCAACAACAGTGCACACCGCTGGACTCCCGACGTTCCCATGATCGTACCCGAGATCAATGCATCCCATATCGATGTCATCGAGTATCAGAAGAAGAGACTCGGAACGACCAGAGGCTTCATTGCAGTTAAGCCCAACTGTTCGATCCAGTCCTATGCTCCCGTGCTTACCGCTTGGAAGGAGTTCGAGCCCACCCAGGTTGTTGTATCAACCTATCAGGCAATCTCCGGTGCAGGCAAGACCTTCAAGGACTGGCCCGAGATGATCGAGAATGTTATTCCTTACATCGGCGGAGAAGAAGAAAAGAGTGAAAAAGAGCCTTTAAGACTCTGGGGAAATATCGAGAACGGCGTCATTGTTCCCGCACAGGCTCCCCTTATCACCTCACAGTGCATCAGAGTCCCCGTACTCAACGGACACACCGCTTCGGTATTTGTAAATCTTGCCAAGAAGGTTTCCAAGGAAGAGCTCATCGAGAAGATGGTTTCATTCTCCGGTGAACCCCAGAAGCTCGGACTTCCCAGTGCTCCGGCGCAGTTCATCCGGTACCTCGAGGAGGACAACAGACCTCAGGTCAAGCTTGATGTTGATTACGAAAACGGAATGGGCATCAGCATCGGAAGACTCCGTGAAGATACCATTTTCGACTGGAAGTTCGTAGGACTTTCACACAATACCGTAAGAGGTGCCGCAGGCGGTGCGGTTCTCTGCGCTGAGCTTCTTAAGGCTAAGGGCTATATCAGCGCAAAATAAATTTCCCGTTCCCGAAAGGCTATAATGGACAACACTTTTCAACTCGATCTTTTAAAAGCACAGAATGAAAGTCTTACGAAGAGCGAGCATATCTACAGATTGGTATGCGAATCTTCCGACTACGGATTTATCTACCAGTCCCTTGACAGCGATGATCTTCTTACCTTCGGTTCCTTCGAGAGCATGTTCGGTATGAAGCTTTATCGCGTCAAGGATCTGGATGTTATGCTTGAGAGGATCCATGAAGAGGACAGAGATACTTTCCTTCAGAATTTGTATCCCGAGAAGAATAACGAGAAATACGCGACCTGTGAATTCAGATCTGCCGACGAACATACCTGGTACCGTATCATCACCAGGATCGAATCGAGCGAAGGCATTTTAGACAAGATCGTCACATTCATGAACATAACCAAGGAGAAGGCTACGAGTTCCGACCTTCTTTATATGGCTTATTACGATACGATGACCGGTATTTATAACCGTAACTATTTCGTATCGCTTCTTACTGAGTTCCTGACAAGAGCCGATAAGGATGGCTGCAAGGTATCGATACTCATGATTGATATCGATGATTTCAAGAAGATCAATGATGTCCAGGGTATCATCATCGGCGACGAGCTTCTCCAGCAGATCGGTACCTATCTGAAGGGAACCATGGTCAAGGACCGTATAATCTGCTGTCATATCAATAATGATATTTTCTGTGTAGCCATTTATGATTCAACGGGAAGCTTCTCTGTTGACAAGTATTACCGTGAGCTTAAGAAAAGATTTTCCGACGGCTTCACCATGAGTACCGGGCTGGAGGTCGATCTTACCGCAAGTGTCGGTGTTGCGGAGTATCCCGAAGCGGGAAGTTCCGCTCTCGATCTTATCAACTGTGCTGATATCGTTGTTTACAACTGCAAGAAGAACGGCAAGAATTCGATCCAGTATTTTGAAGCTCCGATCCTTGACGATTTCCTTAAGAATGTTGATATTGAAAATAAGCTCAAGGAAGCTGCTTTCAACAATAATTTCATATTGTATTTCCAGCCTCAGTATCATGCCAAGACAAGAAAACTCAGAGGCGTGGAATCTCTTATAAGATGGAAGGATGACGACGGAAACATGATCCCTCCTTCCGTTTTCATTCCCATTGCCGAGAAGAACGGCCTGATCGTATCCATCGGTAAATTTGTTGTTTCCGAATCACTCAGACAGTACAAGAAATGGTGTGACTATTATGATATCCATTTCAAGCTGTCCATTAATATTTCCGCCCTTCAGTATAAGAGGGAGGATTTCGTCGACACCATAATGGATCTGATCGTTGAGCATAATGTTCAGCCTTCGGATGTTGAGCTTGAGATAACAGAGAGCATTCTCATCGATGATTTTGATTCCGTTACCGCCAAGCTCACAACGCTCAGAAATCACGGTGTAAGCATTTCACTCGATGATTTCGGAACCGGTTATTCATCTCTTTCATACCTTAAGAAGTTCCCCATCGATACGCTTAAGGTAGATAAGAGCTTTATAGATACCATCCTTGATGATGCTTCGACGAAGATAATCACCGAATCCATTCTCAATATGTCACATGCAATGGGATTTGAAACCGTTGCCGAGGGCGTTGAGAACGAGAGGCAGTTCAATTACCTTGCGTTTGCGGGCTGTGATGTCATTCAGGGATTTTATCTCGGAAAGCCTCTTCCCGCCGAGAAGGTGGATGAGCTTCTCAGCCATATGAAAAAATAAAGGGTCTTCAATTGCCTAAGAATCTCTATATAACCGAAAAACCAAGTGTCGCAGGTCAGTTCTCACAGGCTCTTCATGAGAACATGCGTAAAGGAGACGGTTTCTTTGAGGGTGAAAACAGTGTCATCACCTGGTGTGTCGGTCATCTAGTATCAATGAGTTACCCCGAAGAATACGACCCGGCCTTAAAGATGTGGAGGTATGACACCATACCTTTTATTCCTGATGCTTATAAGTATCAGGTCATTGATAATGTCAGAAAACAGTTTGAGATAGTAAAAAGACTTCTTAACAGGGATGATATCGCCTGCATCTACATCTGTACCGACTCGGGACGTGAAGGAGAATATATCTACAGACTCGTAGATATGGAAGCACATGTTCCCGCCGGAAAGCCGAGGAAAAGAGTCTGGATAGATTCACAGACTGACGAAGAGATCCTCAGAGGCATAAGGGAAGCGAAGGACTGGTCATTCTATGATAATCTTTCCGATGCCGCCTATTTAAGGGCTCAGGAAGATTACCTGATGGGAATCAATTTCACGAGAGCTCTCACCCTTAAATATTCCAGGAAATGTGCGGGGCTCCTCGGACTCGACAGACTGACCGTGACTGTCGGCCGTGTAATGACCTGTGTTCTCGGAATAGTAGTAAGAAGGGAACAGGAGATAAGGAATTTCGTAAAGACTCCCTTTTATAAGGTCATCATGAAGGGCAGTATCGGTGATGTTCCCGCTGATCTATCCTGGAAGGCTTTCGAATCCTCTGAGTATTACGCATCACCTCTTCTGTATAAGGATAACGGTTTTAAGGAAAGGGCAGCGGCCGAAAAGCTCATAAGCGGCCTTAAGGCACTTCCCGAACAGACGGCAGAGGTGACCGAAATTTCGAGAAAGACCGAAAAGAAGAATCCGCCTCTATTATTTAACCTTGCCGAGCTTCAGAATGTATGCTCCAAGCTTTTCAAGATATCCCCCTCGGATACTCTTAATATCGCTCAGGAGCTTTATGAAAAGAAACTGACCACTTATCCCAGAACGGATGCGAGAGTTCTATCCACCGCGGTATGCAAGGAAATAAACAAAAACATCGGCGGTCTGAAGGGCTATGCCAGGGTCAGCTCCGAAGCATCCGAAGTGCTTGCGGGAGATTCGTGGAAGAGCATTGCAGGGACCAAGTACTGTAATGACAAAGCGATAACCGACCACTATGCTATCATTCCCACCGGACAGGGACTCGGAAACCTTTCGAGCTTAAGCAAGCTCAGTGCGGATGTTTATGAGCTTATCTGCAGGAGATTCCTTTCCGTCTTTTACCCGGCGGCTGTCTATAAGAAGACACTTCTTACCGCTCTGCAGGGAAAGGAAGGCTTTACTGCTTCATATAAAGTTCTTGAGGATGAAGGCTATATGAAGGTCTTTTCCTGTTCATTCCAGAATAAGAATGAGGATACCGAAAAGACCGGCGAAAGCGGATCCGAGAATAATGAGGAAGAAGCAGAAGATCAGGCAGCGGATGATGCACTCAAGAAAGCCCTTGAGACATTAAAGAAGGGTGATATCATCAAAGTCTGCGACCATGAGATAAAGGAAGGTGAGACCGCGCCTCCAAAGCGTTATACATCGGGAAGCATCATTCTTACGATGGAAAATGCCGGACAGTTCATTGAAGACGAAGAGCTCCGTGCACAGATTAAGGGAAGCGGTATAGGAACTTCTGCGACCAGAGCCGAGATCCTTACCAAGCTCCAGACAATCGGATATCTGAACCTTAACAAAAAAACACAGATCATTACTCCCACCATTTTGGGTGAGATGATATATTATATAGTTAACGGATCGATACCTGCGCTTCTTGACGCAAAGCTTACCGCAAGCTGGGAAAAGGGCCTGTCCGGAGTTGCGGACGGATCAATCACTTCAGCGGATTACAAGGATAAGCTCGGAAGATTCGTTAAGGATAAGACCAATGAGGTCAAATCAAAGCAGAATGCAGACGGTCTTGATGCGGTATATAAACACATCAGCGTATATTACAAGAAGGCCGAAAGCGGGAGGGGAAAGAAATGAGCGACATGATAAAGATCACCGATCTTTATGACCTGAATGAGACAATCGCAGCAGATTATCTTAAAGGCTTCGAGTATCCCTGGGAGGCGCTTGCCGGTATCAAGGCATTTATCCTTGAACTCGGAAAGACTCTTCCGGAAGACAGATTCGAAAAAAGAGGAGAGGATATCTGGGTAGCTAAGAGCGCAAAGGTTGCTCCCACTGCCTGCCTTAACGGACCTCTTATCATAGATGAGGATGCAGAAATCAGACATTGTGCTTTCATACGGGGATCGGTCATTGTCGGAAAGAACAGTGTGGTAGGTAATTCCACAGAGCTTAAGAATGTCATTCTTTTCAATACTGTCCAGGTTCCGCATTATAACTATGTAGGAGACAGCATACTCGGATATAAGTCCCATATGGGAGCGGGATCGATCACTTCCAATGTAAAATCCGACAAAAAGAATGTTATTGTCAAAGGCGAGAATTCATATGAGACCGGCCTTAAGAAATTCGGCGCGATGCTCGGTGACCGTGCGGAGATAGGTTGTAATTCCGTACTTAATCCCGGCTCCGTTATAGGCCGTGACACGATAGTATATCCCACCAGCTGTTTCAGAGGAGTTCTCCCCACCAATTCCATATTCAAAAAATCCGGAGAGATCTGCATAAGGAATGCGGAAGAGTGATTTTGACGAATCGGTACAGATATTGTAATATGTGTATGGTTTGACGGTTAAGTCAGCCGGTAAAGGAGTAATTATGGATTACAATAACAATAATCAGAACCAGAATCAGAATGCAGGCTTCCAGAGCCAGGAACAGCCCTATTCACAGGGGGCGGCTCCCCAGCAGCCCCGTTATTCGTCACAGAATAATTTCCAGCAGAATGCTTATTCGCAACAGGGTGCATATTCGCAGCAGGGCGGATTTTCGCAGCAGGGCGCATACACCCAGCAGGGTGCTTATTCCCAGCAGGGTGCATATAACCAGCAGAATGTGTATTCAAATCCCCAGGCATATCAGCAGCCCCAGTATAACAGCCCCTATGCACAGGGACCCGAAAAGCCCGGAGTAAATGCATGCCAGGTTATCTCTCTTATCTGCGGTATTCTTTCGATACTTTGCTGCTGTTCCGGAATAATCGGAATCATACTTGGCGGAATCGGACTTCTGCTTGCAATCATCGGAAACAGGAACAATAAGCATGGCGTAGGAACCGCCGGAATCGTATGCTCCATCATTGGTCTCTTACTTTCGCTCATCATCCTCGGCATGGCACTTTTCGGCTCATATACCATCCCCAGAGATATAAATGATCTTTATGAGACCATTGAAATGTATGATTGACCGTCGTAAAGACAAAAAGAATGATAATGATAAAAAGCCATTTCCTTTACGGAAATGGCTTTTTGAACCTGTCAGTGACAGAAGACTGTTCTATATGGGACTTGCCGCAGGAATATTTCTTGCCGCAGGATGGCTCATCTACAGGAGATTTTTTGAAGGCATAGGCCCCGGCGAATGTGCTTTTAAAAGCGTAACCGGTCTGTATTGCCCCGGGTGCGGCGGAACGAGAGCGGTGGATGCACTTCTTTCCGGACACCTCATCAAGGCAATCATATATCATCCCTTTGTGCCTTATTGTATATTTATGTGGGTGATATATGAAGGAAGTCATCTTCTGGAGATACTACATGTTCCTCACATCAGGGGGATGAGATTCAGGAATTCCTATATGTGGATCGGACTCGCTATTTTGTTCCTGAACTGGATCATCAAGAACGTACTGCTTATTGTTCTGAACCTTCGGTAAGCGTTCCGGGCTGCGAGGTCGAAACATTCGCATCCTGTGAAACCTCGCCGTTAAGGAATGTCATGATGACCTTGATCCTCTTAAAAGCGTTTGCGTACGAGGTTGAAGCTTCGTTGTATTTATCGGTCATTGCCTGGGAGTTAAGGGAATTGTCCGTATAGACCTGATTAAAACCGGTAACCGCTTCGGACATATATGCGGATGCTTCGTCCGCCAGATGCTCGAGGTAATCATATTCCTCGGGAAAATCGAGCGCGGCAAAATCCGAAAATGCAGTATTTAAACTGTTCAGGCAGTTCATTATGTCGGTTGTATAGGTTTCGGATGCGGTATCGATTGAATTGATCTGTGTATCGATATCGGAGATCGTCTGGCAGAATGTATCGACCTGATCCCTGAACTGTTTTAACTCTTCAGATCCCTGTCCTTCGGACCCGGACGAACCGCATCCCGTGATGAGCAGAAGAGATATTATAAGTGTGATCATTGTATAACGGATCTTCATATTTATACTCCATATAAAAAGGATTTCTATCATCCTAACAACTTAGTACATAAATGTCAAAAAAAGTTCCGATAATCACTTGACATAACCTCTGTACATATATATAATCTCTAATTGTGTGTCGCACGAAAGTTTTGTGATGCACCTTTATATGCGAAAATACAATGGATAAGGAGGTGTTTCAAATGTCCATTTGCCCTAAGAATAAATCATCCAAAGGTCACAGAGATCAGAGAAGAGCTAACTGGAAGATGACTGCTCCCACTCTCGTAAAGTGCAGCAAGTGCGGAAGCCTTATGGTTCCTCACAGAGTATGCAAGAACTGTGGTTCTTACAATAAGAAGCAGATCGTTGAGACCGACTGATCCGTAGTTTAAATGTACCGATTAATGCAGGGCATTGCTGTTTGCAATGCTCTGTTTTTGTTGTACCGGGAAACGCCTTAAAAAAAGCACTTGTAATGCTTAATAATACTGTCTAAATCGGTTGATTTTTGCATTTTGTCCTAGTATATTAAGTTTTGGTATGTTTATGTAAGGAGAGCTTATGGCTGATAAGGTAAATATAGCTGTAGATGCTATGGGCGGTGACAATGCACCCGCTGAAGTTGTAAAGGGATGTATTGAAGCCCTGGAACAAGCACCCGGTCTTAAGATCAGTCTTGTCGGGATCGAAGACAAGGTCCGTGCCGAACTTTCCAAATATACATATGACCCCGACCGTATCGAAGTCATACATGCTTCGGAAGTTATAGAAATGGCCGAGCCGCCCGTAATGGCTGTCAGGACCAAGAAGGATTCCTCCCTTGTAAGATGTATGTATCTGGTAAAGGAAGGAAAATGTGATGCTCTTGTTACCGCCGGAAGCACAGGCGCGTTCCTTGTCGGCGGTCAGATAATCGTCGGAAGGATCAAGGGTGTCGAGAGACCTCCTCTTGCTCCTTTTATTCCTACTTTAAACGGAAGATGTCTTCTTCTCGACTGCGGTGCGAATGTTGACGCAAGGCCTTCACAGCTTGTACAGTTCGCCAAGATCGGTTCCGCATATGTCAGGAAGGCATGCGGCATAGATAATCCCAGAGTCGGTATCGTCAATATCGGTGCCGAAGAGGAAAAGGGAAATGCACTTGTTAAGGAAACATTCCCTCTTTTGAAAGCAACTCCCGAGATAAACTTTATCGGAAGTGTCGAAGCAAGGGATATTCCCTACGGAGCCGCAGATGTCGTCGTATGCGAAGCTTTCGTCGGTAACGTCATTCTTAAGATGTATGAAGGTGTCGGTACCGCTCTTATGAAGTCCATGAAGGAAGCTTTTATGTCTTCAACCAAGAGCAAGATCGGTGCGCTGCTTGCAAAGCCCGCTCTAAAGAAGACACTGAAGCAGTATGATACAAACCGGTACGGCGGAGCACCGCTCCTCGGATGTAACGGTCTGCTGGTCAAGACACACGGATCCAGCAAGTCGGCTCCGATCTGCAATTCGATCTTACAGTGCAAATTGTTTGCGGATCAGAATATCAACAATGACATTAAGGAAATGTTCAGCATTTCATCAGATATTTAAGTTTTAAGGAGGCTTTTTATGGAATTCGAAAAGTTAAAGACAATCATCGCAGAGGTTCTTAATGTAGATCCCGAGGAGATCACACTTCAGTCTACATTTACCGATGATCTCGGTGCAGATTCACTTGATGTATATCAGATCATCATGGGCCTTGAAGATGCTTTCGATATCAAGATTCCCGAGGAGAGCGCAGAGAAGATCACCACTGTAGGCGAAGCCGTAGAGATGATCAAGAACGCACTTTCTTCCAACGACTGATATATTTCTGTAATAAAGTCCCGAAAGGTGAAGCCTGTCATTACGGGCAATACCTTATTTCTCCCTGTGTATTACAGGCCGGGTGAAAAAGGGTTGCCCTTATGTCAGTGACCTCTCGGGATATTTTATGGGGGAAAGAATATGGACGATCAAGTATTGAGGGAGTTACAGGACCTTATCGGTTATTCCTTCACCGATACGGCTCTGCTCGTCCAGGCCATCACGCATTCTTCCTTTTGCAACGAACAGCTTATTGGGAAGACGATGGATTACGAGAGACTTGAGTTTCTCGGTGATGCCGTTTTGGAAGCGGTGAGCAGTGAATTTCTTTATTCGGGATATCCCGACAAGAAAGAAGGAGAATTATCCAAGATAAGGGCTTCCATGGTATGTGAGCCTTCTCTTGCATTCTGTGCAAGGGATATCAGACTCGGTTCATTCATCAGACTCGGAAAGGGTGAGGAGAGAACCGGAGGAAGAGAAAGGGACAGTATCATCTCGGATGTTATGGAAGCCATTATAGGAGCGATATTCCTTGACGGAGGATTTGACAAGGCAAGGGATTTCATCCACAGATTCGTTCTTTCGGATCTCGATAAAAAACAGCTCTTTTTCGATTCCAAGAGTAATCTTCAGGAATTCGTCGCAAAGAATATGAAAAAAGAGCTTGAATACGTCACCGAAGAAGAGACGGGGGAGGGTAATGAAAAGATCTTCAGATCCAAAGTCCTGATCGGTGGTGAGACGGTATCGGAAGGCCTGGGCCGCAGCAAAAAAGCATCTCAGCAGGAAGCGGCGTACAATGCATTGATTAAGGTCAGGAGTTTTTAATGTTTCTTAAAAGTATCGAAATACACGGATTTAAGTCTTTTGCGCAGAAGACTGTTCTTCAGTTCCATGAAGGCGTAACGGGTATAGTAGGTCCCAACGGTTCAGGTAAGAGTAATATCGCCGATGCCGTAAGATGGGTTCTCGGTGAACAGAGTGTAAAGAGCCTGCGTGGCGGTTCGATGCAGGACGTCATCTTTTCCGGTACACAGACCAGGAAACCTCTCAGCTATGCCTATGTTGCGATCACTTTAGACAATTCCGATCACGCATTAAACATTTCATATGAAGAAGTAACCGTAGCAAGAAGGCTCTACAGATCCGGTGAGAGCGAATATCTGCTCAACGGTTCACCCTGCAGGCTCAAGGATGTCAATGAGCTCTTTTTTGATACCGGTATCGGAAAGGAAGGATATTCGATCATCGGTCAGGGCCAGATCGATAAGATCCTTTCGGGTAAGCCCGAGGAGAGACGTGAACTCTTTGACGAAGCTGCAGGTATCGTAAAGTTCAAATACAGAAAGAATGCCGCATTAAAGAAGCTCGACAGTGAGCAGAACAACCTCGTCAGAGTAAATGATATTCTTGCCGAGCTCGAGCGTCAGATCGGACCTCTCGAAAGACAGTCGGCTAAGGCTAAGGAATGGCTCAAGTATAAGGAAGAATTAAAGACGATCGATGTCAATTCGTTCCTTCTTGAGAATGAATCCCTCAGGAAATCAGCCGCAGATCTTCAGGGAAGACTTGATGTTGCTTCTGCGGATCTCGATAACACATCCAAAGAATATGAAAAGGTAAAGGACGACTATAACTCCGTACGCCTTGAGATGGAAGATCTTGAAGAAGCCATCGAGAAAGCAAGGGAGCTTGTTACCGGCGCCGATTCAAACAGACAGAAGCTTGAAAGCTCCATTGAACTTCTGAAGGAGCAGATCAATTCAAGTAAGGATAATATCGTTCATTTCTCCGAAAGAAAGGAAGCACTCCTCGGAGAGATTGAAAAGTATCAGGCAGAAAAGGATTCCATCCTTGCCGATAACGAGAGCGAAGAAGAGCAGGCACAGAAGGTTGAGACTGAAGCCACTCTCAGAAAGGAAGCTCTCGACAAAGCACAGGAGGAGATACAGGACCTCAATTCCAGGATTGAAGAATATGCGGCGGGTATCATGGATGAGCTGAAGAAGCGTTCCGAGATACAGGGAAGACTCAGCCATTACGATGCCGTAATGCAGCAGATCGAGCTCAGAAAGGCAGAACTCCAGAGCAAGCTCTTAAGAGCACGCTCCGATGAGGAAGCCAGGGAAGATACCATCAAGCAGTACGAGCAGGCTTTCGAGAAGGTAAGTGAAGAGATCGCCGGCATGAACAAGACCGCATCCGATCTTGAGTTCAAGGTAAGTGATTACAGATCTAAGCTCACAAAGAAGGATGAAGAATTAAGAAGCCTTCAGGAAGAGTACCATAAAGAGAATTCCAGATACCGCGCACTTCAGGATATTGCCGAGGCCTATGAAGGATACGGCAACTCCGTTAAGAAGATAATGGAGCAGAAGTCATCCGAGCCCGGTATCATCGGCGTTGTTGCGGATATCATCAAGGTTGATGATAAGTACGAGACCGCGATCGAAACGGCTCTCGGCGGTAACATTCAGAACATCGTTACCAAGGATGAGGCAACTGCCAAGAAGATGATCACTTTCCTGAAAGAGGGAAAACTCGGAAGAGCAACCTTCCTTCCCATGGACAGTGTAAGAAAGCCCGAAGAGCTTAAGGCAAAAGATGCGCTTAATGAAAAAGGAATGCTCGGTCTTGCGAGCGATCTTGTAGAGACCGACAGGGAATATGAAGAGATCATCAAATTCCTTCTCGGCAGGTTTATCGTTGCCGACAATATGGACAATGCTACCAAAGCCGCAAGGAAGTTCAACTATACCCTCAGGGTTGTCACACTTGAAGGCGAGCTTCTTATGCCCGGCGGATCCATCAGCGGCGGTGCATTCAAGAATAACTCCAACTTCCTCGGAAAGAGCCGTGAGATTAATGATCTTAAGAAGAAGGTAGCTAAGCTTTCCGCAGATATCGAAAAGGCGCAGAAGGATATCGAGGAGATCAGGGAAAACAGAAATACTTCAAGAGCCGAGCTCGATAAGTTAAAGCTTGAGATCCAGAACAAGGTGATCGAGCAGAATACGGCAAGACTCTCACTTCAGTCCGAGCGTGACAGATTCAATGAAGAGAGTGAGAACGCCGTAAATCTTAAGCAGGAGCAGGCGGATATCGAGAAGGAGATTGTCGATGCCGCAAATGCAAGGGATGAAGCTGCCGACATTCTCAGCGAATCCGAAAAGACTGAAAAGAGACTCCGCGAGGAAGAGGCCGATCTTAACGAGATCCTCAAGGAAAAGCAGGCCGTCGAATCCGAGGCTGCCGCACGCGTAAACGAGTGGGAAGTCGAAGTCCAGAAGATGAAACAGGCCAAGGACTTCAAGCAGGCTAACCTGACCCGTGTCGAAGAATCTCTCGAAAATGCAGGTTCGGAACTTGAGAATCTGAACACATCGATCGAATCCAACAATACTGCAATTTCCGAAAAGGAAGTTCAGATAGAAGAGATCAGGAAGACGATCGAAGCATCCTTCGAAGAGCAGGAGAAGTCCGCAGAGCTTCTCAAAAATTCTCTTTCCAAGAAGGAAGAACTTTCCAATAAGCAGAAGGGCTTCTTCGATACAACGGAAAAACTCCAGGAGAAGATGTCCTCACTCGATAAAGAGGTCAACCGTCTTACCACACAGAGGGATAAGGCTAACGAGACCATGGAGACCCGCATCAATTACATGTGGCAGGAGTATGAGATAACCTTAAGCCAGGCTGCGGAGATGAGGGACGAATCCCTTAATGACCTTACCGTACTCAAACGTGATGCGGCCGAGGTAAGGGATAAGATCAAGAAGCTCGGCGATGTCAACGTCGGTGCCATTGAAGAGTTCAAGGAAGTATCGGCAAGATACGAATCCATGAAGACCCAGCACGACGATCTGATCGAAGCTACCGATACCCTTAACAAGATCATCGAAGAGCTTGATGAGAATATGAGAGCACAGTTCTCAGAGAAATTTGCTCTCATCAACGAAGAATACGACAAGGTATTCAGGGAACTCTTCGGAGGCGGTAAGGGAACTCTTACGCTTCAGGATGATGAGGATATCCTTGAATGCGGAATCAATATCTCGGCACAGCCTCCCGGCAAGAAGCTTCAGAACATGATGCAGCTTTCCGGCGGTGAGAAGGCACTTTCCGCCATCGCACTTCTCTTTGCGATACAGAACCTCAAGCCTTCACCGTTCGCACTCCTAGACGAGATCGAGGCTGCACTCGATGAGAACAACGTTGCAAGATTTGCAAAATATCTGCACAAGCTTACCAAGAATACCCAGTTCATCGTCATCACCCACAGAAGAGGAACCATGAACGAGGTTGACAGACTCTACGGTATCACGATGCAGGAGAAGGGCGTATCCTCTCAGGTTGCCGTAAACCTCATCGAAGCTGAGCTTGATAATTAATGTATATGTGAAGGAAGCATTCTTTCACTGAACTGACTTATGGCATTATTCGGTAAAAAGAAAGAACAACCTGAAAATGATTATTCCGAGGCACTGGCAAAGCTTTCCGCCATTGCCGATGAAGCCGAAAAGGATCCGATTGCAAGGGAGCTTCACGAAGAGATTCCGGTCGACGGCAGGCTTTACGGACAGGAAGACAAGGAAGCTTTATTTGAGCGTCTGAAGAGCGGAATGGCCCGTACAAGGGAGAGCTTCTCCGCAGGTCTTTCATCCATATTCACAGCATCGGAGATCGATGAAGATTTCTATGATGAGCTTGAGGAATTCCTGATCGGTGCCGATGTGGGAGCCGTTCTTACAGAGGAGATCCTTGACGAACTCAGGGATAAGATAAAGGAAAAGCATCTCAAGAACCGTGCCGAGAGCAGGGACCTTCTGATCGAATCCATCAGGACAAGGATGGAAGCCGGTGAAAATGCTTATGACTTCGAAAATAAGACTTCCGTTGTCTTCGTTATCGGAGTAAACGGTGTAGGAAAGACCACCACCATCGGTAAGCTTTCATCCAAGCTGTCCGCGATGGGCAAAAAGGTACTGGTTGCGGGAGCCGATACATTCAGGGCAGCAGCGGAAGACCAGCTTAAGATCTGGGCCGAAAGAAGCGGTGTTTCGATAGTTACCGGCAAGGACGGACAGGATCCCGCATCTGTCGTATATGATGCATGTACCGCCGCAAGAGCCAGAAATACCGATGTTCTTATCATTGATACCGCAGGAAGACTTCACAATAAGAAGAACCTGATGGATGAACTTGCGAAGATGAACCGTGTCATAGACAAGGAATTCGAAGCGGCACACAGGGAAAATCTTCTCGTACTTGATGCAACAACGGGACAGAATGCATTGAATCAGGCCCGGGAATTCAACGAAGCCGCACCGCTTTCCGGAATCATCCTTACCAAGATGGACGGAACCGCAAAGGGCGGAATCGCGATCGCCATACAGGCTCAGATGGGAATACCCGTTAAGTACATCGGAGTCGGGGAGAAGATCGAGGATCTTCAGAAGTTCGACGCTGATGCGTTCGTTAAGGCTATATTTGATATGGAGTAAGAAATGGCAAAGGAAATGCTCACACTTGATGCTTTTGAAGAAGCATCGGAAGTTGTATCGAAGGTTGTAAGGGATACAAAGCTTGTATACTCTGAATATTTTTCGAATCAGACAGGAAATAAGGTTTATCTCAAGCCCGAGAATATGCAGCTTACCGGCGCATATAAGGTAAGGGGTGCATATTATACGATAAGCACTCTTTCCGATGAGGAAAGGTCTAAGGGACTGATCACGGCATCTGCGGGAAACCATGCGCAGGGTGTCGCATATGCGGCTAAGGCATACGGAGCAAAGGCTGTCATCGTAATGCCCACCACCACCCCCCTTATCAAGGTGAACCGTACAAAGAGCTACGGTGCCGAGGTCATTCTTTACGGTGACGTGTATGATGAGGCATGTGCCAAGGCTCTTGAACTTGCTGATGAGAAGGGTTATACATTCATCCATCCTTTTGACGACTTAAGGGTTGCGACCGGACAGGGATCCATTGCAATGGAGATCGTCCGTGAGCTTCCTCTTGTAGATTATATTCTTGTACCCATCGGAGGAGGCGGACTTGCAACGGGAGTATCTACCCTTGCCAAGCTCCTTAATCCCAAGATCAAGGTCATCGGCGTTGAACCGGAAGGAGCCGCATGCCTTAAGGCATCCTTTGAAGCGGGTAAGGTTGTAACACTCGACGGAGTAAATACCATTGCGGACGGTACCGCGGTCAAGACTCCCGGCCAGAACCTGTTCCCTTATCTTCGGAAGAATCTCGATGATATAATCACTGTTCCCGATTCGGAGCTTGTTGTATGCTTCCTGGATATGGTCGAGAATCACAAGATGATCGTTGAAAATTCCGGGCTTCTTACCGTTGCCGCACTCAAGCATATGAATGCGGAGGGCAAGAAGGTCGTATCCATTCTTTCCGGCGGAAATATGGATGTCATAACCATGAGCTCCGTTGTTCAGAACGGTCTGATCGCAAGAGACAGGATCTTTACCGTATCCGTGCTTCTTCCCGATAAGCCCGGCATGCTCGCCAAGGTTTCGGGCATTCTCGCCGAGCAGGGCGGAAACGTTATAAAGCTCGAGCATAACCAGTTCGTATCCATCAACAGAAATGCCGCGGTTGAGCTCCGCATCACGATCGAAGCCTTCGGGACCGAGCATAAGAACCAGATCATCGATGCACTTGAAAAGGAAGGTTACAGACCCAAAGTGGTCAAGACCAATATCTGATCCGCGAAAATTCGGCGTTATTACCGGATATTAATACAGATTTAAGGTGTCAAGCAAAAATGCTTGACACCTTTTCACATATATACTATTATATGCAAGGTGCGCATTTGGGAGAGGCGAATGCTATATGAATGAGATCCTCGAAAAATCACTTCTGTATGATTTCTACGGCGAGCTTTTGAGCGAGCACAGAAGAAAGGTATATGAAGCTTCGCTTTTTGAAGATCTTTCTCTTTCGGAGATTGCCGAATCCGAAGGTATATCCAGACAGGCTGTACACGATACCCTGAAGAACTGCGATAAAGCACTTATGAATTATGAATCAAAGCTTCACCTTGTCGAAAGATTCCTCAAGATCAAGGGTGAAGTTACCGAGATAGAAAAGCTTTCATCCCTTGAGGGTGATGAAAAGCGCAGGCTCACCGATATCGGCAGGATCGCGGCGAGCGTTTTGGGAGAGCTTTAATGGCTTTTGAAGGACTCAGTGAAAAACTGCAGAACGCTTTTAAGAATCTCCGCGGCAAGGGCAAGCTTTCCGAGGCTGACGTAAAGGAAGCGCTCAAGGAAGTCAAGGTCGCCCTTCTTGAAGCGGATGTTAATTTCAAGGTTGTTAAGAATTTTGTCAGGACCGTTGAAGAAAAATGTGTCGGAGAAGAGGTCCTGAGCGGACTCAATCCTTCACAGACCGTTATAAAGGTTGTTAATGATGAGCTTACCTCCCTTATGGGAAGTGAGACCACCGAAGTGGCTTTCAGGCCCGGTAAAGAGATCACCGTCATCATGATGGTCGGTCTTCAGGGTGCAGGTAAGACGACCGCATCCGCCAAGATGGCCGGACAGTTCATCAAAAAGGGCAAGAAATCACTTCTTGTTGCCTGCGATATATACAGACCCGCAGCTATCGAACAGCTGAAAGTAAACGGAAGCAAGGTGGGCGTCGATGTATTCGAAATGGGTACGGATGTAAAGCCTCCCGTTATCGCAGAGAATGCCCTTGAGAAAGCAAAGAAGGAGAACTATAACGTAGTTATCCTCGATACCGCCGGGCGTCTTCAGATCGACGAAGAGCTCATGAACGAGCTCAAAGAGATCAAGGAAAAAGTGGGAGTTTTTCAGACCATCCTTGTAGTCGATGCGATGACCGGTCAGAATGCGGTAAATGTTGCGAAGACCTTTGACGAAGAGATCGGAATCGAAGGAGTCATCCTTTCAAAGCTTGACGGCGATACAAGAGGCGGTGCCGCGCTTTCCATTAAGGCAGTCACCGGCAAGCCCATCCTCTATGTCGGAATGGGTGAGAAACTCACAGACCTCGAGCAGTTTTATCCCGACCGTATGGCTTCCAGGATCCTCGGAATGGGTGACGTCCTAAGCCTTATCGAAAAGGCCCAGGCCAATGTCACGACCACCGAAGAAGAAAGCCGCGGCATGATGAACCGCATGCAGAAGGGTAAGTTCGATTTTAACGATTACCTTGAGAGCATGAAGCAGATGAAGAATATGGGCGGAATCGCATCCATCCTTTCAATGCTTCCCGGTATGGGCGTTAACGCAGCCGATCTTGAAGGAGCGATAGATGAAAAGAAGCTCCGTCAGACCGAAGCTATAATCCTTTCCATGACACCCGAGGAAAGAAGCAATCCCAAGCTGATGAATCCCAGAAGAAAGTTCAGGATCGCCAAGGGAGCCGGACTCGATATCGCCGAAGTAAACAGATTCATCAAGCAGTTCGAGCAGAGCCAGAAGATGATGAAGCAGATGGGCGGCATGGGAAAACGCGGCCGCGGAATGTTCCCCGGAATGGGAGGCATGGGCGGTTTCGGAGGAAGGAAAGGCTTTCCTTTTTAAGAAAGATTGAATCCGGATTATTCCGTTTTCATATAAAAACTAATCGTATTAATTATTTTACGGAGGAATTTTAAAATGGCAGTTAAGATCAGACTCAGAAGAATCGGAGAGAAGAAGGCTCCTTTCTACCGCATCATTGTTGCAGATTCAAGAAGCCCCAGAAACGGAAGATTTATCGATGAGATCGGAACCTACGATCCTTCAACCGATCCTTCAACTTTCAATATCGATGAAGAGGCAGCAAAGAAGTGGATCGCTAACGGTGCACAGCCTACCGAGGTTGTAGGAAAGCTTTTCAAGGTAGCCGGCATCATTAAATAATCCTGCATTTTTTCCAAGGAGGCCTTATGAAAGAACTTGTAGAAGTTATTGCAAAGGCTCTCGTAGATCATCCCGAAGAGGTAGTCGTTACCGAGAAAAAGGATGGAGCAGATTATCTTATCGAGCTTCATGTAGCAAGCTCCGATATGGGTAAAGTCATCGGAAAACAGGGCAGGATCGCTAAGTCCCTTCGTTCCGTTGTAAAAGCTGCAGCATCAAGGGAAAATGCAAGAGCTGATGTTGAAATAACCGATTAATCATAGCGGACCGCATATTTCCTGCGGTCCGTATTTTAAATCCATGAAAGAATACATAAAAGTAGGTACCATCACACAGCCTTTCGGGATCAAGGGAGAGACAAAGGTATATCCGGATGTCGACGATCCCGCGTATTTCAAGAAATTAAAAAAGGTATTTTTTGAAAAAGAAGGATCATACGAAGAATTCGGGATCGAATCCGTCCGTATGGCTCTTCCTCTTGTTATAATCAAATTCAAGGGCATTGAAGCTCCCGAAGAGATCAGAAAGTACAGACAGACCGATCTGTATGTACTGAGAAAGGATGCTCCTCCTCTCAAAGAAGGGGAACATTATTATGCGGATCTTCTTGGGCTTGATGTAACCGACGATACCGGAGTTTACAGGGGTAAGATCACCGATATTATCGAGACCGGCGCCAATGATGTATATGAGATAACGTCGGATGACGGAAAATCTTTTCTGCTTCCTGCCATAAAGC
Organism: Lachnospiraceae bacterium; assembly: GCA_016285265.1. Lineage (GTDB taxonomy): Bacteria > Bacillota > Clostridia > Lachnospirales > Lachnospiraceae > AC2028. The sequence continues at coordinate 40,450 of JAEEQL010000001.1, forward strand.
AGTGTATACTTGATGTGGATGCAGAAGCCGGTACAATGAAGATTCATATTCTGGAGGGATTACTTGATCTATAAGGTTCTGACACTTTTTCCCGAAATGATCAGATCGGTCATGGAAACGGGTATCATAGGACGTGCGCTTAACGAAGGGGCTCTTGGACTTGAGACCTTTAATATTCGTGAGTATGCGGATAATAAGCGTGCACAGGTTGACGATTATCCCTACGGCGGCGGTGCAGGTCAGGTAATACAGGCCGAGCCTGTTTACAGGGCATATCTCGATGCCATAGGACTTCTTCCGGATTCTGCGGGTAAAAAGAATTCTCCCGTATCCGTTTCGCTTCCCGAAAAGAAACCCAGATGCATATATCTTTCTCCCCAGGGAAAAAGATTTGATCAGAGAATGGCAAGAGAGCTTGCTTCTGAGGATGAACTTATCTTCCTTTGCGGACATTATGAAGGGATAGACGAAAGAGTACTCGAAGAGATAGTTACGGATTATATTTCATCGGGTGATTATATACTCACCGGCGGAGAGCTTCCCGCACTTACCGTTATGGATGCGGTTTCCAGGCTTCTTCCCGGAGTTCTCGGAAATGACGAATCTCCCGAGATAGAAACTTTTTACAGGGATCTTCTCGAATATCCCCAGTATTCAAGGCCCGAGATATGGCACGACAAAGCCGTTCCGTATGTTCTTACGACGGGTAACCATGCAGATATTGAGACCTGGAGGCTTGAGCGCAGCATAGAAAGAACCAGGCGCGGAAGACCGGATCTGTATCTTGTCTACCGTAGTAAGGAAGAGCTCATGTCCGGGATGAAACAGGCCAGGGTCCAGAATATTCCCGCGATAGAGGCTCTGCTTTATGACGATACCGATATCCTGTATGCGGGAGTTTCCTATTACCTGCTTCAGGATCATTACAATAAGACCCTTTATGCCGGATGCTTTGCCAAGAACAATCCGATAATCGACGGTTACGATGCCGATATCGTCAAAAGAACCATATCGGATCATCTGCACGAGGTCAGGAATATCATCCTTCTGAATGCGCCCGATCCCATGTATGACGGAATGCTCACCGAGAAGATCATGATAGCGTTCACCGAAAAGAGTCCGCTTTCTTCACAGAGAGTCAGGGAGTACGGCTCGCTCGGAAAGCGTCTTAAGGATGAGGTTGCGGAGTCTCTTAAGAAAGGAAGGACCTATTACGAATTTATGGATCCTTCGGATAAGGAAGACATCAATAATGCCCTCAGAATGGGCTTTTATTCGTCGAGAGTGCTGGTAAAAACGCTTGTGGACTGAAATTCTGCTTGCATTTTACGTTAACTTATGATAAATTACCAATGTTGCGTTAAAAAGGTGGTCCGCTGTTAGCTCCATAGCTATTATGAACATCCGTAGGAGCTGTCATAAAGCGTGTACTTTATAGACAGAGCTAAGAGAAGGAGTAAATATTATGTCAGACATCATTAAGGAAATTGAAAACGAACAGCTTAAGAGCGAAGTAGCTGAGTTCAGCGTAGGTGATACCGTTAAGGTTCACAACCGCATCGTAGAGGGCGAGAAGTCCAGAATTCAGATCTTCGAGGGAACCGTTATCAAGAGACAGAACGGATCTAACCGTGAGACCTTCACCGTACGTAAGATCTCAAACGGCGTAGGCGTTGAGAAGACCTGGCCCCTTCATTCTCCCAATGTAGAGAAGATCGAAGTTGTCAGAAAGGGTAAGGTTCGCAGAGCAAGACTTAACTACCTCAGAGACAGAGTCGGTAAGGCTGCTAAGGTTAAGGAAGCTGTTAAATAATCTGTTTTCAGATACTGAAGCCGGTGCTTATGCACCGGCTTTTTTTATGTCCTTTTTGGTTCAAGAAACCACGGATTTATGGTATAATATCAGAGATTGTGCAAACGGGATTTAACTTTATTTTTGGCCTTTTAAAGTGAGACAGGACGGATACTATTTTTACAAAAAAAGACGAAGGTTCAGTGAGGAATTTTTGCGTGATACGGTTCACCTTATCATAGGGATCCTGATCAGTCTTCTTTTTGCGTTCATACTTGTATATTTCCTGGGAATGAGCACAACGGTATCGGGAGATTCGATGAAACCGGTGCTCGTAAGCGACCAGAAGGTGCTGGTAAACCGCTTCATATACAAGCTTTCCCAGCCAAAACCCGGCGATGTTGTTATCTTTCTTCCGAACGGCAATGAAAATACGCATTACTATATGAGAAGGGTTGTTGCGGTTCCGGGGGACAAGGTTCTTATCGAAGACGGAGTGCTGTATGTGAACGGCACACCCTCGGATGTTGTTACCGGAAGGGTTAACGAAGCGGGACTTGCTTCGAATGAACTTACCCTTGAGCAGGGAACTTATTTTGTTCTATGCGACGATCTGAGCGATACGGATGATTCGAGGAGCGCCAATATAGGACCTGTCGAAAGCAGGTTCATACTCGGCAAAGTCTGGCTGGCTTTTCCCGAAGGTGATTCCGGGATGCATATGGTGGATTAAATGGCAGGAAACGATTACGGCTGGTACCCCGGACATATGACTAAGTCCGTAAGGGCTATCAGGGAAGAATTAAAACTTGTGGATCTGTGCATAGAGGTTCTTGATTCAAGGATCCCTTTATCGAGCAGAAATCCCGATATAGACGAGCTTGCAAAGGGCAAGTTCAGAATGGTCGTCCTTAACAAGGCGGATCTTTCCGATGAAAGGAAGACCGCTCTGTGGACATCGTATTTTAAGGATAAGGGCATTGAGAGCCTTGTTCTTAATGCGAAAGAAAAAAAGGCTTCGGATGCCGTCAAAAAGCTTGCAACAAGCGTTTGTGCCGAGAAGATAGAACGTGACCGTAAAAGAGGTATAGTGGGACGCCCCATAAGGGCCATGGTCTGCGGCATACCTAATGTCGGCAAATCAACACTTATCAATTCCATCACCGGCAAAGCTCCTGCCAAGACGGGAAATAAACCGGGTGTGACAAGAAGCAACCAGTGGGTCAAGACCGGAGCGGGCATCGAGCTTTTGGATACCCCCGGACTCCTCTGGCCCAAATTTGAAGACAGAAGTGTGGGACTTAAGCTTGCCGCGATCGGAAGCATCAATGACCAGATCCTCAATACAATACTTCTTGCTTCGGAAACAATCCTTTTGCTCAGGGATATATACCCCGATGCAACAGTTTCAAAATACGAGATATCCTGCAACGAAAAACCCGAGGATGTTCTTAAGGCGGTAGCTGTAAGAAACGGTCTCATCCTGAAGGGTGCGGATCCGGATATCAGAAGAGCTGCCGAAACACTGCTCGCAGAGCTCAGGAGCGGTAAGCTCGGACGTATGACTTTGGAGGAGCCTTAAGCAATGAGCAGTAAAACCAAAACCAATAAATTTTTGAAGGAAGCATTCAGTACGGGTGTCTATTTTCTTGTAGTATTCCTGCTGGCCGCATTTGTACTTAAGTTCGTCGGACAAAGATCCGTTGTAGACGGAAGCTCGATGAATGACACTCTTTATGACGGTGAAAGCGTATGGGTCAATAAGTTCACATACAGATTTAACGATCCCGAAAGATTCGATGTGATTGTATTTCCTTACAAGTACGCCGAAAATACTTTCTTTATCAAAAGGGTCATCGGACTTCCCGGTGAAACCGTACAGATACTTGAAGACGGAACCATTCTGATAAACGGAGAGGTTCTTGAGGAGAACTACGGAAAGGAAGTCATACGCTCGGACAGACGCGGAACGGCTTCGGAACCTGTTCTTCTCGGTGAGAACGAATATTTCGTCATGGGCGACAACAGGAATGATTCGATGGATTCCAGATATCCGAATGTCGGCCCCATAACAAAGGATGAGATGATAGGAAAAGCCGTATTCAGACTTTTCCCCATAACCAAGATTGGCGGTATAGATTGATGGAGAGTATTTCCGATATCAAAAACAGACTTGCCGAAACGGATGATGAATCCCTTCCGCATGTCATGAGCCTGTATGCGGGGGATGACAGAGCGGGTGTGAAGAAGGCTCTTGAAGGCGCACAGAAAAGATACGATAAGCTTCTTGCGGAAAAGAAGAGGATCTATGATCTTGGTGCCTACGAAAGACAGTATTCGGATCACCTGTATATCTGCGGGATCGATGAGGTCGGAAGAGGGCCGTTTGCAGGTCCCGTCGTTGCCGGAGCCGTTATCCTGCCCAAGGATTGCGACATCCTGTATATAAACGATTCCAAGAAACTCTCCGAAAAAGTAAGAGAAAGACTGTATGAGGAGATAAAGGAAAAAGCCGTTTCCGCAGCCGTGGGGATCGTGGAACCTTCAAGGATCGATGAGATCAATATACTTCAGGCGACATACGAGGCCATGAGGATCGCGATATCAAAGCTTGACCCTGTGCCGGATCTTCTTTTGAACGATGCGGTCACGATCCCGGGTGTCGATATAAAGCAGATTCCCATCATAAAGGGAGACGCAAAGAGCATTTCCATCGGAGCCGCAAGTATATTTGCCAAGGTGACCAGAGACAGGCTCATGCTTGAATATGACAAGCAGTATCCCGAGTACGGTTTTGCCAGGAATGTGGGATACGGAACCGCCGAGCATATTGCGGCACTCCAAAAATACGGACCCACTCCGATCCACAGAAGAAGCTTTATTCATGATTACGTATGAGTGCGATTAGCGACATCTTTTTAAATCCGATAAGGAATGTCACTGATAAGCCTGCCACCGATGTTTCGGGGGAAGGCGTAGCCACTCTGTCCAAAATGAAGAACGGTGATACGTTCTCCGCCAGGGTCGTAAATACCACGGGCGAGAATGTGACGCTCAGGCTTTCAAACGGTAATCTCGTAAATGCAAAGCTTTCAGCGGATATGAATATCTCGGAAGGACAGACTGTTTCCTTTGAGGTCAGAAATTCCGGAAGCTCCATAAAGATATCGCCGCTGCTTACCAATACATCCGCCGATGTAAGCGTGCTCAAAGCACTGAACCAGGCATCGCTTCCCGTAAACGATACAACCGCCGCTATGACCACGGAGATGATGAAGGCCGGACTTTCGATTGACAGGCAGTCGCTTTCCGGAATGTACGAAAGCATTCTGAACAATCCGGGTGCGAAGATCGGTGATGCGGTGGATCTTGCTAAGCTTGGTCTTCCGGTCAATGAGTCCAATCTTGCAAATATCGAAAACTATAAGAATCTTTCCTATCAGATAGATCAGGGAATGCAGAGCATTGCGGAAAAGACCGACCGGGCGCTTCTTGATCTTGTTTCCGGAGGTGATACCGCGGGCGCTTCCAAGGTCATGGCTTCGCTCCTTGAATCCGTGACCGCATACTTGTCCGAAACAGGTGATCCGCTTGCTGCGGAAAATGCACTTCAGGGCGCACAGGCGGCTGAACTTTATTCGGAGATGGGAGCACCTTCGGATAATGCACAAAACGTAAATGCAAACGGCGATAATCTGCAGGCTGTCAGCTCCGGAAATGAAAAGTCCGATCCCGAAGCGGTCAGCGCTGCTGCGGGATATACATCCGCAGGTGCGGAGTCAATAGCTTCACAGGAAAACAGCGATCCCGCATCCAAGGCTCTGGAACTTTTGAGATCACTTCAGGGTAGTCAGTCTGAGAGCAGGGATACTGTGGTTTCCGTTAAGAACCCGGTACCGGATAATGCGGCAGTAAATGATACTGCGGCAAAGTCATCAACAATATCCGAAGATTTCGGCAGGGCGGTTGAGGTGTTCAGACAGATCACCGGTGATGCGGATTATAAGCCTGCGGATCTTCAGAGCTTTCTTAAGGATATCTCCGCATTTCAGGCTAAGGCTTTTGCAGAGGAAAACACAGACGGATTAAAGGAACTTGTTTCCTCTAAGTCCGTAAGAAATCTTGTATTTGATGTCCTTAAGGATCAGTGGAGGATATCACCTTCGGAGGTTGCCGACAAGGATAAGGTCGAAGCTTTATACAGGAGGCTCGGAGATCAGATAAATATTTTAAAAGAAGGACTCGCAAGCGTTAATGCCGAGAACAGTGCAGCGTTCCGTGCGGCCGACAATATGAGTTCCAATCTTGATTTCCTTAATCAGATCAATCAGATGTATGCATATATCCAGCTTCCTCTCAAGCTTTCGGGAGGGGACAATGCGCACGGCGATCTGTATGTTTATTCGAACAGGAAGAATATGTCATCCGATGATTCGACCGTGACCGCATTCATGCATCTTGATATGGATCATCTCGGACCCGTTGATGTCTATGTCTCAATGGATCTTAAGTCCGGCGGAAAGGTTCAGACAAACTTTACCGTGGCCGATGATGAGATACTTACTTTCCTAGAGGAGAACATTCATATCCTCAATGAAAGACTGAATAAAAGAGGATACGATCTGTCCTGTAAGATGACGCTTAAAGGCGAGGAAGAAACTCCCGAAGAAGATGCGCTCTCGGGCGGCGGAGTAAATCTCCTTCTTTTGCATGCGGGCGGCATGGGCGGATCTTTCCAAGCGGGAATGAGATCTTTTGATGTGAGGGCATAATGGCTGAGGAAAAGAAAAAGATAAAAACAGCGGTCGCCCTCGAATACGATCCGAGCGATGAGGCGCCCAGGGTCATAGCTTCCGGTAAGGGAGCCCTGGCCGAGAAGATAATCGAAAAGGCAAAGGAAAGCGATGTTCCCGTACACGAGGATGATAAGCTCGCAAACACGCTTTCAAAACTTGAGATCGGCGATCTGATACCTCCCGAGCTTTATGAGGTGGTTGCCGAGATCCTGATCTTCGTTGATTCGATGGATAAGATCAAGAGTAAGCTGAAGTGACAGATAACCGGGAAAAAGGTTCTTTTCACGAGACCATTGCAATTGAATATCTCAAAAAGAAAGGACATCGGATAATCGCGAGAAACGAGCTCAACAAGTTCGGTGAGATAGATATCATTTCTGTCACTCCGGACCGCAAGATTGTTTTTACGGAAGTAAAATACAGAAAGAGCTCAAAGAACGGATATCCTTTGGAAGCCGTGACTGCGGCAAAGCAGCGGAAGATAAGCAGGGCTTCCGCATACTATCTGAATTCTCACCGTGAATACATGAATCATCAGGTCAGATATGATTGCATCGGAATCACCGGTGATGAAATAAAACATATAGAAAATGCATTTTACTACGTGGGGTGACTATGGCAAATATTCTTGTTTGTGATGATGATAAAGACATTGTTGAGGCGATAGAAGTCTATCTCAAGGATGACGGACACTTTATATATAAAGCATATAATGGAGCCGATGCGCTTGAGATCCTCGGAAAAGAGGACATTCAGCTCGTTATCCTCGACATCATGATGCCTGTTATGAACGGCATCGAAGTTGCGGAAAAGATAAGGGAGAGCAGTACTCTTCCCATAATCTTCCTGTCCGCAAAATCGGAGGAAAACGATAAGGTCACCGGACTTAATGCCGGTGCGGATGATTATATCACCAAGCCTTTTTCTCCTGCGGAGCTTACCGCAAGAGTCAGGTCAAACTTAAGGAGATACACGCTTCTCGGAAGCATCAACGAAGGCGGTAATACTCATATCTACAATTGCGGCGGACTCAGCATAAATGATGAGACCAAGACCGTTACCGTCGATTCACAGCCCGTAAAGCTTACACCGATTGAGTACAACATCCTCCTGCTTCTTCTGAAGAATAAGGGAACCGTTTTTTCCACTGACAAGATCTATGAATCCATCTGGAACGAAGCTCCCATTGCGACGGACAATACCGTTGCTGTCCATATCAGACATATCAGGGAGAAGATCGAGATAGATCCCGGTCAGCCCCAGTTCCTTAAAGTTGTATGGGGAGTAGGATATAAGATAGAAGATCTATGAAAAAGACCAGAGCCAAAAAATTAATGTTCCATCTCGGAATGCACTTATGTGCATTTATTTCCGTACTCTTTTTGGCCGACATATTTTTCTGCAGTTATATTTCCGTAAGCTATCTCGGAGGAGATTCCAGGTATGCGCTCAATCCCTTTCCCTCTCAGGAGACCGAAGAGATCGACGGCATAATCACCGATATATTCTCCCGTCAGGCATCCGATATCATGAAGTATACTGCCGCAAAGGAAATACTCGGTGCCCAGAACGGATTAAAGGATAACCGTATAGTTGAACTGTCCGATTATTATCACGGTGCTTATAAGGTGAGCATCAAGCTCTATCTTTCCGATCTTATCAACCTCGGAAGAAGAGGTATTGAATATAACGAAAGAAGCCTTACCGTTCAGGACTTTGTCTATTATTTCGGAGATCCACTCTATGCGGAAAATTTCGCTCTTGATCCTTACGGAAATCTTTACTTCATCGGCTTCGAGACCATTAACAGATATAAGTTCTCGGAGAAATATACGACCAATGTTTCCGAAGAAGACGAAGAGGGTGTGGATGAGAATGTCGTAAAGGCCATACGCAACACTGCGCCTTCGGATCTGATCAACCTTGTAGCCCAGTACTGTGTCAGGGAATATCCCGAGCTTGTTTCATTGTCCAGCTGGGAAGACGGCATGATCTATGTCACCTTCAAGGAGCCCGTAATCGATGATGCCGGCTTTAACTCATTCATGAGCTATAAGGAGTCCATCCGTAACTGGGACGGATACTTTACGGCCATTGATGAACTTAAGGTAACTTCCTCGCTCTTTTCCGCAGCATACGATGTTTACAGGGAAGGAGAAAAGCTTTACGAAGACGACAATTCCAATCTCGTATATACCATAAGGACTAAGGATACCGAAGGCAATACAAGGGTGTATACGAATTATCCCGATTCGAAGAAGTACGATGATGCTTCTCTTGCGGATATATACTCAAGCCATTTGTATTACATCATATGCTATTATGACGATCTTGAGTATTCGACACTTTCCGATATTCCCGAGAATGTCATCACCGATTCCATAATGATCTATCCCGATGTCTATCCCGACAATACCCATGTCTGGATGTATATTGACGACACGACATCCAGGGCGAACGATATCTATTACGATCTGCTCTGCAGATATGATTCCGTAAAACAGATCTCGGGCTTGTTCATGATAGTCATCGCATTCCTTACTTTTATCTATCTTGCTCTTTTCGTTTATCTGCTCTTTATCACCGGTGTCGAATATACCGATGAAGGAGAAGAGTTCAGGGTTTTCCCTCAGGATAAGATCTGGATCGAGGTGATGGCCGCATTTGCAGTCGGTGCATTTTTCCTTGCCAGATTATATTTCGATTATCTGAAGCAGCTTATCAATGTAAATTATTGCAGGGTAACCTTTGAAAACGGAGGCCCCTTCAAAAATGCCGGAATATCGTCCTATCTTATATTCGGCATGTTCGGATTCCTGCTTTCGCTTACCGGTGCTTTTATTATTTTCTCCTTTGTAAGAAGGATAAGAGCGGGCGTTCTCTTTGAGTATTCGTTCCTCAAAAGGATCAAGATGTTCTTCGACTGGTTCGCTCTCATTTATTCGGGCGGTTCATCGGCTTCGTGGTATGTTCTGATCCCTTACGGAGCTTTCCTTATCGTAAATGTCGGCGGTGCTGTCTACGGTATGATGAATCTTGATAATGTTGCGATCTCCGCCATCGTATTCTCGGTACTGGTTCTGGTCGATATCTTCGTCGGCATCACGCTTTTCCTTGTGACAGCCGAAAAGAAGGAACTGCTTGACGGAATTGCCAGGATAAGGGCCGGTGAAGTCGATTACAAGATAGATGTTTCTAACCTCCGCTATGAGAACAGGAAACTTGCGGACAGCATCAACAATATCGGAGACGGTATCAAGACGGCGGTAGAATCCTCTCTTATGGAAGAACAGCTCAGGTCCGAGCTCATAACCAATGTTTCGCATGACCTTAAGACGCCTCTAACCTCGATAATCAACTATTCCGATCTTCTGAAGAGGGACAATCTTACCGAGGAAAAGAAAAAGGAATACCTTTCCGTTATCGGTGAAAAATCCATCAAGCTTAAAAAACTTCTTGAAGATCTCCTCGAAGCATCCAAGCTTTCTTCCGGACAGGTTGAGCTCAACAGGGAAAAGACGGATCTTACCGAACTTTTGAACCAGGCGCTCGGAGAATATGAGGGAAGGTTTAAGAATTCGAAGCTTGAGCTTGTCACGAATGATTTCCCCAGGGCATTTATCTATACCGATCCCGGATGTACATGGAGGATATTCGATAATATTTTTGAAAATATCTGCAAATATGCCATGAGCGGAACAAGGATCTATGTCGATTACACCGCATCGGACGGATTCGCCTATATCAAGATCAAGAATGTATCCGCCATAAGACCCAGATTCCAGGGCGACGAGCTCACGGAAAGGTTTATCAGGGGAGATGAGAGTAGGAGCGGTGAAGGAAGCGGACTCGGACTCTTTATCGCAAAGAGCCTTACACAGGCGCAGGGCGGTACCTTTAAGGTCATAGTTGACGGCGATTTGTTCGTGACCGATATCTCGATCCCCGAGTTCAGCTCCGAGCTTGAAGAAAAAAGTACAAACCGCAGCGAAGAACAATAAAGCCCGCTGCCTTTTGTGTTATAATCTGTATCGAAAATGTATTAAGAACAGGAAGCAAATCATGCCTAACGTACTGGAACTTGAAAATTCAATGCCCGTAGGGCAGCTCGGACTATTGGTCCATCCTTCGTTCGGAATGAAGGGAGACCGTGTGAATTCGTATCTTGCGTCATTCCGTAAGGACATTCACAACGATCTGGTCAAGAATGATCCCGCATTCCAGGGATACCAGATGGACGATTACAGGGTTCCTTTTTCAATTCCGAGATTCGGAAGCGGTGAAGGAAAATGCCACATCCAGCAGTCAACAAGAGGCAAGGACCTCTTTATCCTCGTGGATGTGACAAACCATTCGCTCACCTATAAGATGAACGGATTTGAGAACCATATGTCACCCGATGACATATATCAGGATCTTAAGAGGATCATCGCAGCGATCGACGGAAAAGCATACCGTATCAATGTCATTATGCCTTTCCTCTATGAAGGAAGACAGCACAGAAGGCACGGTCGTGAATCCATGGACTGCGCTTATATGCTCAAGGAACTCAGCGATATGGGCATGGCCAATTTCATAACCTTCGACGCACACGATCCCAGGGTTCAGAATTCCATCCCCCTTATCGGCTTTGATAATTTCATGCCTCCCTATCAGTTCATCAAGGCTCTTCTTACGAATGAGGACGATCTTATCGTGGATGAGGACCATATGGTCGTTATCGCACCCGATGAAGGTGCACTTGAAAGAGCTATCTATTTTGCGAATGTTCTCGGTCTCAACACCGGTACTTTCTATAAGAGACGTGATTATTCCAAGATCGTAAACGGCAAGAACCCCATCGTTGCTCACGAATTCCTCGGCGATAACATAGACAGTAAGGATGTTGTCATAATCGATGACATGATCTCTTCGGGTGGTTCGATGGTTGATACCGCAAGACAGCTCAAGGAGATGAATGCGAGAAGAGTATTCATCTGTACCACATTCGGTCTGTTCACCGAAGGACTCGATAATTTCGATAAGGCTTACGAGAAGGGTTATTTCGACAGGGTCATCACCACCAACCTGACTTATCTTCCTCCCGAGATCTATGACAGACCTTATTTCATCGAAGCCGATATGTGCAAGTTCATTGCCTCCATAATCGACTTTATGAACCATGATTCATCCATGTCCAATGTTATGGACAATACACAGAAGATGCATGCCGTTCTCGAGAACTACAATGCACGTCTGAATGTAGAGATCTGATCCGGAGCAAGACTTGAGTAAAAGCCATATCATCAAAAGCGTTAATAAAGGTTCGATCGCAGATTCGCTGGGCATTTTGCCCGGCGATATTGTAATCAGGATAGATGATCAGGAGATAGAGGATATCTTCGATTATCAGTTTTTCACCATGTCCGACAATCTCATCCTTACTGTCTTAAGGGACGGTGAGGAATGGGAATATGACATTGAAAAGGGTGAGAATGAGGATCTGGGCATCGTATTCGAAAACGGTCTCATGGACACATACAGGAGATGCTCGAACAACTGCATTTTCTGCTTTATAGACCAGATGCCTCCCGGAATGAGGGATACCCTGTATTTCAAGGATGACGATTCGAGACTTTCTTTCCTTCAGGGCAACTATATAACCCTTACCAATCTGTCCGAAAAGGACTTAAACAGGATCGTCAGATACAATCTTTCCCCCGTAAACGTATCCGTTCATACGATGAATCCCGAACTCAGATGTAAGATGCTGGGTAACCGTTTTGCGGGTTCGTCACTTTCCAAGCTTAATGTTCTTGCCGAGGCAGGGATCGAGATGAACGGACAGATAGTTCTCTGCAAGGGCATCAATGACGGTAAGGAGCTTGAATACTCGATTTCGGAGCTTATGAAGTTCATTCCTTCTTTCAGGAGCCTTTCCGTTGTTCCCGTCGGGCTTTCCAAATACCGCGACGGTCTGTTTCACCTTGATCCCTTTGAAAAGGAAGACTGCATAGAGGTCATCGGGATCATCGAAAAATACCAGAAGATCGCTTATGAAAAGTACGGAATTCACTTCGTACACGCAAGCGACGAGTGGTATCTTACAGCAGAGACGAATCTTCCGGAAAGCGACCGCTATGACGGGTATCTTCAGATTGAAAACGGTGTCGGAATGATGCGTTCATTCATGGATGAGACGGATGAACAGATCGCAAAGAGGGAAAAGGACGGAAGCTTTGAGTCAGTCGACCGTTCAAGGCATATTTCGCTGGTGACCGGACTGCTGGCATATCCGATAATCAGATCTACAGCCGAAAAGATCGAATCGAAGGTGCCCGGACTTAAGCTTAACGTGATCCCCGTAAGGAACGATTTCTTCGGTGAGAGGATCACGGTTTCGGGTCTTCTTACGGGCAGGGATATCATAGCCCAGCTAAAGGGCACTGACCTTGGAACGGAGGTTCGTTTGCCCGAGTCCGTCGTGAGGGCCGGAACCGACGTTTTCCTTGATGATTACACGGTTTCACAGGTCTCGGATGCTTTACAAGTACGCGTATATACGATAAAATCTAATGGTTACGACTTTGTTGATTCCTGCTTGGGGATCAGCTGATATTTTTGTGTTTAAACAGGTGTTTTTCAGTTATGAGCAGCAGACCCATAGTTGCCGTCGTCGGCAGACCGAATGTCGGAAAATCGACACTTTTCAATGCCCTTGCGGGTGAAAGGATATCCATTGTCAAGGATACCCCCGGAATCACCAGGGACAGGATCTATGCCGACGTTTCATGGCTTAATTACAATTTCACGATGATCGATACAGGCGGAATCGAGCCCGAGTCCAAGGATCTCCTTTTGTCATCCATGAGGGACCAGGCTCAGATCGCCATTGATACGGCGGATGTCATTCTTTTCGTCACCGATGCCAAGACCGGACTTCAGGATGCCGATTCGGGTGTGTGTTCCATGCTCAGGAAGTCAAGAAAGCCGGTCATCCTTGTCGTAAACAAGGTGGATTCATTCGAAAAGCAGCAGTCCGATGTTTATGAGTTCTATAATCTCGGAATAGGTGAACCTTATCCCATTTCAGCCACCAATATGCTCGGCTTCGGTGAACTTCTCGATAAGGTTGTAAGCTATTTCGACGAAGATACCGAGGCTGCAGAGGATGAGGATACTCCCAAGGTTGCCGTTATCGGAAAGCCCAATACCGGCAAATCGTCACTTATCAACAAGCTTCTCGGTGAGAACAGACTCATAGTTTCGGATATTGCCGGTACAACCCGCGATGCCGTTGATACAAGGGTTCAGTATGGCGATAAGGAATACATCTTCATCGATACCGCAGGACTTCGAAGGAAGAACAAGATCAAGGATGATCTTGAGCATTATATGATCGTAAGAACCGTCAGTGCGGTCGAAAGAGCGGATATTGCAGTTCTGGTCATCGATGCTACGGAAGGCGTTACCGAACAGGATGCGAAGATCGCAGGTATTGCTCATGACCGCGGCAAAGCAGTCATCATCGCCGTCAACAAATGGGATGCCGTTAACAAAGACGACAAGACAATCTATAAATTCACTGAAAACGTCAGGAATATACTTTCATTCATGCCCTATGCGGAGATAATCTTCATTTCCGCACTTACCGGGCAGAGACTCGGCAAGCTTTTTGAGACCATAGATATGGTCAGGGAGAGCCAGGACAAGAGAGTCGGAACCGGTGCGCTGAACGAGATACTTGCGGAAGCGGTTGCAATGCAGCAGCCTCCCAATGACAAGGGTAAGTTCCTCAAGCTGTATTACATTACCCAGGTCTCGAGCAGGCCGCCCACGTTCGTTATATTCGTGAATGACAAGGAACTGGCACATTTCTCATATATCAGATACATAGAAAATCAGGTACGTGAGAATTTCGGATTTAAGGGTACGCCTCTCAAATTCATTGTCAGGGAAAGAAAAGGTGAATGATATGGCTCGTTTATGGTGCTTTCTCATTGGATACGCACTGGGACTCATCCAGACGGCATACATAGTCGGTAAATGCAAAGGCGTTGATATCAGGAATTACGGAAGCGGTAATTCCGGTACCACCAACGCACTCAGGGTCCTGGGCACCAAGGCAGGACTTATTGTGTTTGCCGGAGATATGCTCAAGGCCATCATCACCACGCTCATAATCAGATTTACTTTCGCACAGATGTATCCCGATCTCAGATTCCTGCTTATTCTCTACGGCGGAGCGGGATGCATTCTCGCCCACGATTTTCCTTTCTATATGCATTTCAAAGGAGGAAAGGGTATTGCGGCTACAGGCGGAATGATCCTTGCTTTTCACGGATCCTTCTTTTTCCCGGGACTCGCATATTTTTTCGTTCCGTACCTTCTCACTCATTTTGTAAGTCTCGGATCCCTCATTCTTTATGCGGGATTCTTCATACAGCTTGTTGTAACCTGTCAGCTCAACCTTTTCGGTATATATGACGGA
The DNA here is from genome assembly GCA_016285265.1 of Lachnospiraceae bacterium. Classification (GTDB taxonomy): domain Bacteria; phylum Bacillota; class Clostridia; order Lachnospirales; family Lachnospiraceae; genus AC2028. The sequence goes on from JAEEQL010000001.1 coordinate 55,508, forward strand.
ATTCCGCAGGCTGTTAAAACAGAGATGTATGTCATAGCACTTTTCCTGATGATCCTTGCTTACTGGCAGCACAGATCCAACATAGTCAGGCTGATCAAGGGAGAAGAGAGAAAAACCTATCTTAGGAAAAAGAATGAAGTATAACGTTCCCGAAAGGAGTCAGATATGGCAAAGGTAACAGTTCTCGGCGGAGGTACATGGGGTATAGGACTTACCATCCTTCTTGCAAATGCAGGACATGATGTAATTGTATGGTCGGCAGTCGAATCCGAGATTGAAATGCTTTCCACCACTCATGCACACAAGATGCTTCCCGGGGCAACGATCCCCGAAAGCGTCAGATATACCCTTGATGACAGGGAAGCGGTAACTGACAGGGATATCCTTGTCATGGCCGTCGCTTCTTCCTTTACCAGAAAGACCGCAAGGAGGCTTGCTCCTCAGATCAAAGACGGACAGATCATTGTTGACGTTGCAAAGGGTATTGAGGAAGGAACTCTCAAGACACTTTCCGAGCAGATAAGCGATGAGATACCGAATGCTGACGTGTGTGTTCTTTCCGGTCCCACACATGCCGAGGAGGTTTCCAGACTTATGCCCACAACGATCGTAGTGGCTTCCCATAACAAGGAAACCGCACATTTTGTACAGGACGTATTTATGACGGAGACCTTCAGGGTTTATACAAGCTCGGATGTAAAGGGCGTTGAACTTGGAGGATCACTCAAGAATGTTGTAGCTCTTGCGGCAGGTATTGCGGACGGACTCGGCTACGGAGATAACGCAAAGGCGGCTCTTATCACCAGAGGAATTGCGGAGATCTCAAGGCTCGGAGTCAAGATGGGCTGCAGACCCGAGACATTCAGCGGACTTACCGGAATGGGTGACCTTATAGTAACCTGTGCCAGCATGCATTCCCGCAACAGAAGATGCGGAATACTTCTCGGTGAAGGCAAGAGTCTTAAGGAGGCACAGGAAGAAGTGGGAATGGTTGTCGAAGGAATATATTCCGCAAAAGCTGCCATCGAACTCGGAAGGAAATATGAAGTAAGTCTTCCCATCATAGAACAGGTCAATCTGATCCTCTTCGAAGGAAAGGATGCCGGAGAAGCGGTCAAAGAACTTATGCTCAGGGAAAAGAAGGATGAAGTATCCGATACTCAGTGGTGATGCCTCTTTTCAAATCTTAATATTTTCCTCTGTTTTGATAATCGCGGTGCTGTTTCTGACAGCATCCGGTACTTTTTACATCAAAATGAGGAAAAAATACTTCCTTGAGAACATAAGATTAAATGAAAAGATCAGACAGATCGGTGATGACAGAAATATCCTGTTGAGCAATCTGACCCGTGAAGTTAAAAGCGGGATGATCCGCGTGCTCGGAATGAATGAGCTGATCATTCGCGAAAGTCATGACGACATTATCAGGGATCATGCGTATCACATCAAAACATCCGGAGAGGATGTGATAGCCCTTATGCAGGGAACACTCGATTACACGAAGCTTGAACGGGGACTGATCGAAGTTCACAGGGAAGACATCGATCTTGCCTCTCTGCTTATAGATGTCATAAGCATTTCCGGACCTTCGCTTCGAAACAAGGGCATTATCCTTGATCTGTTACTGGATAAAGATACTCCGAGCATCATAAGGGGAGATTACGAGAAAACCAGGCGCAGTCTGATCAATCTGTTTTCTTTTATCAGCAAGAATTCCACCAAAGGTTATGTTAAGTTTTCGTCCATACACAAAGAGACCGGAGACGGAGAGTGTGAGATCACTTTCAGGATAATTTGCGAGTCTCTTGTTTCCGATGCTTCCAATCTCGAGAACCTTCTTTTGAACGGCCTTTCCGATAATAAGCTTCTGTTTTCCAAGAAAGAAACCGGTCTGCTGGAATTCTTTATTGCCGGTAATGTCATCAAAGCCATCGGAGGAGATTTCAAGGTTTTTGAGACCGTTGACGAAGAGCTGGCATTCGACCTTACTGTCAATACGGAGATCGTGGATTCAACCGGAATAGGTGACATCAAAAAGGTTGTAAGGAAAAAATCCTTCATCGACAGTGTTGAATCAGTGAGGTTTTATTCTCCTTCTTCCAGGATCCTTTATGCGGAAAAGGACCGCAGCAGCATTTCCGTGATCAAGACTCTTCTTGAGCCTTCCGGAGTATCCATTGACGTTGCATCGGACTGTGAGGAAGCACTTACACTGATAAGGATCAATGAGTATGATGTCATCTTTGCCGATCTCGATATGAAGGATGACAAGGGCATCAAGCTGATAAAGCATATAAGAAGCGGTGAGCCCAATATACTCGATGTGAGAAAACCATGCATTGCCATAGTGGATGAATCGGATACGATCACCGAAGAAGACATTGGAAGAGGCGGATTTACAGATTCCGTTTCCAAGCCTGTCAATCCCGCAACCTTTGAGGATATGATCATAAAATATCTTCCTTCCGACAAGATCGATATCAATGATGAATCGTATTTTTGTCCCGGTATCAGATCCGAACATGATATCAGGAAGTATTCCGAAGGCTATGACGATCTTTACAAGTCGGCATTGGGAATTTACAAGAGAGCCAGGAATTACAGGTAAGGTAAAGATAAGTTGATCTTCAATGAGAGCTACAATATATACTTTGAACTTTCGGTATTGCCCATTGAGCTGATACTGCTTATTTTTGTGTACGGCAATTACAAGGATGACCGTGACACCAAGGCTACGAATTACAGGTTCAAGATATATGCCCTTCTTACAACGGTGGGAACACTTTTAGACATTGTCACCGGCATAACCTTTATGTGGGGTGATACGCTCCCCGCATGGTTCCATATTGTTTTCCTTTCGCTCAATTTCCTGATGGGACTCAGCAGTTCCATGGGATTCTATTTGTACATGGTCGCTTTTTCGGGTCTTACCAAAAACGAACATGTGCTGAACATGATCGCTTATGCGATCAATTCTGTCTATGTGATCATATTGATCATAAACTATTTCACCGGCATCGCTTTTACGTACGTACCGGGTATCGGTCTTGTCAGAAATGTTCTGTACGAAACGGTCGGTTATCTGTTCCCGCTTTATTATATTGCCCTCGGAGTATCTCTTTCCTTTTTCAGGAAAAAGAGATTCACAAAGGTTCAGAGGACATTTCTTTCCAGCGGATTTCTGATAGTTCTCGTGATTTTCATAGTTCAGGTCAAGCTCGAGGAAAGAGCGCAGATGGCATATTTTGTCGGAGGCATCTGTCTCCTTATGCTGTTCCTTACTCTGGAAACTCCCGAATATACCGAACTGGTCAATACGCTGGATGAACTTGACCGTGTCAGAATGGACGAAAAAAGGGCGCTCGAAAGGATCAAAAGATCCGATGAAGCAAAGAGCGCATTCCTTTCCCATCTTTCACATGAGATCAAAACTCCCATTAACGCGATAATGGGTTATACCGAAGAGATCCTTAAAGCCAATGTTTCCGATGATGTTAAGGAAAATGCGGCAAGTGCATTCAAGGGGGCAAGAAGGCTCGATCAGTTCTTCACGGATATAGTCGATAACATGTCCGATATCAGCGAGTACGGGAGCAGTGCGCTGATCTCCCTCGAAGATATAGAAAAAGAGCTTTATCTGAATGTCGGTTTCGATATCGAAGAAAAGAAGAATTCGAAAGATTTCGTATCCAAATCCGGCTTTGAAGGCCTTGCATTATCCGATACAGGTTCATATCCCGATTCCTCGATGTACAGGATACTCTGTGTTGACGATAATGAACTGAACATGGAGCTTTTGGTGCGTACCGTTAAACAGTTCGGTTTTACCGTTGAAGGAGCTGCAGACGGCAAGACCGCCATCGAGATGGTCTCCAAAAATGATTACGATCTTATCCTGATGGATCATATGATGCCAGTCATGGACGGCGTTGAGGCAATGCATTATATCAGGGATAATTCCCTTTGCGACCTGACACCGATAATCGTTGTAACGGCAAATGCGGTCAGGGGCGAAAAGGAAAAATATATTTCTGAAGGCTTTGATTCATTCCTTCCCAAACCATTCACAGGCGGATCCCTTCTCAGGGCAGTGGGTAAATTCCTTCCTCTTGCCACGATGGATACGCTTATCAAGGCGGGTAGCAGATCGGGTATTTCGGGATTCATGCTTGCTTCCACATTTTCAAGACCTCTTATCGCACCGGGTACCAAGATCCTCATCGCTGGCCGGGACAGGGAAAGTATTAACAGATTTTCAAGACTTTTCCTTACCACCATGGCAAGGATAGATGTCGTATACGGTTGTGACGAATGTATCGAAAGACTTTCAGGCGGCGATTACGATATCGTATTTGTTGAAGACGGTCTGCGTTCTGATGATAACCGTTCCATCAAGACATATATCTGGAACAGCGTGGACATACCTGTAATTCTTATTACCGGGAAGAATACTGTTATCGACCCTGCGGTCATCTACGACACTTATACCGATTACCTCAGTATCGATGATGATTCCGATATCATCGACGCGATGCTTCTTCTGTATCTTCCCAAGGATAAGGTCAGCGTTGTCGGTACAGGTGAGGATAAGAAGAAATTATCACTCGATATCACATCATCCTATGATCTGGCTGACGGTACCGAAAAGGTTAAAACACATACCCAGGTCAAGGAAGAAAGCTTTAAGCCGGAACGGACCGGGGAAGCGGATATGTTTATCGGCATTAAAGGCCTCGATGTGGAACAGGGAATCTATAACTGCGGTTCCGAGGAAGGCCTCAAAAAGGCCGCAGAGATCTTTGTAAGCACGGCTGATGCCAAGGCAGATGAGATCAGTGAACTTTATACCACGGGAGATATTGACGGATATACGATCAGAGTCCATGCTTTAAAGAGTTCCGCACGGATAATCGGTGCAACCGAGCTTTCGGAACTTGCAAGAGCTTTGGAAGCCGCGGGCAAGGATCATAACACTGATTTCATAAATGACAAGACAGAAGACCTGCTTAAGGAATACAGAACATTAAAACAGCTTCTTTCGGAGAGAATGTCCCCGTCCGAACAGGTTGATAAGATTCCCGCAACACCGGATGTTACGGTCGATGCTTACAGGACCATTTATGAACTGGCACTTATGATGGATTATGACAGCATAGAGATCATCTTCGAATCACTTCGCAAGTATGAATTCGAAAAAGCCGATGCGGACAGACTTGATAAGATAAAAAGATCCATGGAAGCGCTTGACTGGGATGCCGTTCTCAGCAGCGCAAAGGAGGCATTATGAGTGAATCCGTTCTTATGGTGAGCAAAATAGACAGCTTTATGGTAAATGCCATCAAGTATAAGCTTGAAGCCGAAGGTTTTCTGTGTTCCTTTTCATCTACCGAGTCGCCTTACATAAAGAATTCGATAGACGAAAAGAGGATAATCATCCTGTATATGGATGAATCCATTCTTGAAAGACCGGATCTGCTCATTTATCTGAAGGATAAATGCAACGACGACGAAAAGAAGCTCATACTGATCGGATCGCCTGCCGATTTTGCGGTCGTTAACGAATACATTTCGGATAACTTCCTTGCCGGTAAACTGGAAAGACCGATCGATATGCAGGTTCTCATCGCGCTTTTAAGAGGCGTTCAGACGACCGCCCGTGAAGACAGCGATAAAAAGAGCGTATTGATCGTTGATGATGACACGACTTATCTTCGAACGGTAAGAGACTGGCTCAAAGATAAGTATAAGGTTTATATGGCCAACTCGGGCATACAGGCACTTACATGGCTTGCGAAGAATCATGCGGATCTTGTACTTTTAGATTACATGATGCCCGTGGCATCGGGGCCCGAGATCCTCGAGATGATCAGGAGCGAAGAGTTTTCGAGGGATATTCCGGTAATATTCCTAACGAGCAAGTCGGACAAGGACAGTGTCAGAAATGTAATGAAACTTAATCCTCAGGGATATCTTTTGAAATCGATAAGCAAAGATGTTCTCAGGACTGAACTTGATAAATTTTTTAACGGAGATATTTAAATGGAAAAATTTGAAGGAACAAGTGGATACGTTGCAAGCCCGGAGCTTATGGATTCCGTTAATATTGCGATAGCCCTTAAAAAGCCTCTCCTCATCAAGGGAGAACCCGGAACCGGCAAGACCATGCTTGCACAGTCCGTTGCCGATGCTCTCGGCAAAAAGCTCATCATCTGGAACATTAAGTCCACTACCAAGGCCCAGGACGGTCTTTATATGTATGACACCATCCAGAGACTCTATGACGGTCAGTTCGGTGAGGGCGGAGTAGATGATATAGCCCACTATATCAAGCTCGGAAAACTCGGTGAAGCTTTCGAGAGCGAAGATCAGGTTGTTCTTCTTATCGATGAGATAGATAAGGCAGACCTTGAATTTCCCAATGACCTTCTCTGGGAACTCGACCAGATGGAATTCTATATAAACGAGACCAAGAGAACCGTAAAGGCTAAGAACAGACCCATCGTGATCATCACTTCAAATGCGGAGAAGGAACTTCCCGATGCATTCCTCAGAAGATGCATTTTCCATTATATTGAATTCCCCGGTAAGGAACTCATGGAAGAGATCATCAGGGTTCACTTCCCCGATGTCGAGGAGCATCTTCTTGCCGAGGCAATGGATGTTTTCTATCAGATACGTGATATAAGGGATATCCGCAAAAAACCCTCCACATCAGAGCTCATTGACTGGATCAATGCACTTCAGATAGGCGGAATTCCTTACGGACAGATCAAGACCAGGCTTCCTTTCATCGGAGTTGTAGTCAAGAAAGATGAAGACCTCGAGCAGACCGCTCATCATAATTTCGAATAAATAATTTATAGAAGTAAATTTGCGGGTGACGCGAAATGTATGAGGATTCGAGCTTCGGCGTCTGCGTTAGAAACGGACGCCTGGCCTGAACGAAGTGAATGGCCTGCGGCATGAGCTGAAATATTCGTCGAATAAGTTTCGCGCTTTACGCCGAAAAAAGCGAGAAGACTCATACATTCCGTGTCAATCGCGGAGTAGTTTAAAAATGTTTTTGAATTTCTTTGAAAGTTTAAGAAAGCACGGTATCAATGTTACTTTGGGAGAGTGGCTCGATCTGGAGAATGCACTTGATGCTTCCCTGATCGGAGGCCAGCTCTCAAGGTTTTATCACTGTGCAAGAATGATACTGGTAAAGTCCGAGACGGATTACGACAAGTATGATGAGGCATTCGAGGAATGTTTCGGTAAGATCAAAAGTGACCCTGAAGTGGGCAAGGAAATGCTCCGCTGGCTGGATAAGTCCGATATGATGCAGCTTGCAGAGATGGAAGCCAAGGATCATCTGAACAAGATGGAAGGCGAAGGCATCATAATCGACAAAGAAGATGTCGAGCAGAAGTTCAAGCAGCGTCTTAAGGATCAGGATTCCGAGCATAACGGAGGGTCCTTTTGGATAGGAACAATGGGTAAGACTTCCTTCGGTAATACCGGAGGTAATATCGGAGGCGTAAGAGTCGGAGGTGCAACGGGTTACCAATCCGCATTTGCGGTCATCGGAGCCAAAAAGTACCGCGATTTCCGTGATGACAGGGTCATGACCAACCGTCAGTTCCAGCTGGCATTCAGAAGACTCAGACAGTTCTCTTCCAGACTCGATACTCCCGAGAGGGAACTTGATATCGACAAGACGGTTGATGAGACCTGTAACCAGGGCGGAGTTCTTAAGATAGAGATGAGAAAGCCGAGGAAGAATTCGGTCAAGCTCCTTCTTCTCATGGATTCGGGCGGTACGATGATACCTTATTCGGAGCTTTTGAACGATCTTTTCCAGGCCGTAAATAAAAGTAACCACTACAAGGAAGTAAAATGTTATTATTTTCATAACTGCATTTACTCCCATGTATATAAGACACCGGAATGCGAAAACGGTGACTGGGTTGAAACAAAATGGCTTTTCCGCAACACGGATTCCGATTATAAGGTTATAATAGTCGGGGACGCCGCAATGGCACCCGAAGAGCTTTATTCGGACACCGGAAACTACCGCGGCCCGAATGACGGCCTCAGCGGTGAGGAATGGCTCAAGTCCCTAAAGAGACACTATAAAAAGGTCGTCTGGCTCAATCCCAAGATGGCTCCCGGAAATGCTCCGTGGAGAGAAGTCGAGACGGCCGTAAAGCAGATGTTCCCTATGTATAAATTATCCGTGAAAGGCCTTGATCAGGCGATGACCAAGCTCATGGAAACAAGATAAATTATTAAAAGGAGATTTTTAAGATGGGTATTTTTGAAGAGCTGCAGCAGAGACAGCTTCTTGCACAGCTTACCGACGAAAATGAAATAAAGGAGCTTGTCAACAACGGCAAAGCTACATTCTATATAGGATTCGACCCTACCGCAGATTCGCTTCATGTAGGTCACTTCATGGCTCTTTGCCTTATGAAGAGACTTCAGCAGGCGGGAAATAAGCCCATAGCTCTTGTTGGAGGCGGTACCGGAATGATCGGAGATCCCACCGGAAAGAGCGATATGCGAACGATGATGACCAAAGAGACAATCAATCACAATGTCGAGTGCTTTAAGAAGCAGATGTCCAGATTCATCGAATTCGGCGAAGGAAAGGCAATGCTCGTAAACAATGCAGACTGGCTTCTTGACCTTAACTATGTCGAGTTCATAAGGGACATCGGTCCTCATTTCAGTGTTAACAACATGCTCAGGGCTGAGTGCTACAAGCAGCGTATGGAAAAGGGACTTACCTTCCTTGAGTTCAACTACATGCTGATGCAGTCATACGATTTCCTTGAGCTCTACAAGAGATACGGCTGTAACATGCAGTTCGGCGGAGACGACCAGTGGAGCAACATGCTCGGCGGTACCGAGCTTATCAGAAAGAAGCTCGGCAAGGATGCATATGCAATGACCATAACCCTTCTTCTCAATTCCGAAGGAAAGAAGATGGGTAAGACCGCAAAGGGTGCCGTATGGCTCGATGCCGATAAGACCACTCCTTACGAGTTCTACCAGTACTGGAGAAATGTCGACGATGCCGATGTCTTCAAGTGCCTCAGAATGCTCACATTCCTTCCTCTCGAGCAGATCGAGGAGATGTGCAAGTGGGAAGATTCGAAGATCAATGAAGCCAAGAAGATCCTTGCTCACGAGCTTACAGAGCTTGTTCACGGCAAGGAAGAAGCAGACAAGGCTGAGGCAGGTGCAAACGCACTTTTCGGAGGCGGTGATCTTTCGGGAGCCGACATCCCCACTGTACAGATTGAAGAGGGTGATTACAGAGACGGCAAGATCGATATTCTCGGTATCCTTGTAAAAGCAGGTCTCTGTCCCACAAGAAACGAAGCACGCCGTGCCGTTGAGCAGGGTGGTGTAACCGTTGACGATGAGAAGGTAACCGATGTTAAAACACTGTATTCCGCAGATGATCTCAAGGACGGAAAGCTTGTCAGACGCGGAAAGAAAGCATTCAAAAAGGTGATCTCATGAGTGAAGCTTACGATAAACTGCAGACAGCATTAAAGGCCGTAAGAGAAAAGACTGATTTTGTTCCTGACATTGCACTTGTACTCGGATCCGGACTCGGAGCATATGCCGATTCCATCAGGACCGTTTGCGAGATACCTTACTCCGAACTTCCCGGCTTCCCCGTATCAACCGTGCAGGGTCATTCGGGAAAGTTCATATTCGGATACGACGGAGAAAAGAAGGTCGTATGCATGAAGGGCAGGGTACATATGTATGAAGGTTATGAACCTTCCGATGTCGTTATGCCCATCAGGCTCATGTATCTCATGGGAGCAAAGATCCTCTTTCTTACTAATGCTGCAGGCGGTATTAACGAAAGCTTCCATCCGGGATGTCTTATGCTCATAGAGGATCAGATATCATTTCTTGTAAGAAATCCTCTTATCGGTCCCAATGTGGAGGAGCTCGGAACAAGATTCCCCGATATGACCAGGATCTATGACAAGGATCTTTCACAGATCATCATTGATAAGGCTGCCGAGCAGAACTCCGAGCTTTTTAAGGGAGTGTATGTCCAGCTCAGCGGACCTTCCTATGAATCACCTTCGGATGTTAAGGCTCTCAGGATCCTCGGCGGAAGTGCCGTCGGAATGAGCACCGCCATCGAAGCGATCGCCGCAAGACATGCCGGAATGAAGGTCTGCGGTATATCCGTGATCTCCAATATGGCTGCCGGCATTACCGGAGAAGAGCTTAATCACGAAGAGGTCCAGAAGGCTGCGGATTCGGTATCAAAGAGATTTGAAGAACTTGTAAGGGCATCCATTGCCGCATTCTGAACTTACTCAAACGGTGAACCCCAATGAATGAAGAAGATATCCAGAATCTGATACTTAATGCGTTTGAAGGAAGAACAAAGTCGTATTGTCCCTATTCGGGATATGCGGTTGGTGCCGCAATACTTACATCTTCCGGTGAGATCTACAGAGGATGCAATGTTGAGAACTCATCATACGGAGCAACCATATGTGCCGAAAGGTGTGCCGCCCTCAAGGCTGTAAGTGAAGGCGATAAGAAGTTTACAGCCGTTGCTATCGTCGGAGGTCTCAAGGACGCATCCGAAATTACCGATTATGCTTATCCCTGCGGAATATGCAGACAGTTTCTTTCCGAATTCGGCGGAAGCGATATGACCGTCATCGTTGCCCGCAGTATCGATGATAAGAAAGTATATAAGCTTTCCGAACTTTTGCCCGAAGCTTTCACATCCGATTCCATCAGATAGTCCGCCTCCTTCCGTGTTCAAGATCTGCGTAAGTTTATAGAGGTTTTCTTTTATGAATATTCGTCTGTACAACGCAAGAATACTTGATCTTGATGAATCTCACAGCGTGAGAGCGGGTGAGGTGCGCGTAAGTGACGGCAAGATTGCGGAAGTCATATATGACACTGTGATAAAGCCTGAAGACAGGATGTTTGACAGGGAGATTGACTGTAAGGGAAATCTTCTGATGAGGGGCTTTAACGATGCCCATACGCATTCGGCAATGACATTCTTAAGGTCACTTGCTGATGACAAGCCGACTCCGAACTGGCTTGAAGAGGATATTTTTCCCAACGAAGCTAAACTCACCGATGATGACATAGCCGATTTCCAAAGACTTGCGATAATGGAATATGTATCCGCAGGCATAGTTTCCGCTATGGATATGTATTTAAGGCCCGACGTAACCGCACAGGTTTTTGCCGATGCGGGCATGAGGGCTGTTATTGTTTCGGGACTGAATAATTTTACCTCGTCACTTTCCGAGCTTGAAGATCAGTTTGACAGGCTTAACCGATACGATCCCCTGATTTCTTTTAAGGCAGGCATTCACGCCGAATACACAACCTCCCGTGAAATACTTGAAAACCTTTCCGAATTTGTCCGTGAAAAGAAAACCGGGCTCTATTGCCATGCCTCGGAGACGGAGAGTGAGGTTTCGGGATGTATCGAAAGGTACGGACTTTCTCCTGTCAGATTCCTTGCCGGGCTCGGGCTTTTCGACTACGGCGGGGGCATTTATCACGGAGTACATGTAACCGATGAGGAGATCGATATCCTCAGGGAAAAAGGCATTTATACCGTTACAAACCCTGCATCAAACTGTAAGCTTGCAAGCGGTATCGTTCCGCTTAAGAAGCTTTTTGACAGGGGAGTAAAGCTTGCGATAGGTACCGACGGCCCCGCAAGCAATAACTGCCTTGATATGTTCAGGGAAATGTATCTTGCAAGCGTCCTTTGCAAGATAAGGGAAAAAGATGCCGCAGGAATCGACGCATCTGTTATACTTGATATGGCCGTTAAGGGCAGTGCCGGATGTATGGGACTGGAGGATTCCGGACTGATCAAGGCAGGATGTCCTGCCGATATCATAATGGTCGATATGGCAAGGCCGAATATGCAGCCGGTCAACAATATCGTGAAAAATCTCGTATATTCCGGTCAGACGGCAAATATAAAAATGACAATGGTCTCCGGACGGATATTGTATTACAATGGAGAATATGATCTGGGATTTGATCCCGAAGAGATAATAAGAAGATGTGGGGAGAGAACTGACAAAATAGTATCCGGCTAAGATAGCAGACGGAAATTATTTTCTGTTCTCTATAAAAGTATTTATTTAATGTTCTCATGAAATGAGAAAGGAGAATTAAAAATGCTTGAAAAATTCTTTAAACTGAAGGAGAACGGCACTGATTTCAAGACAGAGATCATAGCCGGAATCACTACCTTCATGGCCATGGCTTACATCCTGGCTGTCAATCCCGATATTCTTTCCGCTTCGGGTATGCCCAAAGATGCTGTCCTCATTGCCACCGCTCTTTCCGCTTTTATCGGAACCATGTGCATGGCACTTATGGCCAATTACCCCTTTGCCCTTGCACCCGGTCTCGGACTCAATGCTTACTTTGCATTTACCGTCTGCGGTATTATGGGCTATTCCTGGCAGTTTGCTCTTTTTGCCGTATTCATTGAAGGACTTATCTTCATAGTTCTTTCCGTGACTCCGGTAAGAGAAGCGATCTTCAACGCAATTCCTCTTCAGCTTAAGAAGGGTGTTTCCGTAGGCATCGGACTTTTCATTGCTTTCATCGGTCTTCAGAACGGTAATATCGTTGTAAACGATGATGCCACCCTTGTTACTCTTGTTAAATTCAAAGCCAGCTTCAACGATGTCGGAATATGGGCTGTTCTTACCATTATAGGCGTCCTTATAATCAGCATTCTTCATATCAAGAAGATCAAGGGTGCAATCCTCATCGGTATCTTTGCTACCTGGATCCTCGGTATCATCTGTGAACTTGTCGGAATCTATGTTCCCAATCCTGCAGCTGAATGCTATTCCACACTTCCTTCGGGTTTTGCGGATTTCTCTTTTGCATCCATCGGACAGACCTTCGGTGCATGCTTCTCCGAAGCTGCTTTTGCCAATTTCAATGTTCTTGATTTCATCGTTATCATGTTTGCATTCCTTTTCGTTGATGTGTTCGATACTCTCGGAACACTCATCGGATGTGCTGACAAGGCTGACATGCTTGATAAGGAAGGAAAACTTCCCCGCATCCGTCCCGCACTTCTTGCAGATGCCATCGCAACCAGCGCCGGTGCGGTTCTCGGAACCTCCACTACAACTACCTTCGTTGAGAGCTCTTCAGGTGTATCCGCAGGCGGACGTACCGGTCTTTCTTCTGTAGTGACCGGACTTCTTTTCCTCGTATCCCTGATCTTTTCGCCTCTCTTCATTTCGATCCCCGGCTTTGCAACGGCTCCCGCTCTTGTATTTGTCGGATTCCTTATGATGAGCGCTGTCACCGGTATCGATCTTAAGGATCCCACCGAAGCAATTCCCGCTTTCCTTTCATTCCTCGTTATGCCTCTTACCTACAGCATTTCCGAGGGTATCTGCATCGGTGTTATCTCTTATGTAGTGATCAATCTCTTCACCGGTAATTTCAAGAAGATCAAGCCCCTTATGTATATTCTTGCAATACTGTTTGTTCTTAAGTACATTTTCCTTTAATCTGATTCGTCCCTGCCGGATCATTTTCCGGCAGGGATTTTTTGCATTTTTTTAGTATGTACGGAATATTTTTAGTTGCGATAATCTTAATACTGCTCGGGATAAGCGGATATCGTCTTTCCCTGGAAGAGAAAAGACAGACAGATCTCTTTATACGTGAATCCTTCGGTAAGGCTTCTTCAAGAAAGCTTTCACAGGGAAGAAAGGAAGCACTTCAGAGACTTCTGGATCTGTCTGCGGATGCATCGGCCCATGGTGACAATATCGACGAACTTACCTGGTCCGATACCGGAATGGAAGACATATTCCTTCAGATGGATAACTGCCTTTCCGCTCCGGGAGAAGAATACCTGTATAAGAAGCTTCATGATGCCGGTACCCCTGACAATGAACTGGCGCTTACCGACAGCATTGTATCCGGTTTTTATAAGGATGAGGAGCTTAGGGTAAAACTCGGTCTGGCTT
>JAEEQL010000159.1 GCA_016285265.1 Lachnospiraceae bacterium
CGGCTATACAGCATACACCATAGATATCTCATCGCTTCTTAAATACGGACAGGAGAACCTCATTTCAGTAAAGCTCGACAGCCATGAGGATCTCGACCAGCCTCCCTTCGGACATGTCATCGATTACATGACATACGGAGGAATATACAGAAATGTTTATATTGATGTCTACGACGGAATCCATATGGAACAGCTCTTCACATACACCGTTAAGGATGATGCGGGCCTGAGGCTCCATTCCAGCGCATTCGTAGACGGTGATCACGGTGCGCCTGTCCTCGTAAAGCAGTTCATCAGCGAACATGGTGAGGACGGAAAAGGAAGACTCATCGGAGAATACGAACCCGAGGAAAAATGCTTCGCTCTTTCAATGGAGTTCGATCCCGGAGATGTTAAGCTCTGGTATCCCGAAAGCCCGGTTCTCTATGATCTGAGAACGGAGATCGTCGATAAGAAATCCAAGAAGACTCTTGACGAGCAGACGATCGTGATTGGTGTAAGGACCGCTGAGTGGAAGACCGACGGATTTTATTTAAACGGTGAAAAGTATCTGATCAGGGGACTTAACCGTCACCAGAGCTACCCATATGTCGGATATGCGATGCCCGATTCCCTCCAGAAAGAGGATGCAAGGATATTAAAAGAAGAGCTCGGAGTAAATGCCGTAAGAACATCGCACTATCCCCAGTCCCGGGCTTTCATTTCCCAGTGTGACAAGCTTGGACTCCTTGTTTTCACCGAGATACCCGGCTGGCAGCACATCGGAGGAGATGACTGGAAGGAGCAGGCTGTTGCGAATGTAAGGGATATGGTGCTTCAGTACCGCAATCATCCTTCGATCATACTCTGGGGTGTGAGGATCAACGAATCACAGGACGATCATGATTTCTATCTGAGAACAAACGAGTGTGCAAGAAACCTTGATCCCTCACGACAGACGGGCGGAGTCAGATTCCTGAAAAAGAGTGAGCTCCTCGAGGATGTATATACCTTCAATGACTTCTCCCACACCGGCGGTAAGATCGACGGATGCCAGTCGAAGAAGAGCGTTACTTCCGATCCCGACAAGCCTTATCTCGTAACCGAATACTGCGGACATATATATCCCACCAAGAGCTTTGACGATGAGTGGCACAGGATCGAGCATTCCCTCAGACATGCGAAGATCATTAACGATGTGGCGGGTAATCAGGACATCGCGGGAAGCTTCGGCTGGTGTATGTTCGATTATAACACCCATAAGGATTTCGGAAGCGGAGACCGTATATGCTATCACGGCGTAACGGATATGTTCAGGAATTCCAAGCTTGCCGCATACGTATATGCCGCACAGAGTCCCGCAAGACCCATCCTTGAGATTTCCTCGACGATGGATATCGGAGAGCATCCCGAAGGCAGGATAGGAGAGTCGTGGATCTACACAAACGCAGAGAGCGTGAAGATGTACAGGAACGATATCCTGATAAAGGAGTACTTCCCTTCGGATTCGCCTTACCGTAATCTTCCCCACGGTCCGATACTCATAGATGATTATGTGGGCGACGCGATAAGAAAGGGCGAGGATTTCATTCCCGCACAGGCAGAGGATGTTAAGTTCCTGCTCAACCAGTACGCCCTGTACGGAATGGATAACCTTGGTGCCAAGGCAAAGGCCGTCGCGGCAAAGTGTCTGACCGTATACCGCATGACGATGGATGATGCATATTCGCTCTACGGAAAATATGTCGGCAACTGGGGCGGAGATGCAGTGGTCTACAGATTCGACGCATACATAGGCGGAAAGCTTGTAAAGAGTGTTCTGAAGGAAGCTGTCAGATCCGTGACCATAGCGGCAGAGTGCTTCACTTCCGAGCTGGAGGAAAAGGAAACCTATGATGCTACCGCGGTAAGGATCAGGGCGCTGGACCAGAACGGAAACCTCCTTCCTTATTTCAACGAACCGGTTCTTTTAAAGACAGAAGGTCCCGTCAGGATCATCGGACCTTCCGCAGTCTCACTTAAGGGAGGCATGGGAGGCACATATCTCCGCACAGTAGGCGAAGAGGGACAGGCTTCCCTTCACATAGTCAGCATGCAGGCCGGAGAAGTCGTCATACCTTTCAATGTAACCGTTAACAGAAGTGCCCAGATGTAAGCATTGATCTGAAGCAGGCGTTTCGGTCATAACGCGCCGTCATGTTTATGAAAGGATACGGTGAATATATGGATAAAAAGAGACTGAGCGGAGCCGATAAGGCAGCTTACGGCATAGGTGCCGTTGGCAAGGATATGGTCTATATGCTTTCCGCAAGCTATGTACTTTATTACTTCCAGGATCTTTTGAAAGTCAATTCGGTCGCAATGGGTATAATCCTTCTTGCGGCCAGAGTGTTCGACGCTTTCAACGATCCCATCATGGGAATAGTTGTTGCGAAGACTCACACAAGATGGGGAAGATTCCGTCCCTGGCTCTTTATCGGAACAGTGACGAATGCCGTAGTGCTCTTTGTAATGTTCGCATGTCCTCCTGACCTGTCCCCGAGCGGACTGGTGGCATATGCGGCCATTACCTATATCCTCTGGGGTGTCACCTATACCATGATGGATATTCCTTACTGGTCGATGATCCCCGCATTCACAAAGGGCGGCAAGGAGCGTGAAGGACTTACCACTCTGGCAAGAAGCTGTGCCGGAGTCGGTAGCGCACTTGTAACGATCTTCACGGTTATGATCGTCCAGAGGATCGCATCCCTTTATGAGGGAACGGGACTAAGTAATGCGGCACGTGAGATCCTGGGCTTTAAATGGTTTGCGCTTATCATTGCGATATGCTTCGTAGTATTCATCACAGTCACATGTCTGAAGATCAAGGAGGAAAGCCTTGTAGATATGAAGTCCGCATCTGTGGGCGAAATGTTCAGGGCTCTTGTGACCAACGACCAGGCCATGACCGTTGTCATAGCCATCGTTCTCATCAACACCTCGATCTATATCACATCCAATCTGGTCATTTATTTCTTCAAGTACGATTTCGGCGGTATCGGCTGGGGCGACAGCTATACATACTTCAATATGTTCGGCGGTGCGATCCAGATACTTTCGATGATGATCGCTTATCCGCTCCTTAGAAAATTCATGACCAACATCAGGATCTTCTATCTGTGCATAGCAAGTGCGGTGACCGGATATGCGGCTCTGTTCATTATCGCATTCACCAAAATGAGCACGGTATTTGTTCTGTTTATTCCCGGCTTCTTCATCTTTGCCGCTAACGGAGTTCTCCAGGTAATAACCACGGTATTCCTGGCCAACACCGTAGATTACGGTGAAATGAAGAACGGCAGACGTGACGAGAGTGTCATTTTCTCTATGCAGACATTTGTCGTTAAGCTTGCAAGCGGTATTGCAGCGTTTGCCGCATCACTTTGCCTGCAGATCAACCATCTTCAGAAAGATGTCGAAGATACCATGGAAGCTGTCGACTATTCACTTGCCGTATCCGCATCTTCCAAACTCGGACTTCGTATGACCATGGCGATCATTCCCGTTGCCGGACTTATCGTTGCTCTCTTTGTTTTCTACAAGAAATATATTCTTACCGATGCCAAGATCTCGGAGATTTCCAAGGAACTTGAGGCTAAGAAGACCAAGAATCCCTGGGATTCAGTTATTAACGGTTGATCGGTAAGGAGGTAAATTTATGGACAGATCCCAAGCCATATTCGGGAATAAGATAAGTTCCCGTGATTATAAAAAGGCACTTAAGTCAAAACAGAAATTCATCAATAAGTTCGGAGACGATTCCGACAAGAATTATCCCGTAAGGATAGAGAAGAATAAATATATCGGTGACAGTCTCGGAGTAAATAATGTACTCGTGGGAGATCTTTCCAAGAATGCACATTACGATCCCGAGCGAAATGCCGAGGCTCTCGAATGGGATATGGAGAAGGGAATCATCGTAGGAAATATCCGTATGGGATTCGGTCACTACCGCATCTCCATGGCAATCGCCTCAGCAGCAAAGTCCATGGGATATGTTCCTTACTGGATGGATCTTAATTCATACGGTGAGACTACCTGTACCAAGGTTATCGGAGCTCAGAACGATCTGTATTCTCTGGGTTCAAGAATGTCCAAG
>JAEEQL010000039.1 GCA_016285265.1 Lachnospiraceae bacterium
GGTTTCCGACGATCTGGTTGAAGTAATCGGTAAGCTGTCCTGCATATCCGACGAACTGGCTCTTTGCGCTCGATGATCCGGGATCCTTCATAATCTCCTGGAGAGCGGTGGTCATGAGCTTGTCGTAGATCTGTGAAAAGCCGCCGTTCGTACCGCTGTCGTAGAAATAATCTTCAAGCTCTCTCATGTAATACTGCTTCATGTTGTATTCACCGAGCTTGGAGTTGTTGTTCCAGTACTTCTGGTCGTAGAAACCGTCCCTTATACGCTCAACGGAAAGAGTGTCGACGCCTGCGCCGGCACATCCGTAGGTCTGGAAAGTACGGATAGGAAAGGCTGCCTGGGTATCGACCGCCTGTCTGCTGTAACCTTCCGTCTGCACATTGGCTATATTATTGGCTGTGGTATTCAGATTCGCATTGGATGCGAGCAATCCGGAATATGCGATATTTAATCCAAAGAATTGTGAACTCATGCAAAGTCCTCCTACGGTTTCACAATAATTATATCGGTAAAAAGAAGGGGAGACTTAAGGTCTCCCCGCTTAAATTTGCGTAAATATGTGTCTTTTCGGGTATTTTTTCCTTTATCAGGTAAGGCTGTTGAGCAGATGCGAGATCATCTCGTTAACGACATTGATGAACCTTGAAGAAGCGTTGTAGGCACTCTGGTACTTGATCATATTGCTGAGTTCCTCGTCGCTTGATACCGCTTCAACCTGGTCCCTTGCGCTTTCGGCTGCGGATACGGTCTTGGCCTGGTTCTCGTAGATGCTGTTGTACATATATCCGGAATTGGATACCTGTGAGACCAGATCGCTGTAATAATCGTTGAGGTTGACCTTCTTGATGACCGTGGGGTTCAGGGTATATTTCTCATCGGTGAAGACCTTCTTGAGGGCCGTCATGGTCGCGATGTCCTCTGAACCGTCCTTGAGCCTGAAGCCAAGGAGTGAAGGTGTCTGAAGAAGGTTCTGGTTGATGCGGGTATTGGAGACGGAGTACAGGCTGTACTTAAGATCGGCAAGTGCCGACTGGTCAACAACATTTCCGTTCGAATCGACAACCTGTCCGCGGCTGTTAACCCTGGGCATCTCCTCTTCGTTGAATACCCAGTATGTGCCGAGACCGGATGAGTTCAGGTCATACTTTGTATATCCGTCGGTAGTGGACTTCTGGAAAAGCTGTAAGGGCGATCCGTCCGCGCTTTCCATATAGTTGAAGCCGTCATCGACGTCCTCGTATACCTTGTATTCCTTTCCGTCATAAGCCTTGGGATCTGCGGCTTTGATGGCATTGTAAAGGGCAAGGTCAGCGGGATCGTAATAATCGGGCGCATTGGGATTGGTAGTCTGGCTCGATGCAGTGGGTGCGGCAAGGGTCTTTACGCCTGCTGCCGTTTCCAGAACGCCGTTTACCGAGGTAACGACATTGTGGATCAGCTGGTCGAACTCAGCCTGTATGTTCATAAGGACGGAGTCCTTGATATCGTCGTAGAATCTGATATCGGTGTAGTCAGCCCTGTGATCGCCCCTTGCGTAAAGAAGGCTTCTGAGCTTTCCTACATCCGTACCGTTTTCAGTGGATATTCCCCTGCTTAAGTCGAAGACATGTGCGGCTTCGATATTGTAGATGCGGTCGCCCTTCTTTCCGTCATATGAAAAGATGGTATTGTCGGTATTCTGAGGGTTTCCGCCGGGAGCTACGGTGTAATTGGAATTCTGGGGCCAGTAAGGGGTATAGAATCCGGTCTGGGAATCGATGTCGATCCACATCTCGAAGCAAAGGGAGCCTTTTACGAAGTCCTCACCCTCGATCTGAACCGAAACGGCACCGTACTGGTCCTCGGTATAGGATATATTACACATGGACGCAAGCTTATCAAGGATCAGATTCCTCTGGTCCCTGAAATCGTTGGCTTTTTCCTGTCCAAGTTCTATTTTCTGGATGGTGGTGTTGAGCTCCAGGATCTTCTTGCCGTAATCGTTGATGGTCTTGACATCCTGAAGTACCTGGAAATTGATATTGTCCTGGTATCCGGCAAGATCGCTGTAAACGGACTGTGCACGCTCAAGAAACTCAGCGGCCTCACTTACGAGAGCACCCTGAGTAACGGAATTGCAGGGATCCTTGGTCAGCTCCTGGACTGCGGTCCACAGATCTGACAGTGATTCCTGAAATGAAGCACCGTTAAGCTCTCCGAGAAGGTCCTCTATCTCATTTAAGGTGTTCTTGGAAACCTCATAGAATTCCTGTCTTCCGAGCTCGGTACGATATGTTTTGTCAAGGAAATAATCCCTAACCTGTTTTACGTTAGAATAATAAACTCCAAGACCTGACTGCTGATAAGAAATCGCACTTCCTGTCTTGGAGATCGTTATATATCTTCTGTCGTCAAATTCTACCTGTTGTCTGGTGTAGCCTTCGGTATCAGCATTGGTAATGTTGTGGGCAACGGTGTTTAACGCGTTGTTGCTGGCCTGAAGTCCCGAGACACCCAGGGAAAGGTCACTCCACAGGGACATATATGATCTCTCCTATTGCTTAGCGTCAAAGTTACCTCTGGTCACTCCGAGGGTTCCTCCGGTGTAGGCGCCCTTTGAATAATTGGCTGTTTCGGGGGCGGCCTTCAGTGAATTGAGCAGGTTCAACTCAAAATCCACCAGTTCAAGCGAACTCTTAAGGAGCTCACTGTTCTGCTCATTTACTCTGGCAAGCTCGTGGGTCAGTCCGGTAAGCCTGTCATATACTTCTGACAGAGCCTTCTGTTCAGCCGGTGTCCTTTCAAGCAGGCCGATGAGAGTCTTTAATTTCAGATCGTTAACATCCCTGTTAAGTACATTCGCGATGTCGGCAGTTACCTTGGACCTTGTGTTATCAAGGTTCTGCAGCCTGTCGGCATGCGACTGTTCATCCTCCGTGATCTTACCAAGCGCATCGAGATCCCCGGCAACGATCACCGGGGTTTTTGAGCGCGCAAGTCCGAGAACCGTCTCAATTTCGTTACATTCTTCCGTAAGTATGCTGATGAGATTCTCTACAAGACTTGCCACTCTTTACCCCAATTCCTGATATTTCTGAAGAAGTTTGTCAGCAAAGCTGCCTGCGCTGACGTTGTAAGTTCCGTCCTGGATCCTTGACTTTATCGAATCCACAAGATCGGCTCTGACATCGGGAGTAGCTGCAAGAGCATCCTTGGCAGTCTTCATGTCCTTTCCAATGCTGCTGATGGATACCTTATCGGTTACCGCACCGGTATTCTTGGTCTTCTGTGTATTCGAAACCCTTGAAGTCTGATACAGGCTCTGGATCTGCGAATAACTTTCTATACGCATCCGGTTTTGCCTCCTTTTCGTAGTATTGCAAGGCATATTTTATGCCTTACACCTACTTTATCGGAATGAAGCATTTAAAACTTTACACTTTTTGTGAAAATTTATGAATTTTTCGCCCGGACCCACAATATATATGAGTCCGGGCGTTTCGATCAGTCGATAGTATAGAGATCGGTAAGGAAATTAAGTGTATTTTCCTCAAGGAAATATACCCTGTATTCCTCCCTGGTGAGCTGTGTAAGAAGATCGTCTATGGTAACGCCGTAGCTGTCGGCATATTCCTGAAGGGAAGCTTCGAACTCCTCATCGGTCTGAAGGAGGTTGTTCTCGGAAGCGATAACATAGAGAGCAGCGTCATTTACAAGCTGGGGACGGCTGAACTCGGCGATATAGGAGTCGAGTGTGTAGCCGTAATATGAAAGCAGTGTCTCGGAATCTACTCCGTACATTGCCGCACTGCTTTCGACGGACTTGAGCACGAGTGCATCATATGCATCGACAAGTTCCTGAGGGAAGGCCGCCTTTTCGGTAACTATGGTCGAAAGGTTCTGGGTGATAAGGGTCTGGACGTTCTCCCTGTCATATGCCTTGACCTGCTCGATGAGTTCCTCACGGCACATCTCCCTTAACTGCTCCTCGGTCTCGATCGGATCGGTTCCCTCGTCGCGGTTGTCATTGGCGGTTGCGATCAGGGAATCGATGGTGATGATACCGTTTACGGTACAGGTGAAGATAACATCCTGTCCGGCAAGCTCCTCGGAATGATACTCCTCGGGGAAAGTAAGGGGAAGGTCGATCTCCTCGCCGGGCATAACGCCTATAAGTCCCTCCTCAAATCCGGGAATAAAGGTTCCGGAACCTATCTTGAGAAGGTATCCTTCGGCGGTTCCTCCTTCAAACGCAACGCCGTCCTTGGTTCCGCAGTAGTTGAGGCTTACAGTGTCACCGTCATGAACTTCCCTGTCGGTCACATATTTGGCGGGATCCACCATTTTGGCATAATCATCAAGGAAGGTCATGTATGCGTAATCGACATCTTCCTCGGTAAGATCGTAGGGCTCATAATCAATGGTGAGCGAACGGTAATCTCCCACCTCGACATACTGACTCATATCATAGTCAAATACGGTAACGGATTCGCCAAGGTCTGCGGGAGCGGCCACAGGAGTGTTATTGGCGGAAACATCCGAGAATACGTTCTCATCACCGGAGCATGCGCTGAGGCTGAGCAGTGAAAGAACAGTAAATAATGCAACGATTCTTCTTTTCATAATATGATCACTTTCTAAAAAACTTCTTAAATATAAGCGTATCACACGCAATTGTACCACCATAAGGCCCTTCACACAAACAAATTATTGATAACAGAGCCTTTGTTTGCTACAATGCATTTTTGAAAGAGGTGACTTATGGGTAAAGCAGCAATAATAGCAATCATAGTTCTTGTAATACTTATAGCAATTCTCATTGTCCTGTATTTTGTCGGAAAGAAGATGCAGAAGAGGCAGGATGAGAACAATGCCATGCTTCAGGCTAACAAGCAGTATGTTTCCATGCTGATCATAGATAAGAAGCGTATGAAGATCAGGGAGGCAGGCCTTCCCCAGGCGGTACTGGACCAGACGCCCAAGGCGCTCAGAGGTTCCAAGATGCCCATCGTCAAGGCCAAGATCGGTCCCCAGATAATGTCACTTATCTGTGACGAGAAGATCTTCGAAGACGTTCCCGTCAAAAAGGAAGTAAAGGCCGCCGTCAGCGGTATCTACATCCTCGAGGTCAAGGGACTCCACGGCAAGACCGTTACCGAAAAAGCTCCCAAGAAGGGCTTCAAGGCATGGGTCGACAGGCTTCAGGAAAAGGCAGGAGCAAAGCCCATCAAATAAGCCCGGTGCCCGGATAAAGCAGGGCGGAACGAAAAGTTCATCATATGCACTAAAAAGCGGACCTTCGAAAGGTCCGCTTTCTTATTTTCATTTCTTTATTTCCTTTTCCCATAAAGGGCATTCATCGTCTCCTCCTCGCGTTCCATACGGATCTGGCGGATGATCGACCTGCGCTGGTTATCGATATGCTCTCCCGCAGCCTCGGCCGCGATCTCGGCATTTCTCTTTTCTATCGCGTTTACGATCCTTCTGTGCTCCTTTACAAGGTTGTCATGTCCCGATGAATCCTTGATGTACTCGTATCTGTATCTGTACATCGGAAGCGACAGCGAATCCTCCAGACTGATGAGCCTGTCATTTCCCGTGGCGCTGATTATGACATTGTGGAATTCGACATCGGCCTGTGCTATGACCCTGCTGTCATTGGTCTCGACCGCCTTTTCGAACGCATCCCTTGCTTTCTTAAGGTCCGATATTCCATCAGAGGTGATCCTTTCGCACGCAAGCTGGACACAGAGGATATCGAGAGCCCTTCTCACTTCCAGGACATCCGACATGTTCTTCTCGGTTATCTGGGCCACCATAGCGCCCTTTCTGGGGATCATGGTGACAAGACCCTCGAGCTCGAGCATACGGATTGCTTCCCTGATGGGTGTACGGCTTACCCCGAGCTTGTCGCCGAGGTGAACCTCCATAAGTCTTTCACCGGCGGGGAGCTCCCCCGTAAGGATCGACTGTCTGAGCTTGTTATATACGGAATCTCTTAATGGCAGGAAATCTTCTTCCTTGGCCTTAGGCATAAAATAGTCCTCCGAAATACTATGATTGTATACATAATACCACGGATTGTACTGATTTTAATACAATTTCTTTAATGTGGTGACAAAACTTTCTTTTTCCGCAGCAAGATGCGCATTTCTGATCTCATCCACGGCTTTTGCAGCCTTATCCCTGTCATCAAAGAAAGCAAATACGGTGGGGCCGGAACCCGTCATCAGTGTTCCGATAGAGCCTCCGTCATCAAATATCTTCTTGATATTCGTGATCTCAGGGCAGCGGGGCTCCGTGACATATTCGAGGACATTTCCCAGATATTTAAGGAAGCCCGTTCCGGTACAGCTCTTTATGCATCCCAGCATTGCATCCACATCGGGGTGGGCTACGCTATCAAATATCTCATCAAGTGCCTTGTAGATATTTCCCGTGGAGACTCCTTTTTCGGGTTTTGCAACCGCCAGGATTAATTCGGGAAGCTGGGTAAGCTTTGTCAGTTTTTCACCGATGCCCTCGGCGAGCACGGTTCCGCCCTCGACGCAGTAAGGGACGTCGGCACCTATCTTTACTCCGAGCTCCCTTAATTCATCCATGCTGAGCCCGCAGTCAAAGAGTCTGTTGACTCCGCGAAGGGTCGCTGCGGCATCCGAGCTTCCGCCCGCCATTCCCGCTGCTATCGGGATATTCTTATCAAGGCTGATCTTTAGGCCTTCCGTGATGCCGCATTTATCCGTAACGGCCTTGGCAGCTTTATAGATCAGGTTATCTTCATCAACGGGAAGATCGCTTCCGCCGACATCGATGCTTATACCTTCATCAGTCTTTTCGAAAGTCAGCGTATCCGAAATATCCACGGTCTGCATTATCATCCTGACTTCGTGGTATCCGTCCGGTCTCTTTCCGGTAACATCAAGGCTTAAGTTTATCTTGGCATATGCTTTTTCGGTGATCATATGATTCCTCCGATGAGATCAACTGTATCCATTATAAACTGCCGCGGCTGTTTTTAATACACACAAAAAAGCTCCTCCCGGGTAGGTGGGAGGAGCCTTTCGAATCATGGATTAAAGGATCATCTGTTAAGATATTCCGAAGGATCTGTTTCACCGGTCTTGAGTTTCTCAAATTTGTCGAGAACGGCGTCGTAGGTTTTCTGGGAGATCTCGGGAAGCTTTCCGCCCCAAGTCTCTTCTGCCTGCGCATATCCTTTCTTGAAGGCTTCGATCATGCTGTCAAGCTTGTCCGGATCTCCGCCTGTAAGTGCCGTAGCGAACTGTACGATACGGTCGCTTGTCTTTTCAACGCCCCAATAACCATCCTCGGCGATGTCTGCCTGTGCCTGCGCCTTGGTCTCGGGATCAACCTCAAAATTGCCATCCTTAAGGAATGACCAAATATCGGTAGCCTCTCCGTATTTAGTGGCCTGCTGGCCCAGAAGCTTCTCCACAAGATTGCGGAGGCTTTCGGTCCTGGCATCTGCTTCAGCCTTAAGCTTGTTTACGAGATCGGTATTGGTTGTATAAGTCTTACCTGTCTCAGCGGTCTGACCCGAGGGTTCGTATACCGCTGCTGCCTCTTCATTAGTGACAGCGTCCTTTGCGGCTTCTTTTGCCTTTGTCTGGGAAGTATAAGCCGAGTACGCATTTGCCGCCTGAGAGGATGTAACTCCGTTTACATTCATACGTCTCTCCTTTCGCGTTCTCTTTCGCATTTTTCAATGCAAAAGAAACAAATCATCCATGATTACATTATCTATATCGGACCGTCCCGTCCGATTCTTTAGTGGCTACAACCCAAATTATATCATACGCAGCCGATCAGTTCATTGATATCATCGATGCCGTGGCGCTCGAGATACTTCTCGATACCCTCAACGCACTCGACAGTTGCGTACGGATTTACGAAATTCATCATTCCGACACTTACTGCCGTGGCACCTGCCATCATGAATTCGATCGCATCCTCGGCGGTAGCTATGCCTCCCATCCCGATGACGGGAATCTTAACCGCGTGTGATGCCTGGTAGACCATTCTGACGGCGATTGGCTTGATGGCGGGACCGCTCATTCCGCCGGTCTTATTGGCAAGGGCAAACTTCCTTCTTTCGATATCGATCTTCATGCCGGTGATGGTATTGATGAGGGATATCGCATCGGCACCCGCATCCTCGGCCACCTTCGCCATCTCGGCAATGTTCGTTACATTGGGAGTAAGCTTCATGATCACGGGCTTTTTGGTATGAGCCTTGATCTCTTTGGTAATGTTCGAAAGAGCTGCGGGATCGGTTCCGAATGCGATCGCACCTTCCTTGACATTGGGACAGGATACGTTGATCTCGAGCATATCGGCCCTCGGCTCGTCGGAAAGTCTCTCGACGACTTCTATATAATCCTCCACAGATCTTCCGCAGACATTGACTATGACCTTCGTGTCATAATTTGAAAGAAAGGGAAGGTCCCTTTCACAGAACACTTCGATGCCGGGATTCTGAAGACCTATGGCATTGAGCATTCCTCCGTAAACCTCGCAGACCCTGGGGGTGGGGTTGCCGGGCCAGGGAACATTCGCAACTCCCTTGGTAACGACCGCACCGAGCCTGTTCAGATCTACGAATTCGGAATATTCCATGCCGGAACCGAATGTACCGGATCCTTCCATTACGGGATTCTTGAATGTGACACCGGCTATGGTTACTTCTGTTTTGATCATATCTCTACCTCCGATGCCTCAAATACCGGTCCGTCCGTGCAGATGCGTGCATTGTTCACATGGGAATGGGCATCCTCATGAGCCGTTTTCACGACGCATCCGAGGCAGGCTCCGACTCCGCATGCCATTCTCTCTTCAAGGGAAATGAACGCGGTCTTTTCACCTGCGAATTCCTTTATCGCCCTGAGCATGGGCATGGGACCGCATGCACATATGCAGTCGAAATCTATTCCGTTTTCCCTTACAGCATCCAGAACATTTCCTTTGGTTCCGACGCTGCCGTCTTCCGAAGCGACATATGTGTCAGAATACTTTTTGAACTCATCAAGCAGGAAAGTATCCGAATTTCTGTATCCCATAACGGAGATGACCTTTACGCCTGCTGCCGACAGTTCCTTGGAAAGCTCAAGCATCGGAGGAACGCCGATACCTCCTCCGAGAAGAAGTGCTCTGACAGGAGTGTCGGAATTTCCGAGTGTTTTTATCTTCTCTATATCGTATCCGTTTCCGAGAACTCCGAGAAGGGTTACATCATCACCCTCTTTAAGATGTGAGAACTCTTCCGTTCCCTTTCCCACAACACGGTAAACGAGCCTTATGCTCTTCCTGTCATCCGATACACCGCAGATACTGATGGGTCTGGGAAGAAGTGCTGACGCATCCTTCGTATAAACCCCGACAAACTGCCCTGCCTTTGCATCAGCCGCAAGGCAGGTTTCTATCTCAAGGTCGAATATTCCGGGGGCAAGGCATTTCCGGCTCAGGACCCTGCCGTCTGTTTTCTTTTTCATTCCGTGATTCTCCGTATCTTTATTTTCCGTAAACGATCTTACCTGACGCGATCGTCATGATCACTTTTCCGGTGAGCTTCCTTCCGATGAAGGGAGTATTATGCGCCTTGGATGCGAAATCATCCTCGACAGTCCACCCGGCATCGGGATTTATGAGGACAATATCAGCGGGACCGCCCTCTGCGATATATCCGGCATCAAGCTTATAAACCTCCGCGGGTCCTATGGTCATGACGCGCAGAAGGTCCATCATTGAAAGATAACCCTTTTTGACAAGCTCGGTGATACCGAGTCCGAGTGCGGTCTCGAGTCCGATTATGCCGCTGGGTGCCTTGGTTATTGGAAGAGCTTTTTCTTCCGTGGTATGGGGTGCGTGATCCGTTGCGATCATATCAATGGTACCGTCCTGCAGTCCCTTTATGATCGCCATGCGGTCGCTTTCGGACCGAAGAGGCGGATTCATCTTGGCATTGGTGCCGTGTGCGATGACCGCGTCATCCGTGAGAGTAAAGTGATGGGGAGTTGCTTCGGCGTGGACATTTACTCCGTCCTTACGGGCCTGTCTTACGGCCTCTACGCCTTCCGCTGTGGAGATATGCTGGATATCCACGCTCACTCCGGTGCCGGAAGCCAGCTTAAGGTCTCTTCTTATGAGCGAATATTCAGCTTCTGAAGGAGAACCGCCGATCCCGTAATGATCGGATGCTTTTCCGCGGTTTACTCCGTTATTTTCGATAAGTGAAGGATC
Organism: Lachnospiraceae bacterium; assembly: GCA_016285265.1. Classification (GTDB taxonomy): domain Bacteria; phylum Bacillota; class Clostridia; order Lachnospirales; family Lachnospiraceae; genus AC2028. Next base: position 10,240 of record JAEEQL010000039.1, read on the forward strand.
CTCTTCGTGAAGGCTTACGGGGATTCCGCATGCCGCCGCCTTTAAGAATACCTGTGTGAGTATCCCGTGATCCATAATGGGAAGTCCGTCATCGGTAACACCTACCGCACCCGCTTTATGAAGTGCATCGATATCGGTAAGCTCCTCTCCCTTCATTCCCATTGTCGCATTGCAGGTAACATAGATATGTATGGGCTCTTTGGCCGCCTTTTCCTGCATATAGCGGAGGGTTTCCACATTGTCGCACCTGGGATCGGTATTTCCCATCATGACTACGGAAGTATATCCTCCCCTGGCAGCGGCCGCTGCGCCCGTATGGATATCCTCCTTGGCGGTAAAGCCCGGATCCCTGAAGTGCACATGCACATCGACAAGTCCCGGTGCCGCGATAAGACCCGCGGCATCGATCACTTCGTCGGCATTTTCGTCTATTTTACTGACACATTCGTCAGTTAATGGAATGATCTTTTCGACAGTACTGTCATTCAGTATCAGATCCGCTTTCGTCTGCAAGCCTGTCTTCGGGTCCATCAGAAGTGCGTTCCTGAGTTGCAATCTGCTCACGTTCTTTCTTCTCCTTCAAGAATTCCGCCGCATCATCGGGAATATCGTCAAGGCTCTCCGAACCGGTATCGATGTCGAGCGGCTGTTTCCTAAATAAGATATCATAAATCACGGGAACTATAAACAGCGTCATGAGTGTTGCGTATGCCAGACCGCCTATGATGACAATACCCATTCCTCTTCCCAGCTGGGATGAAAGGGAATCACCTATGCAGAGGCTGGCTTCCGCAAGAATGGTGGTCATTGCGGTCATCAGGATGGGACGCATTCTGGTCTTACCTGCGGCAATGAGGGCTTCATGCCTTGAAAGTCCGCCCTTTCGGAGCTGGTTGGTGTAATCAACGTAAACAATACCGTTATTAACAACGGTTCCCATCAACACCATAAGCCCCATCAGACACATCATTGATATGGGCTCCTTCATAAATCTGAGTCCCAGGAAACCACCGGTAAATGCCAGGGGGATCGTGAACAGGATTATGAAGGGCGAAAGAAGACTTTGGAACTGTGCTACCATTATCAGATAAACCAGCACGAGTCCGAGTGCGAGAACAAGCGCCATCTGGCTAATCATCTGTGTCGTGGTCTCGGTCTCACCGCCTATGTCAAGTGTATAGCCGCTGGGAAGTTCATACTGTTCAAGCTTGGGAAGGAGCTCTCTTGAAAGGAGTGCGTTATTGTAGCCTTCCTCAACTCCCGCGGTGACGTCGATATAGTAGCTGCTGTTCTGTCTGTTGATGGATCTCTGTCCGTTCTCGGTCACTATGGACGCATATTCGCTTAAAGGCTCGTCACGGGTAATGGCATTACCGTCCTCATCCTCGTCATCTATGGTGAATGTGTAATCCATGATGTTCTGCGCATCGAGAGGCTCAAGTCCGGTAATTATCTCCACGTCGAGCTTCTCACCCGCAAGATTGACGCTGGTGACCACGCTTGAAGTAGTAAGCTTTCCGTAGATCGCCTGGTATATCTGCGCTACGGTAAGTCCGTCATTAATGGCGGCATCCCTGTCTATGTACATGTGAAGGATCTGCTTGGCATCCTCATTGCCGTTGGAGATATCCGTATATCCGGGAACCGTGGCGATTATATCCATGATATCGCCACTGATCCTGTTAAGCTCATCGATATCATCACCGAATATGGAAAGTGAAAGTCCGCTTCCAAGCATCTGGTCCATGGCATCCATTCCGGAGGTGATGCTGAAGGTCTCACCGAGTCCGAGTTCATCCGCTACGGCATACATGGAATCTGTTATCTTCTCTATCTCTGCAGCTCCGGCTTCTTCATTTTCACAGAGGATCATCAGGGAGTAATTGCTGTAACCGTCGCTTGTTGCGCCCACAAGAAGGGCCATATCGGAATTTCCGCTCATAACACAGACCGATGCGATACCTTCGATCTGACCAAGTCTTTCTATGAGGGTTCCCATCTTCTCGTAGCTCTCTTCCCTTGTCAGGTTCTCATCAAGGGTCACTGAACCCTGGATCTGGGGAGAAGATGCATTCGGGATCATAACGATACCGGACTGAAGTGCGATGACTATACTGAAAACAAGAAGTCCGACAGCAAGTCCGAGAGGAAGGATCTTAACCTTCAGGCAGAAGGAAAGAGCCTTCTCATACAATTCCATCACACGATCAAAGAGCTTGTGGGGCTTGGGTTTTGTATTCTTAAGAAGGGTAGAGCATGCTGCGGGTACTACCGTCATTGATATCAGCAGCGACGAAAGCAGGGTGTAGATTATGGTAAGGGCAAGAGGCATCATCAGCTCCCTGATGAGTCCGTCGGTATATACCATGGGGAAGAACACACAGATGGTGGTAAGGGTCGATGCCGTTACCGCACCGAAAACCTGTCTTGCACCCTGTACCGAAGCACGCGGGGCTTCTATACCCCGCCCTCGCAATCGGTAAATATTCTCCATAACGACTATGGAGTTATCGACGAGCATTCCTATACCGAGACTCATTCCGAAGAGGCTCATCATATTGAGAGACACTCCGCTGAAATACATTGCGACAAGCGCCGTAAGCACGCTCAGAGGAATGCTTATGGCAACCACCAGTGTGGGCAGGAAATCCTTGAGGAAGAGGGCAAGTATGAGAATTGCAAGTCCTGCACCGATGAGCATATTGGTGACTACAACGGAAAGAATCATCTCAATGTATGCGCCCTGATCCATTATGACAGTGATGTCAAGTCCGGGATACTTTTCTTCGAGCCTGTTCAGTTCATTGATACATGTATTGGCTACATCGTTTGCACCGGATTCACTGCTCTTAAATACGCTGAGGATAACTCCGTCGTTAACTCCCAGCCTGGTGAAGGTCACATCCGAATTGTCCACCACGGTGACATTGGCAACATCCTTAAGAAGAACGGTTCCGACTCCGTCAATGACCACAAGGGGGGTGTTCTCCATTTCCTCTATGGAATCGAATTCATTTCCTATCTTGAGGAGCCATGAGTTGTCATCCTTATCATCGATATAACCCGCAGGCATATCGAAATTCTGTGCATATATGAGCTGTGAAAGAGTCTGAAGGGTAAGGAGTTCGCTTGAATTCGCCTTCTTTAATGCCTCCTGCCTCTGGACCTCAAACTGTGCGAGTCCGTCATTGAACTGCTGCACGGCATCGTAGTAGGACTGCCAGCCGTCGTTGATCTGCTGCTGGCCGTCATTGATCTGCTCCTGGCCGTCAGCTATCTGTTCGAAGCCGTCCATGATCTGCTCGTAAGCGTCGTTGATCTGGTCCTGTCCGCCTTCAGCCTGTTCTCTTGCGGCTTCGAGCTGTGACTGGGCGATTGCAATCTGTGCACTGGCAGATCCGAAGGTCGTCGCCAGCTCCATCTTCATTCTTTCAAGGTCGGCATAAGAACTGATACCCGTACCCTGAAGTGCCGCTTTGATAGCATTGATCATGGCCTCATATTCGGCAGCTTTGGCCATCTGTTCTGCAGCACTTGCGGCATCTCCCAAAGCCGTAAACTGGGCGGCGGCGGCAAGGCATTTTTCATACTCAGCCTGATATACGCCTAATTTATCCAAGTATTCACTGGCCTGGGCGAGTCTTGCATATGCTTCATTCTTTTTAGCTTCAAGTTCCGCCTTTTTATCGTCAAGTTCCCTTCTGGAATCATCAATCTCCTCGATGGAATCGACAAGATCATACTGTGACTGGATCAGATCGGCATAAGCATCCGTCAGATCCTGGAGGCTCTGGTTCAGGTCAATCTGTGACTGGTTCAGTTCATTCTGGGAATCTATGAGCTGATCCCTTGCTTCATCCAGGTCATCCTGGTTTTCCATGATGTCTTCAAGAGCATCATCCAGCTGCTCCTCGGCATATTCGTAGATCTTCGCATTAAGGATATCCACCTTGTCCTGGTCAAGGCTGATCTGTATGGTTTTCTCTATAAGACCGCTGGGGCTTACACTGGCAACACCGTCCAGTCTTTCGAATGCCGGGATCACCGTTTCCTCAGTGAAACGGGACAGTTCGTCTATATCCATCCCTTCATAGGAAACAGCCAGATACTGGTTTGCCAGCATATCCGTGGAAAGTTCCATTATCTGAGGGATTCCCACATCGTCCGGCCATCCTGCCCTGACGGTATCGATCTGCGTGTATACCTTGACCATGATGGCATCAAGATCGGTTCCGCTTGTGAACTCAAGTTCCACGAGACCATAGTTCTCGTTGCTTATGGAATAGACATTCTTAACACCCGAGATTGTTCCGAGAGCCTGCTCCAGAGGCTTGGATATGGTCTCCTCAACGGCTTCCGGAGATTTTCCGGGATATGTGGTAATGACAAGAACATACGGCAGACTTATCTGAGGAAGCAGATCCATCTGCATCCTTATGATACTTACGACACCCAGCACTATCATGATGACGATCATGACAAGTACCGTAAAAGGTTTCTTTACACTTAACTTAGACATAAACAATTCCTCATTACATCGCACATCACCTCAGCGGCATGTGCGAACTGTTCTTCCGATAACGAGCCGAAATTAACGACATAACGTACCGGTGAATACTTGTGCGTATTGTAGCAATACTCATCAAGGGAGTTCATGGTCAGACCCTTCTCCCTTATTCCGCTGATAAATCTTCTATCATCAAACGGAAGTTTTCCCCGTAGCATGAATGTCATGCCGCTTCCGTCACCTTCAACATCAAAATACCCCGAAAGCCCGCTCCTTTCCATTTCCTCGAAAATGGCTTTCTTTCTTTTCCTGTAAAAATTCCTCATCCTGTTCAGATGTCTTTCGTAGTATCCGTCCGAAATAAACGACGCAAGTGTCAGCTGTTCGGAAGTCGATACCGTACCCGATACGAAATCCATCCTCTTTGAATAAACATCAAACAGTTCATCGGGAAGAACCATATACGCAACCCTTAAGGAGGGTGATAAGGTCCTGGTGAACGTGTTCATATATATGACTCTTTCGGGATCCGAAGCCGCGATGGGAGGCACGGGCTTCCCTTCGAACCTGAATTCCGAATCGTAATCATCCTCGACGATCCATGCACCGGTTTCATTAGCCCAGGAGACAAGCGAAGCACGCCTTGCGGCGCTCATGACACATCCGGTAGGAAAATGATGTGAGGGAGAAACGTGGATCATCCTGACATTGCTTCCCGAAAGTCCCTCGGTGATAAGTCCGTTTTCATCGATCGGAATATGGAGGCATTTATGTCCGCTGAACTCATAGACCTTACATATGCACATATATCCGGGATCTTCGACCGCGACCATCGCGCTTCCGCCGATAAGCTGCAGAAGCGTATTGCTCAGATATTCGCATCCGGGTCCCACGACTATATGGTCGGGATCTGCGGAAAAGCCCCTTGCTCTTTCGAGGTATCCGGCTATCGCCTGTCTGAGGCTGAGTAATCCTCTCGCTTCGGGCGTCCTTATGCAGGCGGACCTGTCATCGGTAAATACCTTCCTTGCGATCTTCGACCAGGTATCGAATGGGAAGGTTTCCTCGGGAAGACTTGCATCCGTCAGCTTGATGACCGAATCATCCTTAGATCCCGCATCAGGTTCGCAGAGATCCGAATCAAGATTGCAGATCTTCTTTTTGGGGACATTCTCACATACTCCTCCGCTGCAGATCACATCCATATCGGAAGAGACGAAGTATCCCCTCTTTTCGCGGCTTTCTATATACCCTTCCGTGACCAGCTGGGAATAGGCATTTGCGACGGTTATCTCCGCAATGCCGTTATCGAGTGCCATCTGCCTTCTGGAGGGGAGCTTCTGCCCGCTCTTAAGAGAGCCGGAATGGATATCCCGCTTGATGCATTCGTATATATATTCATATATCGGCTTGTCGCCCTTTTTTTCTGTGTCGTATATGAGCATCTTTTATCTGGTATTATAAAAAATATTTGAAATGGGTATATCAATAATGCCAGTTCACGATTATACTTTGTAAAAACGTTAAATTCAACTTAAAAAATATATTTAAAAAATATTTATGGGGACTTAACAGATCATAAACAAAGCGTCCCCCGGAGGATATATGAAAAGAGTAGCATCAATACAGGATATCTCATGCATAGGAAAGTGCTCCCTGACCGTGGCGCTTCCCATAATATCGGCAATGGGCATCGAGACCGCGATAGTACCGACCGCCGTTCTTTCAACCCATACGATGTTCAAGGATTTTACCTTCCGCGACCTGACGGACGATATGGAGCCCATCATGGATCATTGGATAAAGGAAGGATTTAAATTCGATGCGATCTATACCGGATACCTCGGAAGCCTCAGGCAGATTGAGATCGTAAAGGAGTACTTTAAGGCCTTTGCAAAGGAAGGAACCTTCAAGATCGTCGATCCCGCAATGGCGGACAACGGTAATCTCTATGTGGGCTTCGATAAAAACTTTGCACTCGAGATGGGAACCCTCTGCAAAGAAGCGGACATCGCACTTCCCAATATCTCCGAGGCGGCATTCATACTCGGTATCGACTATCCCGGCGAGGATGCATCCGAGGATGTTACAAGGGATATACTTAAAAGGCTGGCAGATACCGGAATAAAGTTCCCCGTGATAACCGGCGTGACCTTAAAGGACGGATCCTTCGGCTTTATCGGTCTCGATACCGCAAAGGACGAATTTCTCAGCTACGGTACGGAAAAGGTTCCTTACAAGTCCCACGGAACAGGCGATGTATACGCAAGCGCATTCACCGGAAGCCTCGTAAGCGGAAAGAGCATATACGACTCACTTGTCATCGCGGCGGATTACACCACGGCCTGCATCAGGAATACCTATAACGATCCCGAACACGTTAACTACGCTGTCAACTTTGAACTCGAGATCCCCTATCTTCTTAAGCTTATCGGAAAATAATTTTCTTATCTTATCCTTATCCATTGTAAAACCCGGACCTGTTCACAGATCCGGGTTTTGCTTTTATCCCTGTTTTACTATCTTTACAATTCTGCTGGTTCCGAGTCTGGATGCACCGAGCTCAAGGAACTTCTCGGCATCCTCGAGTGATGAGATGCCGCCTGCCGCCTTGATCTTAACCCCGGGTCCGACATGCTCCGCAAAAAGCTTTACGTCATCGAAGGTTGCACCTGCGGTTGAAAAGCCTGTTGAGGTCTTGATGTAATCTGCTCCCGCCTCGGTAACGATCTCGCACATCCTGATCTTCTCTTCATCGGTGAGCATGCAGGTCTCGATTATGACCTTGAGGATATGGTCCCCGCACGCCTGCTTGATAAGTGAGATCTCCTGCTTTATGTAGTCGTAATCCCTGCTCTTCAGTCTTCCGATGTTGATGACCATATCGATCTCATCGGCGCCCTTATCGAGTGCGTCAAATGTCTCCAGGACCTTGACGGTCGTGGTCATATTGCCGTTCGGAAATCCTATTACGGTGCAGATCTTCATCTTATCGCCGACATAAGCCTTCGCATCCTTCACATAGCAGGGAGGGATGCATACGGAAGCGGTATGATATTTGATCGCATCATCACAGAGTGCCTTTATCTGATCGAGTGTGGCATCCTGAAGCAAAAGTGTATGATCGCATGACGAAAGAATCTTTTCTATATCCATGACCTGTCTCCTTACAATGCAATATCCTACCACATATTCTTTGCAAATAAAATAATGACCCGTCCGGTTTCCCGGACGGGCCATCCCCTATTTAATCAAGTACGTTCTTGACTGCGATTATGTTGCTCATGAAGTATACGGAATTAACTTCAAGTCCTCTTCTCGGATTGGATTCCTGAACGATCTGTCCGTTTCCGATATAGAGTGCTACGTGCGAGCATCCGCCGTTTCCGTAGCATATGATGTCTCCGGGCTGTGCCTCCGCCAGCGATATCGAACGTCCCGCGGATGAATACTGTCCGGAAGGAGTTCTTGCGATGCTGATACCGAAATCCCTGAATACGTAGCAGGTAAATCCGGAGCAGTCGGTTCCCGCAAGGCTCTGGCCTCCGAGAATATAAGGATTTCCGACAAACTGGAGTCCGTAGTTGACTATGGCCATTCTGAGTTCGGAGATCGTAGCATAATCGGTACTGAGGTTGGGAGCTACGGTAAGGTTCTCCGCAGGTGCTGCGCTTCCGGTCGAAGCGCTGCCGCTTGAAGTGGTGGCTCTTAAGTTCCTCTCCCTTTCAGCCTCTTCCTCTTCCCTGATCTCTTCGATGGTCTTGGCTGTCTTGTACTCTTCGGTGATGGTTATGTAATCGGCCGAAACATATCCGGTCTTACCCTCGGAATAAACTATCTTGACCCAGTCCATTCCGTCATCTTCGAGTTCCTCATCTCCCGCTTCGACTTCCCTTGCCGCAAGATAAACCCTGGGGTCGGTACCGTTGTCCATGACGATACGGTATCTTTCGCCTCTTGTTACATAGGTGAGGCAGGTCGAATCGATCGATGCTTCTTTTCTTACATTGAGCTGGCTAACGAGGATCTCAGCATAATACTGTGTCTGCTCCTCAAGCCTGTTGTATGCATTTACTCCGGTTACAAGGAAGCTGTTAAGAACATATCCTTCAACCGCTCCCGAACGGATCCTGATCCACTGATCGTTGTCGTCATCCGGATCTTCATCGCCTGCTATCGATTCGTCAACCTCATCGATGATCGAACCCACGCTTCCGTCATACATACGTCCTACTATGGAATATTCCGTTCCGGGTCCGGAGCGGACATTGCAATACTTGGGATTGGTGGAGAAAAGTGCGATGGAAAGATTGAGATATTCTTCCTCAATAACCTCGGAAGGCTCGGTGATCTGTACGGTCACTGTCCTTGAAGAGGTGTTTCCCACTGTCTCGGAAAGAGTCGAGGATGATGAATTGAGCTCCCTTGATGCACCGCCTGAGATAAGTCGTCCCGCTGCCTGTGCCTTAACAGGAATAAGCACAGCGAGAGCTGTGCCTGCCAAAAGTACCGATGCATTTATGAAAAGCTTCTTTAAATTCATAACCTTGTCTTTTTCGTGGACTTTTTCATTATACCCGTTTTGAGACCAAATGCAACATTTTCGTAACAATTTCGAAATATTTAATAAAATCCTGCAATTATTTGCGTTTGTTTCGTGTAAATGTTATATTTTTTGAGCGTGCAAAGGGCTTTGATCGCACCGATGGAGGCAATAAAATGACATCTTCCGAGATGAAAAATTATTTAAAGAAGAAAAAGCGTAAAAGGGCCGCTCTTGTCAGCGTATTTCTCGCAGTACTGGCGCTCGGACTGGCACTCGGTTACGCATTCCTAATAAGACCCGCATTCCTTGAAGACGAACCCCGCACGGCGGATACCGAAGCACCTCAGGAAGCGGAGGCAGATCCCGGATTCCAATCAACGGACATCCCCGTCGATATCCCGGAGCCCGAGCCCGAACCCGAGCCCTTCGATGAATTCGATATCCACGTTATGATGATCGGAGACGACCTGCTCCATATGGGACTTGTAAACCAGGGCGTACAGGCAGACGGAACGAGGAATTACGATTTCCTTTTCAAGGATATACTCGAGTTCGTAGATGCGGCGGACATCGCAATAGTCAACCAGGAGTCACCCATCGCGGGTAACGACAGGGGCTTCAGCGGTTATCCCGCATTCAACTCCCCCACCGAAGCGGCGGATGCGATCGCAAAGGCAGGCTTTGACGTAGTCCTGACCGCGACCAACCACACCTACGACCAGGGACTGAACGGCCTCATCTACTTCCACGATTACTTCACGACCAACTATCCCGAGATCAGCGTTGTCGGAACGCATTCGAATCCCAACGAAGACTCGAGGACCTCACATAACGGTTCCTACTGGCTCGAAAAGTACGGCGTAAGCCCCAACGACCGTCCCAGATTCGACGATCTTGAGCTTGCACCCGAGGATCTTGTGAATACCGCAAACTTCATAATAAAGGAAGTAAACGGAGTAAAGATCTCGATCCTCAACTACACCTACTCACACAACTGGGCAACCTGGGCGAACGGCCTCGACGGATATCTGAACAGGCTCTGCGTTTACGATCCCGGATCGAGGGAACTCGATTTCAACACCATCAATCCCGAAGTGCTTGAAGACATCAAGCTCGCAAGGCAAGTTTCCGATATTGTCATCGTATGTCCCCACTGGGGCTATGAATACTCCTTCGAGCCCTGCGCTTACCAGAAGGATTTCGCACGTCAGATGATCGATGCCGGTGCGGATGTAATCATCGGAGCACATC
>JAEEQL010000160.1 GCA_016285265.1 Lachnospiraceae bacterium
CCCGTTGCGGTCTACAACCACTATAAGAGGGTAGCGACCGATTCAATGGACTCCATTGAGATCGAAAAGTCCAATATCCTTCTCATCGGTCCCACAGGATGCGGCAAGACATATATGGTCCGCACTCTTGCAAAGCTCCTCGATGTGCCTCTTGCGATCGCCGATGCGACATCCCTTACGGAGGCGGGCTACATCGGAGACGATATCGAGAGTGTGATCTCCAAGCTTCTTGCGGCTGCCGACAACGATGTCGAAAAGGCCGAGAACGGAATCGTCTTTATCGATGAGATAGACAAGATCGCGAAAAAGGAAAACTCCAACCACCGCGACGTATCCGGTGAGAGCGTGCAGCAGGGAATGCTAAAGCTCCTCGAGGGAGCTGAGGTCGAGGTTCCCGTCGGTGCTTCCAGCAAGGGAGCAATGGTTCCTCTTGCAACCGTCAATACGAGAAATATTCTCTTTATCTGCGGCGGAGCATTTCCCGGACTTGACGATATCATCAAGCAGAGACTGTCCAAGACCAACTCGATCGGATTCGGAGGAACTCTCAAGGATTCTTATGAGAACGACCCCGATATCCTTTCCAAGGTTACAACCGAGGATATCAGGAAATACGGAATGATCCCCGAGTTCATCGGACGTCTTCCCATAGTCACAACTCTTCAGTCCCTTACCAGGGATATGCTTATTAAGATCATGACCGAGCCCAAGAATGCGATACTTAAGCAGTATCAGAAGCTCCTTGAACTCGATGAGGTAAAGCTTGAATTTGCCGATGACGCACTTGAAGTTATCGCTGATAAGGCGATGGAACTAAAGACAGGTGCGAGAGGACTTCGAAGCATCATAGAAGATTACATGCTCGACATCATGTATGAGATCCCCAAGGACGACAATATCGGAACCGTGACCATCACTGCCGATTACCTGAAGGGAAAGGGCTCGCCCGTTATAGGAATGCGCGGAACACCTTCGATCGAAAGCAAAAGCGAAGGAACCTGGAGCGACTTCTACGGAGAGAAACAGGGGGACGGTTCGGCTGTTTCACAGGATCAATGAACGATACAATAATAACCGGCAACAGAATAATCCTTCGCCCGATCACCGCGGATGATACTGCGATGATCTTAAAGTGGAGAAATTCCGACAGAACTGTCAGAAATTTCTACTACCGTAAGCCCGTGACCGAAGAAGATCATGCTAAATGGCTTAAGGAGAAAGTAGATAAGGGTGAAGTCTGGCAGTATGTAGTTATCCTGAAAGAGACAGATACTCCCATAGGTTCCGTATATCTTCAACACATTGATCCCGCAACGCTTGAGGGTGAGACCGGAGTGTTCTTCTCGGAGGATGCACCTGCGGGACAGGGACTTGCTACCGAGGCGGTAAAGCTTCTCGGCGACGAGGTAGGATTTAAGATGCTCGGTCTGCTCCGGCTTAACGCAAAGGTCATCAGTACCAATACGGCCAGCAGAAAGCTTCACGAAAACGCCGGCTATCGTCTCGCAAAAGAGATTAAAGGCGAAACCTGCACCGACGGTGAAGTCGTAGACAGCCTGTATTTCGTCAGGGAAGCTCCTGTATATAAATGTGACCGCGATCCCCTGATCAAAGCAAAGACAGGCAAAATCGTAAAAAAGGAAGAAGGACAGTTCGAAATCAGTGTTCCCGGCTCTAAGAGCATCACCAACAGAGCACTTCTCATCGCAATGCTCGCGGAGGGAGAGTCACTCCTTAAAGGCGTTCTGTTTTCCGATGATACTGAAAGCTTCTTAAGCTGCATGGAATCCCTCGGGATAGAAACTAAGATCGACCGAAAAGCTGAAACGGTAAAAGTAAAAGGCTGTGCCGGCATCATTCCCAATACAAAAGCAAGCCTCAATGTCGGAAGTGCGGGAACGGCAGCGAGATTCCTGACTGCAGTCCTCGGACTTACGGACGGCGGAGAATACAGACTCGATTCATCCGACCAGATGAAAAAACGTCCCATGGCGCCTCTCCTTGATTCCCTTAAGGAGCTCGGATGTGAAGTCATATACGAAGGAGAGGAAGGTTTCTTTCCATTCACTTTAAAGCCGCACGGCTTTTCCAAGAATGAAGTTACCGTGGATATCGAAAAGAGCTCTCAGTTTCTGAGCGCGCTTCTTATTGCGGGACCTTTGACGAAAACCGAACTGAGTATCGGGATAGTCGGAACCCACGGTCTTCGCTATGTTGAGATCACAAGAAATATCATGCGTTCATTCGGTATCGAAACCGAAAAGTGCGGTTCTGCAGACGATTGCGCTTCGGGGTCACAAAGCTCCTGCAATATTTCATATCTTGTAAAGCACGGAACCTATAAAGCAGCCGCTTATGACATCGAACCCGATGCATCCGCGGCAGCATATTTCTATGCGATGTCGCAGATCAAGAACATTCCCGTGGAGATAAAGGGATTGGAAGGATCCTCCATGCAGGGAGACATCCGCTTCCCTGAGATCCTTAGGGAAACGCTTGCATCAGAGGAACCGGTAACCGTTGACATGGGAAGCCTTTCGGACCAGGCACTCACACTGGCTGCATCTGTCATCCAAAGAAAAGCACCCACGACCATTACCGGAATATCCCATATAAGACATCAGGAATGTGACCGTATAAATGCGATCGTCTCAAACCTTACAAAAGCGGGAATAAAGGTGACCGAAAGCGGAGATGATATAACGATCGAACCCGGATGTCCTAAGCCCGCCGATATCGATTCGTTCGGAGACCACAGGGTTGCAATGGCGTTTTCGCTTCTCGGATTATCACAGCCCGGGATAGGTATCCTGGATCCCTGCTGCTGCTCCAAAACATTCCCTGACTATTTCGCATATTTTGACGAAATTAGAAAGTTGACGAAAAGTCAACAAAATTAAGAGACATTCCCCGACAGGCGCGGTAAATACGGGAAAATCCCTGTTTTGCGTACTTGTTGAGAGTATCCGGTATATGGTAAAATTATACGGAAAATGTGCGCAGATTCCCTGCACATTGATGGAGGCTTCAGATGGCCGATAAGCCTGAAGTTGTAAAGCAGGAAGAAATAAAGCGCGAAAGTGCTTTCATAAGAGTGGTGACCGGAGCGGGCGGAGTAAACCCCCAGGAAATTCTCGAGATCCTTTCGATCGCCATTATCATCATCCATGTGTTCATGATGTTCATGTATCACATCATGGGTGTCTGGCAGCTTGCGCTCTACAATATTATTGTCATCGCATATTATTCCTACTGTTATACCACGGTCCGTGAAGGCAAGATCTTCAGGGGCTACCTTCTTACTTTCATCGAGATAATCTTCCAGATGGTCATCACCATGTTCATTATCGGGTGGGAGTCAGGTTTCTATACCTATGTCGTATCTATCATCCCCGTGTACTATTACATATCAATGTTCGTCGGCGGTGCAGATCATAAGAAGGGTGAGCATGTATTTACTCCGATGATATGGTCCTTCGTTACGCTGGCGGTCGTTCTTGCCACATATATCACCGATCAGTTCGTAACTCCGGTGGTAACTCTTGAAACCGCACCACTTAAGGTTGCATTTACCTTCAATGTATTTTTCGCATCCATGCTGATCATCTGGATGTCCCATTTCTTTGTTCTCGGATATAAGAATTCCATCGATATCCTTGCGAAAAAGAATACGACCCTTGACGAAGAGGCGAGCCTCGATCCGCTTACGGGTCTTTACAACAGACGTACCATGGAGGTCAATCTCGAAGGTGCGCTCGAAGCGGCCAAGAAGACCGGTGCACTCTTCAGCCTTGTTATGGGAGATATCGATTTCTTCAAGAGGATCAACGATACTTACGGTCATGAATGCGGAGACGTCGCACTCGTCGAGGTTGCGGACATCCTTAAGACTTGCGTAAGAGACGGAGACGTCGTATGCCGCTGGGGCGGGGAGGAATTCCTTCTTCTTGTTAAGGGAAACAGAAATGTCGCTTCGACTGTTGCGGAGCGTATCAGAGCCAGGATTGAGAATAACGTTGTCGAATA
>JAEEQL010000040.1 GCA_016285265.1 Lachnospiraceae bacterium
GCCACTTGGAAATGAGAATTTACATAAGGGTGGATTCTGGAAGGATCCGGAGGAATAATAATGGCATCGAGCAAAGATTATTTGGATTTCATATTAGAACAGCTTTCAGAGCTGGATGATATAACTTACCGGGCGATGATGGGGGAATACATCATCTATTATCGCGGAAAAGTAGTCGGTGGCATTTATGATGACCGTTTTCTTGTGAAGCCCGTAAAGTCTGCTGTGAAAATGATGCCGGAAGTCGGTCTGGAACTTCCATACGAGGGAGCGAAGGAGATGCTCCTTGTCGATAATGTTGAGAACAAAGAGTTTCTTCGCAATCTGTTAGAGGCGATGTATGAAGAGCTACCTGCCCCGAAGAAAAAGAAGTGAGCTATAGTTAGGAAAATTGGAATACAATGCGAAACGATTCCGGTTAGACAAGGATATGAAAATATATGATCATTAAGGTGTTATGCAGACTATAACCAAACAACAGGCAAAGCAATTCATACTCTCAAAGCAGGGGCTTATTGGTCAGTACCGTTTCATTGGAAAGGACGGTGCTTATGCTTATGTGCGTCAGGCCGGATGCATTCAGTTTGATCCTGTTGATGTCTGTGGCAAGAATGCTGAACTTACACTTCAGTCCAGAGTAAAGAACTTCAAAAAGTCAATGCTCTATGACCTTCTGTATGAGGATAGAAAACTTGTTGATTATGCTGACAAGGAACTCTCCATCTGGTCTTCTGAAGACTGGCCATATTTCTCGTCCTACAGAGAAAAAAGCAGAAAACTCGGCAGGACATTTAAGGGACTTCATAAACTCGAGAAACAGGCAATTGAATACATCGAATCAAACGGTCCTGTATCGAGCGATTCTCTTCCTATAGAAGGTGAGATTTACTGGCATTCTTCGATGCATTGGAGCGGGAATTGGCATAAGAAATCCCAGGCTGCCCGTTCGGTCCTGGAACAGCTTTATACAGACGGGGTATTGATCATCCATCATAAAAAAGGAAGCAGGAAATATTACGACCTTGCCGGGAAATATTTGCCGGGACCGATCCTGGATGCGGAAAATCCGTGTAAGAATGAGGAGGAATTCACAGCATGGCGTGTACTCCGCAGGATCGGTGCGGTTGGACTTCTTTGGGATAAGAACAGTACCGCATTTCTTGGAATTGATATAAATGCAGAAAAGCGAAAAATGATCCTGGAAAGTTTGACAGCGCAAGGGAAGATATGTCCTGTGGCCGTTCAGGGAATAAAGCAGACGTTTTATTATCGTTCCGAGGATGATCCGCTGATGGGATCAATAGTTGATGGAAGCGCTGACCTGAAACCGAGAATGTCGTTCATAGCCCCCTTGGATCCTCTTATGTGGGATAAATCCCTGATACTGGCATTATGGGACTATCAGTATTCCTGGGAGATATATACCCCTGCCGACAAACGTAAATATGGATACTATACACTTCCGATCCTGTCAGGAGATCGTTTTGTCGGACGGATTGAAGCTGTTCCCGACCGCAAGGGGAAAGTCCTTATGGTGAAGGGGCTTTGGTGGGAACCCGGAATTCGTCAGACAAAGAAACTGAACAAAGAATTGGAAAAAACACTGATCCGCTTTGCCGGATTTAATGACTGTGAGGGTGTTTCCATAGCGCAGCTATGAAGAATCTATGGAGGGGATTATGGGGTTTAAATCAATTCTCATAAAAGATACTACCAAAGAAGAACGTGAAATGATCGTTAAGAACTCCATGGACTGCGGGGGCGGATGTGAGAACTGTTCATCGTGTTGGCTTGGAGGCGGTTCACCTTGGGATATCTATCAGGACTATATAGATGGAAAGCGTGAGATCCGGGAGATTAATGCCGAATATATGGACAGATACCGTCAAGGCAGGAATATAGTGTGAGGTGATGCCATGATAAATGCACCGCTGATCGAATCGTCCTCTGAAGAAGAGCGCAGAGCATTCATAAAAAACAAGTACCCATGCATCGCGGATTGCGATATGTGCGGTCTTTGCAAGATTTTTCACGGCAAAGATCCAGAGAATGCTTATCATGATTATATAATGGGTATACGAACATTTGCTGAGGTGTCGGATGACTATATACATTGAATTTCAGTATAACGTTCAACTGAGGTAAAGAAATATGATATACAGACTTCCCGAATTAAGTGATAAGGAAATGCTGATGGATTATGTTTCGGAGCATCGTACCAATGGAGAAAACAGTATCAGCGCAAGTGTCGGGATGTTAGCCGGAGAGTTTTCGGATTGGGTCAATAAAATTCACAAGAATGCTTCTATAGGCGATGAAGAGTGGGGAAGATCACTCATGTATTTATGCTTGAATGAAGATAAACTGATTGGATTATTAAGCATACGCTATGAGTTGTCTGAACTACTCAGAAACAGGTTAGGAGATATCGGATATGGCGTCAGGCCATCCGAAAGGAATAAAGGATATGCCACTGAAATGCTCAGATACGCATTATCTGTCTGCAAGCAGAAAGGCATGGATAGAGTGATTCTTGGATGCTATAAGGATAACCTTGCTTCTTCTGCAACAATAAAGAAAAACAAAGGGACACCGGTCTTTGAGGCGGATAACTATAATGAAGGCAGGATCAGCCAATATTATACGGTGGATCTGCAAATGCTTTGAATTCGGAATAAAGCTTATGCGACAGTACGTTTTACCGGAAATTATTTCAGGATAGTTCAGATTAATATTTTGGTTTCCGCATTAGATGAGGTGATATATGAAACGATTTAAGTATTTTGTTCTTACGGGTATTATCATAACCTGCATAGCTGGGTGTCGGAATAATAATACCGTTACGGTTCCGGTTGAGGATTATATCGTTGAAGACAGCGATGATTTAGGCAATGCTTCTATAGGTGTCGCAGATGATAATCAACAAGATACAACAGCAGACATACTATATGACGCTGAGACCATAAGAAAAATCCTGGCATATAAATATTCGTACGAACCGCCGTTCCATCTCGATTTTTCCCATGAAGATGAAAATGGATGTTACGTGTATCACTTTTATGAGACAGTAATAAATGAAGATGAATCTCATACGGCAACGGCAGATTGGTTTACAGTCAATCCCAAAACAGGAGAAACAACTACATTTTACGGTGACACATTCAATTTAGAGGACTATGCATCATATGCCGATGAGGGAGGTGCTCCGGGATATTTGTTTGACAAGTTTTTGCACGGAGAAATCGATGCAGAAGTTCTGAAGCCGTTGGAACCTGAAGAATGGGGTTTTGAGTCCGAAACAGTTAATATCTCCGATTTGAACTATGAGCCTGAAGAATGGTCATGGGACGCGTTTTATTTTGGGGGTAAGCTGGATCTAGATAATGACGGAGAGAATGAATTTATTCTGGATGGACCTTATGGAGGAATGTACTTTGATGTCATAGACGGAACACTCTATGTTTTTGCAGCTGCACGTGGAAACGCCGGAGGATTGAAGTATACATATTATGACGATGCATATTGGATTGTATATCATGATACGACTCATGGTGGGCGACTTTGCTATTGGTTATACAAGTACGAAGGCGCAGATAATCTGGTAGACAGTATGACACTTATGGGATTTGTGAATTCTGAAGATGATAAAGAATTTACTTTTAACGGCGAATCAATAACTGAGGATGAATTTGACAGAATCCATGATGAAATCTTCGAATCAAACAATGGTAAACGGAGGGACAGATGGAACTGAAGAAACTTGAATATGACCTGACCGTTTGCAAGGTTGAGGCGATTACGGACATAGATCTGACAACAGATTTTTTCTTTGTTGGAAAAACAGATGATGAAATTTCTTTGGTTTGTAAGACGGAAGATTCACCGGTAAAAACAACCGAGCGTGATGATGGATGGAAAGGGTTTCGTATTCAGGGCATTCTTGATTTTTCCTTGATCGGAATCTTATCGAAACTATCGGGAATCCTCGCGGAGAATAACATCGGAATATTTGCGGTATCAACTTTTAACACAGATTATATTCTTGTAAAGGAAGAAAACTTTGAAAGAGCTTTAAGTGTGCTGTCTGAGGAAGGATACACTATTGTATAAATCCCTATTGTAAGGGAAATATATCTTCACCCCGGTGAAAGGCATCATGTACGGGAAAGATCAGCTTTCAGCATATTTGTCGAAGGAGAAAGGAGCCGGCGTTTTATGAAAAAGATCCTTAGAGTAATTATGCTCGTGAGTTTGTTATCTTTGTTTGGATGCGCAAATGCCCGGGATGAAGAGCTTACTCAGCATACAGACAGTTCCGGCGGCAATTCAAATGTTGAAGCTGTTTCCGAAGTTGTATCCGAAGGCGGGCCGGAGGATCTGTCCCAAAATGAGGATTCATTAAAAAGTACATGGTATGAGACCCGTTATTATCCCATTTATCCCGGCAATCCCGAATGGGGAAAGCATAACATGGATGAAGTGTTCGATGCGAACAATCCACCGCTTGATCTCCTTTTTTCGATGCCGTCCGATGAGCTTGCCGCATTATTATTCGAAAGCCCATATCTTACCCAGATGCTGACATACTACGGAGAAGACGGACATATCGATTATTCGATGATGTTCAGCTTTTTGGAATTGCATTCCGACATCTTTTATGAACTGCTCAGAAGAGAGGATGGAATTACGGCTATATTGAAGCAATATCAAAACAGCAGGATCGATGTTCAGTGGTTTGAGAATGAAAGCTACAATTCCTCGGATGAAGAATGGAGCAGAGATCTGGCTGAAATATTCGGCTCACAGTTCATTCGTTATTATTCTGAAGTCTTTACGGAAGAAGAAACCGATCTGGCAAAGCAGATCATTTCAGAGAAAAACAGCGTGTACCTGAACTCCGAAAATGCTGATCCGGAATATTTTAACGTATCGGATATCGATTACTATGAGGGAAACACTGCCGGTGAAGTTCGGGCAGTGTATTTGAACCGGGATGAGATTTCCGACAGAGAGGACAGCTTTATAATTCCGGACTGATCGTATTGATCATTTACCGTACTGATACTTCCCCCGCGAGTACCTTGCGGTAATCTTCGAGATTTTTCTTGAGAAGTTCCGGAATATCCAGTCCGTAAGGGCAGCGGGGAAGACATGCTCCGCATTCTACACAGGACTTTACCTTCTCCATCTCGGCCTGCCAGTATTCACTGAGCCATCCCGAGCTGGGAGCTCTTCTCAGCATCAGGCTTATCCTGTTGCACTGATTGATCTGTATACCCACGGTACAGGGCATACAGTATCCGCATCCTCTGCAGAATTCGCCCGAAAGGGCTTCTCTGTCCTTTTCAATAAAATCCCTTATCTCTCCGCTGTATTCCGGGGTGTCATCCATATAGGAGAGCCATTCATCAAGTTCGGTTTCGCGCTGTATTCCCCAGATGGGTACGGCTCCGTCGAACTGTGAGACAAATGCCATGGCGGCCCTTGAATCCGTTATCAGTCCGCCGGCCAGGCCCTTCATGCAGATCAGTCCCACATCATTTGAATTGCAGAGCTTTATCAGTTCGATCTCTTTATCATCCGCAAGATAGCTGATGGGATACTGGAGAGTGTCGTAAAGACCCGATTCAACGATCTCCCTTGCCACACCGATCTTGTGTGCCGTTCCGCTTATGTGGCGGATCTTTCCCTGCTTTTTGGCTTCAAGCATGCATTCATACATACCGCTTCCGTCACCGGGCTTCCAGCATTCTCCCATCATGTGGAACTGGTATATGTCTATATAGTCCGTTTTGAGATTTGTAAGGGAGGTCTCAAGATCCTTCCAAAAGTCTTCCGGTTTCTTGGCGGTAGTCTTGGTAGCGATAATGATCTTATCCCGGTCCGC
This sequence comes from Lachnospiraceae bacterium, assembly GCA_016285265.1. Classification (GTDB taxonomy): domain Bacteria; phylum Bacillota; class Clostridia; order Lachnospirales; family Lachnospiraceae; genus AC2028. The sequence goes on from JAEEQL010000040.1 coordinate 5,888, forward strand.
ATATCCGTCCCCGAAGGCAGCGCCGAGCTTTATCTCACTGTCGCTGTATGCTCTTGCGGTATCAAAGAATCTCATTCCCCCGTCATAAGCCTTCCGGAGTATCTTAACCGCCTCATCAAGATTCACTCTCTGGATGGGCAGAGCTCCGAATCCGTTCTGCGGTACGGTTATATCTGTTCTTCCGAGTCTTACATTTTTCATTTATACCTCCGCCCGTTCCGGGCATTCACCATACCATTGATTATATCATCCTTAGCCATTCTGTACCATTTTACAGGCAGAACCTGTTGGGATGTTCAGTTTTCCAAGGGCGTTAAAATATTAATTGTCGGATTATCGGAATGAACTTTGATATAATTGACATATCAGTGATTGGTTTATAGGAATAACGATGAGAAAAGCAAACATTCCGGGATCTGCGATATTCGGATTTGTCTTATTCATAGTGTGCCTGCTCGGGCTTGTGAAGAATTCGGGTGACCTGAAGGGCGGTATCGTGTTTGCCGTTGGAGGACTGGCGGTCCTGGCGGTTCTGTTTTTCTTTTCCCTGAAGAAGGTTCATATAACCGAAACCGAGCCTGAGGATTACACCAGAAAACAGCCTAAATCCAAGTTCAGGGCATCCGCCGAAAAAGACACCGAACATATGAAGAGAATGCTGGAGATCTACCGGAAGGAGCTTGAAGATATCAGGCGCAAATCCCGGAACGGAATGATCTACGCGGGCATTGCACTGGTGTTTGCGTTCATAATGTGGGGGAGCGGAAGGTTTGCCACCACGTTCTTTGCGATGTTTTCTCTAGTCTGCATATGTTACGGAGGGTGGTGCCTTTGGACATATTTCCTTAATTCCGACGATCCCGGGGCGGTAAATATCGCAGGGAAATTTAATATCACAACTCTCCCGATGAAGATAGAAGACACAGAGAATATCATCTGGATGAACGAGATGAAGAGTCAGGAAAAGCTGAAGGAAATCGGAAATTTTGATATAACCGATAAATAGCGATATAATAATAGTTTGTCGGGGTATATCAATGAAGAGTAAAAATCTTAAAAAGGTTGAAAGTTTAAAAAAGGGTCACGGATGGCTGTCCATTATCGTGTATCTGATCTTCTTCGCATTTGCGGGCGCAATGCTCACATATGTCCTTGCGATACTGGGTTACTATGTCCTGCAGGCAAAGCTTGCATCCGAGTACGAATCGGTATCCTATATGGCCAGGATCTATGACAGGAGTCTGAGCGAAGAGACCGGGGATTCGGTATGGGCTCTGTTGGAGGAATCGGAAAAAGAATTCATCATCAGGGATAAATCCGGAGAGCTGATCTACGGCGATAAGGGTAATACCTGCGGTGATAAGAGCGGCAAGGTCACTCTTTCCGGGATTACCGGGTCTGTCATCATGTATCCCGATGAAGATTATCCCTTCTTAAGTGCCGGCAGGAACGGAAACGTCAATATCGAACTGCTCAGGGTGTTCAAGACTCTGGACGGAATGAATGATGAGAATTACGATCCCGAGATACTGACCCTGACCGATGCGGAGGAAGAGGAGCATTTCGAGACCATCGGATTCTACGTTGACGTCACTTCCAAGTTCCAGCTCAGACTTCCCGTATGGATGGGCTGCAGGGTCAACCGGGGGAAAGAGATATTCATAGGAAAGGGATATCTGACCTTCAAGATGAGCGACCTGTCGATGCTCGCACTCGTGGTCGTCATGCTCATCGTGATGTTCTTTACCATATTCAATATGTTCATAGTAAACATGGTAAGGGAGATCCGTTCCAGGAAGAGATCGCTCAAGATGCTCTTTATGGATATAGTGACGGGCGGAAAGAACAGGACATGGTTTTTCTATAAGGGAGACCGTGTACTCAGAAGCCGTTTCAATGTTTCATATCAGTATGCGATCGTAAATCTGATCTTCGTTAAGTACACCGCATACTGTGCATGCCATTCCGTAGCGGAGGGTGAAGCTGTACTCCGCGGTATCAGCGAATGCATCGACAAGCATATCTCCGGAAGAGAGCTCAATGCACATGGCGCACCCAAGGAATTCATGCTTCTTCTCAAAGCTCCCGATACCGATCAGCTTACCGCGAGACTGAATTCGCTCATCGCGGATCTGGAGAGGTTCAATGAAGTCAATTCCTTCACTTATCAGGCAGGAGTCGTCATCATTCCTCCCATGAGGGATGCGGCCGGACACCTTGTGCGCCGTAAGGATATCGACATCGAACAGGAATACAACAATGCATGCACCGCGAGGGGAACTCTCGGGGATAAGGAAGATTCCGGAATAGCCTATTTCGATCTTACCCTCATCGAGGAAAGGAAATGGCAGGACTGGGTCGAGGCAAACTGCCGCCTTGCTCTTCAGAACGATGAGTATATGGTCTATTACCAGCCCAAGTACGATCCGAAAACAAGGGCTCTCAAGGGTGCGGAGGCACTGATCAGGTGGAAGCACACGGATGAGGAGGGCAGGGAAAACCTCATTGCTCCCGGAAAGTTCATCCCCATCTTCGAAAAGAACGGATTCATTACCAACATCGACCACTATATGCTCTCGAATGTTGCGAAGGACCAGAAGAAATGGCTTGACCGGGGCTTTGATTGTGTACCCGTATCGGTCAATATCTCGAGAGCTCATTTCATAGAGAGCGATCTTGCCGAGCAGATAAGGGATACCGTTGATGCGGTCGGCGCACCGAGAAATCTTATCGAGATAGAGCTTACCGAGAGCGCATTCTTTGATGATAAGAATTCCCTGGTAAGGACCATAAACAAGCTCAAGGAATACGGATTTAAGGTATCCATGGACGACTTCGGATCCGGATATTCTTCGCTTAATTCGCTCAAGGATATGCCTCTGGATGTGCTTAAACTCGATGCTGAATTCTTCAGGGGTGAAAATGCCGGAGAAAGAGGACGGATCGTCGTTGCCAAGACCATCGAGCTTGCCAGAAAACTGGATATGCTCACCGTCGCCGAGGGTATCGAGGACGAGGAACAGGTACGGATCCTTGCCGAACAGGAATGCGACATGATCCAGGGATTTGTATTCGCGCGCCCCATGTCTTCGGAGGATTTCGAGATCAGGATGAAGGAAAAAACCGCTGTTTAAAAAACTTCCCGCATATGGTAGAATATCTGCGGTTTTGTATAACTAACCGACTCTGTTTTGAGGAGATCAAATATGGAAAAAATAGCCAGCTTTACCATTGATCACATAAAGCTCCAGCCCGGAGTGTATGTGTCAAGAAAGGATCATATAGGAAGCGAAACGGTCACCACTTTCGATATCCGTATGACCAGTCCCAACGAAGAGCCCGTCATGAACACCGCAGAGATGCATACGATCGAGCATCTCGGTGCCACCTATCTCAGAAACCATGCCGAATGGAAGGACAGGGTCGTTTATTTCGGACCCATGGGATGCAGAACGGGATTCTATCTTCTTCTTGCCGGAGATCTTGAAAGCAGGGACATAGTTCCCCTTATTACCGAAATGTACGAGTTCATAAGGGATTACGAAGGCGAGATTCCCGGTGCGACCGCAAAAGACTGCGGAAATTACCTCGATCAGAATCTTCCGATGGCTAATTTCCTTGCAAATAAATATCTGAATAACGTACTGTACGGGATTTCCGAGGACAGACTGATTTATCCGCAGTGATCGACAGGGGGGGAGAGTATGACTAAAGTTGGTGTTATCGGTGCAATGGAACTGGAGGTCAGTGCCCTTAAAAGACAGATCGAGGGCATATCCGTCAAAAAGAAAGCCGGGATGGAATTCTGCGAAGGAACCATCGGAGGCACTGATGTTGTTGTGGTCAGATGCGGTATCGGAAAAGTAAATGCCGCACTGTGCGTGCAGATCCTCTGCGATGATTTCAAGGTGACCCATATTGTAAATACGGGTGTAGCCGGATCCCTCAATAATGATCTGAACATCGGAGACATCCTTATTTCAAGGGATGCCGTTCATCATGATGTTGATGTCACCATCTTTTCATATAAAGTTGGTGAGGTGCCTCAGCTCGGTATCAGGGAATTCCCTGCAGATGAGCATCTGATAGAGGTTGCCGAGCAGTCTATCAAAGAGACCCAGCCCAATCTTAACTACCGGATCGGAAGGGTTGCCAGCGGAGACCAGTTCATATCCAGTTCGGAAGTAAAGGACAGGATAATCAGGAATTTTGAGGCTGACTGTGCCGAGATGGAAGGTGCTTCGATCGCGCACGGAGCTTATCTTAACAAGGTTCCCTTCGTCATTATAAGAGCCATCTCCGATAAGGCGGACGGTTCGGCTGAAGAGGATTATCCTACATTTGAAAAGGCGGCAGCCGCTCACTGCGCAAAGCTTGTAGCGGATATGCTTCCCAGGATCTGATATTGATTTAAGGAAAGGAATTTATAATGGAACAGAGCATTGAATTCAGATACGACACCCAGCTTCTCATCGAGAGCGAGAACGAGGATCTCGACGAGGATGAGATCAGAGATTATATCACGGCCAATTTCGTAGGCGACAGCCTTGTTGCGGCAGGCGACGAAGAACTGGTCAAGATCCATTTCCATACCAATGAGCCCTGGAAGATACTTGAGTATTGCAGAAGCCTCGGCGAGATCTATGATATCGTTGTGGAGGACATGGACCGTCAGGCAAGAGGCCTTCACGGCTGATAGATTGACTTACTTCGATGCCTTTGGGATCGTGATCCCGAAGGCATCTGTTTGAGAACGGAAAGCACTAAAATGAGCAGGAAAGAATCATCAATATCTGAAATCAACACCGAAAAAAAAGCATCATATCCGTTAACGGCACTGGGACTTACTATGTTTTTCGGACTGTCGTTCTTCTATATGGAGCTGGTCTTTAAATTTTCGGTTTCGGCGAGGGTGCTCGATGCATCCGTGTTAAGGATGCTTGCGGTCTCGTTTATAACGGGCAGCTTCATCGCATTTCTCGTCTATATGTTACCTCACGTGCTTGCACGTATCACTGCAGCCCTGGCCCTTCTGGTCTCCACGGTCTCTTTTTTGATCGAGTTTTTCATACAGAGGGAATTCAGTGTTTTTTATGACATCAATACCATTCTGAATGCGGCAACGGATGCCCTTAAGGGCTTTGCCGGAGATATCAGGGAGCTTATATTCTGTTTCGACGGAATCTCACATATTCTTCTTTTTCTTGTTCCCTCGGTCGCATGGATCATTTTCGGAAGAAGACTTGTCAAAGGCATAAAGCGTACGAGAATGATCGAAATGTCATACCCCGTCCCCGAGAAGGTAAAGGGTATCGAGATGATAGATCTTTCCGAGACAGAGGATGAAGATGAAACGGAAAAGACCATGGAGCAGCCCTGCGGAGGACCTCTTTCCAACAGGGGCAGACGCTTTATCGCGGGACTTATCCCTGCGGGCGTACTTCTTCTTGCGGTCTCATCACTTTTTATCATGTCCTATGCGGGCGTGATCGACAGAGAAAAACTCGGACCAAGGTACAGCTTCCAGAATTCGGTCGTCGACCTCGGACTTGCCGGTTCCGTCGCACTCGATGTGAAAAATATCGGCAATTCCGGCGTTACCGAGAGTGAGTTCGTTATCGTTGACTATACCGATCCTTTGGGCGATGTTCCCGTTCCCGTAACTCCGGCCGTTTCCGTTTCGGGAAATGATGATGTGACCGTTACCGCTGCGGAACCCGTAGTATACGGCGTCAATGCGTATGATATAGACTTTGCGGGACTTGCCGAAGCCGGCGGCGCATTTTCCAACATGAATGCGTATGTAGCATCACTTACTCCTTCTTCGAAGAATGAATACACGGGACTGTTTGAGGGAAAGAACCTCATCGTTTTCTGTGCCGAAGCTTTCTCTTCGAGCATCATCGATCCCGACCTTACTCCCGCCCTTTACAGACTTACCACAAAGGGGATCAATTTTACCGATTATTATGAGCAGGCTACCGCAGGAACCACCGGCGGGGAATTCGAGCTCATCTACGGACTCATGCCTCTTGCGGGCGGTGACTCAATGCTCACCATGACCGCACAGGGTTCATATACTAATATGGGCGCCATGCTGAGCTCCGATATGGGCTATTACGGAATGGCCTTCCACGATAACGATGACCTGTATTACAGCAGGAACATAACCCACAATCTTCTCGGATACAGCGAGGGATTCATGGGATTCGGAAACGGAATGGAGAAGCTGATCTCAAGGGCATGGCCCGAGAGCGATCTTGAAATGATGCAGGGAACCCTTCCGCTCTATACCGATCACCGGCCTTTCAATATCTATTACATGACGGTCAGCGGACACAGCGGATACAACTTCTCTTCAAATGCCATGTCCGTACGCAACCGTGAAAGAGTCGAGGAATGGTGTGCGGAGAAGGGACTCGAGTATACCGAACCCGTCAAGGCATATATCGCCTGCCAGCTCGAACTTGAGAAGGCTCTGGAATATACGCTCGAGTATCTTGAGGAAAATGACCTTGCGGATGATACGGTAATAGCACTGGCTCCGGACCACTTCCCTTACGGTCTTACCAACGGCGGATATCTCGGAAACCTTCCCTATCTCGATGAGCTTTACGGTTACAAGGTAGAGACCCAGCTTGACCGTGACAGAAATACCGCGATCATCTGGTGCGGGGTCCTTGAGGATATGGATCCCATAATTATCGACAAGCCCACCTCTCCCCTCGATATACTTCCCACGCTCCTGAATCTCTTCGGATGCGAATGGGATTCGAGACTCTACATCGGAAGGGATGTTCTTTCCGATGCCGAGGGACTTTATTTCGACAGCGGATATAACTGGAAGACGGAGGTCGGCTCTTACAGGGCCGCAACCGGCACCTTCACCCCGAACCCCGGATACGAAGAGGTCGGTGAGGCTTACATCAAGCGTCACAACGCAATTGTAGCCAATAAGATAGCGTTCAACAGAAATGTCATCTACAATGCGTATTTCCCCTACGTATATTCGCTTTTGGCACAGCAGGCCGCCGAAGAAGCAGGCGACGGGACCGAAGAAACGGTCCCTTAAGGGCTTCTTTTTATAAAAATTTATTAAATTGTTCACACCATGTTCCAAAGGCGCGATCTTTCTGTGCTATACTTTTTTCCATGAAGATACATACAAGAATGATAATAACGTTTCTGGCGGTAGCTCTTGTACCGCTGGTTATGATGGTTATCGTTTTTTGTCTTCTCAGGCTTTCCCTTGATACTTCCAGAAATGACGGAATTTCACTGGGAAGCAATATGGAGCAGATCGTCAACAGGGTTGATGAGCTCTATACGGAGGTCTGTGCGCATATCGAGGAGGATCCTTCCTGTATGGAGGACGGGGCGTATCTTCAGGATGTATCCGCAGAGCTTTCTTCGATGTCCGCCACTTTGATAATAAGAAGGAGCGGAGAGCTGTTCTTTACCGGCAATTCCCGTATGTCCGAAGAGATCTGGGACAGGCTTCCCGAAAACGGCAGTGAAACATCCGGTGCGGATTCGGGTATCTACTTCGGTGACCTGGAGGAATTTGTAAGACAGTATGATTTTGTATTCCCCGACGGAAGCAAAGGTACTCTTTTTATCCTGGTAAATTCGAGCACAGTCACGAGCCGCAAGCTCACCGTCGATATGTTCGTGTCGATGATCCTCATACTTCTGATCACCGCGCTTTTAGTAACCTTCTGGAACAAGAAGGGAATGCTCGATCCCATGAGCGAGCTGTCCAAGGGACTTACGCAGGTAAGGGAAGGAAATTTCGATTACGTCATCGAGCACACCGGTGAAAGAGGCGAGGTAGGAGAGCTTTTCAGGAATTACGAAGACATGAGAATGAGGCTTCGTGAGAATGAGGAGCGCAGCGCCGAACAGGAAAAGAAGAACCGCGAGCTCATTTCGAACATAAGTCACGACCTTAAGACACCCATCACTTCGATAAAGGGTTATGTGGAAGGTATCCTTGACGGAGTTGCATCCACACCCGAGAAGCAGGAAAAATACTTAAGGACCATATATAATAAAGCTGTTGATATGGACAAGCTCCTGAACGAGCTCACCCTCTATTCAAGTGTTGAGAATGACAGGATCAAGTACAATTTCCTCAAGCTCAATGTTACCGACTATTTCAAGGACTGTATCGAAGAGGTCGGACTTGATATGGAGACCAGGGGTATCGCATTCAATTACGTCAATACCCTGCCTTCCAAGACGAAGATAATCGCGGATCCCGAGCAGCTCAGGAAGGTCATCAACAATATCATCGGAAACAGCATCAAGTACATGGACAAGCCTTCGAAGACCATTTCCATGAGAGTTCTTGACGGCGGCGATGACATAATAGTCGAGATCGAAGATAACGGCAAAGGTATTGCCGTTAGCGATATAACAAGGATCTTTGAAAGATTCTACAGATCCGACTCCGCCAGAAACACCGCACAGGGCGGAAGCGGAATAGGCCTGTCGATAGTAAAGAAGATAATAGAGGATCACGGTGGTCACATCTGGGCCACTTCAAAGCTTGGGGAAGGAACCTGCATGCATTTTGTTATAAGGAAATACAAGGAGGACGTTTATGGCTAAGATTCTCATAATCGAGGACGAAAAGGAAATAGCCGATCTTGAAAAGGATTACCTCGAGATGAATGATTTTGAGGTTGAATGCTATGACCGTGGCGATACCGGCCTCGAAGCAGCGGAAAAGAATGATTATGATCTGATCGTACTCGATCTGATGCTTCCCGGTCTCGACGGATTTGATGTATGCCGTAAGGTCAGGGCGGCCAAGGATATCCCTATCATCATGGTCTCCGCAAAGAAGGACGATATCGACAAGATCCGTGGTCTCGGCCTCGGAGCGGACGATTATCTGACCAAGCCCTTCTCTCCCGGTGAACTTGTGGCGAGAGTAAAGGCACATCTTGCGCAGTACGAAAGACTTGTCGGTGCCGGCAGCAAAAAGAATGACAATGACATCATAGAGATCCACGGCATCAAGATCGATAAGTCCGCCCGCAGGGTATTTGTGGATGGCGAAGAGAAGGTATTTACCACCAAGGAATTCGACCTCCTTGCTTATCTTGCCGAGAACCCCAATAAGGTCTACACCAAGGACGATCTTTTCAGGACGATCTGGGGAATGGAATCCGTCGGAGATATCGCGACCGTTACGGTACATATCAAGAAGATCCGCGAAAAGCTCGGCGATGTGAGCGGTGATTCAAAGTATATCGAGACCATCTGGGGTGTCGGTTACCGCTTCAAGATCTGACGCAGATCCGTACTAAAATGCAAAAATGTTGACACGGCCGTTTGGCCGTGTTATTTTATTGTCACAAGTGTATTAAATGTCTTAATACACCACAGCAGCATCGGAGGTTGAGATGATAGTACTTGATTACAGGGACAAGCGGCCGTTGAACGAACAGGTTGCGGAGAAAATAATGAATCTCATAGCCCAGGGCGGTCTTGTTCCGGGCGAAAGACTTCCCAGTGTAAGGAATCTTGCCATAGATCTGTCGGTGAATCCCAATACTGTACAGAGAGCTTATGCAGCTCTGGAGGAAAAAGGATACATAACGACGATTACGGGGCGTGGAAATTATGTCAGCGAAGAATCCCAGTGGAAGAATAATCTGAAGAAGGAAGTGCTTGATGAACTGGAAAGCGCAGCCGGGAAGGCCATGTCATGCAGCGTCGGGCTTGAGGAAGCGCTTGAATGTGTCAGAAAAGCATACGAGAGGGATGTAAGATGATCGAGATAAAAAACGTCAGTAAAAAATACGATGATGTAAACGCACTTTCGGGAGTGACAATTGAAGTGCCGGAGGGACAGGTCTTCGGACTTGTGGGAACAAACGGTGCGGGTAAAAGTACCCTTCTTCGGAGCATCTGCGGGGTTTGCAGGCCCGATGAGGGAGAGATCCTTGTGGACGGAGAACCGGTCTATGAAAATCCTTCCGCAAAGCAGAAGATATTCTTCATATCGGATGACCAGTATTATTACCCGGGATCCAATGCGGAGGAGATGGAGAGATTTTACCGGACCATGTATCCGGGTACATTCTCTTCGGACAGATTCCATGATCTTATGAAGAGTCTTTCTCTGGATCCGAAGCGCAGGATACAGACATTCTCCAAGGGAATGAAAAAGCAGCTTGCCATCATGCTCGGCATCGCATCGGGATGTAAGTATATCCTCTGCGATGAGACCTTCGACGGACTTGACCCTGTTGTAAGGCAGGCCGTCAAGAGGCTTTTCATACATGATATGGAAGAGTTCGGGATCACTCCCGTGATCGCTTCCCACAACTTAAGAGAGCTTGAGGACATATGCGAATATGTGGGACTTCTTCACAAGGGAGGAGTTATCCTTTCCAAGGATCTGGAGGATATGAAGCTGGGCATCTACAAGGTCCAGGTTGTCTTCAGGGACAGCACATCACTGGAGACGGTAAGGAACAATCTCAAGGTGATATCCGAAGAGCACAGGGGCTCCCTGGTAACTCTTACTATCCGCGGCGGACGTACGGAGGTTGAGACAGTTATCACGTCACAGGTTCCCGTGTTCTACGAGGTCCTGCCACTTACTCTTGAGGAGATATTCATAAGCGAAACGGAGGTGCTGGGATATGACTTCACCGGAATCACCAAATAATAATCCAGTAACAGAGGCTGAAATCATGAAAGAAGAAAATACCAATGTTCAAGTAACGGAACCGGTGGGAAAGACCGGGATATCCCTCGTGAGTCTGATGGTCGAAGATCTGAGACACAGGAAATGGATGCTTGTGCTTTCTTCCGTTGTACAGCTCCTGATGGGACCTTTTGCTACGATCTTTATCCTGTCCAGATATCACAACTGGTATAACATCTCAGATCACGAAATGCTGGTGCGTCAGGCACTTGATTCCGTAGATTCACTGTATCGCAGTTATCTCGGAGCCCTGGCAGTGGCAGTGGCTTTGTGCGGAGCACTGATAGTGGGAGTCGGCGGTTTCAGGCATCTGTTCAGCAAGAGTATGACGGATATGATGAATTCCGTCCCCGTAAAAAGAGGAAAGCAGTTTGCGGTCATTTATCTGAACGGTTTTCTTATGTGGTTAGTTCCCTTTGCGGTATCCGGGCTGATCATACTGATCATAATAGCCGCAAGGCTCGGGTCATACGGGGTGATGTCTCATGCCGTTACCTGCAGTCTGCAGATGCTTCTTGGAGCAACGATCACATTTGTATGTGTTTATAACCTTGCGGTGTTGGCCGCGGTAATATCCGGAACCGTATTCAATTCTCTGGTAAATCTGCTCTGTCTCGGATTGGATGCAATTGTTGCGTATTTTTGCATGATCTTGATGGCCCAGAACTTTTTTGAACATTTCTGGCGGCCGGCACTGGATACTCTTGAGGTCGGCTGGATGTCCCAGCTGGTTTCTCCCGTAGTATACGGTTTTGTGATGTCCAGCAGGATGGACAGGCTGGGTTTCTACTTTGATACATCTTCAACCGTCGTATGCCTGTTCCTGACACTGGCTGTCTGTGTCATCAATTTCATTGTCGCATACAGGATGTATGTGACGAGAAAGAGTGAAGCGGCCGAGAACGGAACCATCGGAAAAGTATATAAATTCGTTCTCCGTTCCGTGAACAGCGTGCTTGTGGGACTTTACGTAGCGGCGTTTGCAAAGATCATCATCGGGGATACCGGATATACCGGCTGGTGCATGGTCATAACCGCACTGTTCGTTGTACTTATGTTCGGAATTCTGGAGATCATCCAGAAGAAATCCTTCAGGAGCTTTTTCGATCACCTGGGACAGATGATAGGAAGCGTCATTGCAGCTGAACTCGTCCTGTCGGCATTTATGTTCGATATGATCAATTTCGACAATCACATTGTTCCGGAAAACAATATTGCCGAAGCATATGTACGTATGGAACCTGATTATTCCTATTGGGGTGATACAGGCAGCGGTTATGTGCCGATCGAGGGAAAGCCCGGTTATATCACCTGGTCGGAAGACCGTTTCATCACCGATCATTACGGGGAAGTTGCAATCCCGACTGAACTGGCTGAGCGGATCCTCAGGGCCAATAAGCTGGTTTACGAACAATATGCTGCAGGATCGGGTTATACATATTTCGTTGTGGATCCGGTTACCGGACTTAAGACCTTGTCCGGGGGCAATGATATGTATTCCGGATCCGAAATATCCGGCTACGTATATTTTGAGCTCGACAGGAAGGCAGGACCTCCGTTTTACAGATCCTACCGCATAGCGGATCCGGAACTGTTTATTGAGATCTCCAAGCTCGATGAATACAGGGATACCAATTATCCCCTCAGCTGCGGATTGCTGGGATATCCTCTGGCAGTGGAGCTGGTGGACGATTACGGAAACCGCGTTTACAGTTTCTCCGACGAGGAGATGCATCAGGTGATGGACGTATACTTTGATGAGTTCAGGAAAAACTATGATGAGGACGGATTAAACGCTCTTAACGGAAACATCTATAAATACCAGCTTATATGCAGGTATGAGATGGTATACAACGAAGAGTCCACATCGACACATTTCTTCTATCTATACCTTCAGGAAAATGATTCCAAGACCGTTGAGCTGATAGAAAAACTGACCGGACTTACCATAGATGAATTTGCAAATTACAATTATGATTATTACGAGGATGTCTATTACACAGAACCGTATTAATGACAGACGTACGACCCAAACATTCTTCCCCTGAAATCCTATGAAAGACTCCGGCTTCGGCCGGAGTTCTTTCGCATATAAGGACTTTTTGGCGGATATGATATATAATCTACTAAGATATCCGAGTTATGAATAAAGTTGAAAAGGAAAACAGAACATCCCGGGAAATGACGCCCCATGCAGCGGTGCTGTCTGTCATATGTGTGACGGCGACCGTTCTTGCGGCGTTTCTTTTATTTTGTTCCAATGTCAGGATCCCATTCATGATGGATGATCTGTGGTATTCGACCGATCTTCGTGACGGAAGCGCGCTTGAAGGAATCGGGGATGTCATAGGTTCACAGATCTGGCACTATATAAACTGGGGCGGAAGATCGTTCACCCACGCATTCTTGCAGCTTTCACTGATGAGCGGGGAAAGAGCCGCCGATGTGATCAACACTGTATTAACTCTCGTCCTGGCCTTTCTTATGTGCGTGCTTTCGAGGCTTTCTTCGGACAAGAAAGCTTCATCCGCGAATGCATCCCTGTATATAACGGAATTTGCGCTCGCACTCGGAATGCTCATAACATGCTGCCCCAATTTCAGGATGAGCATGCTGTGGCAGGCAGGCTGTGCAAACTATGTATATTCGTCGGTCTGGATCGCTTTGTTCTATATCGTATACTTAAGAGCGCTCGATCCGGATAAAAAGGACATCCCCCTCGCCTGTGCATTCATGCCCTTATTGGGATTGATCACGGGCTGGAGCACGGAGAATATGGGACCGTCGTCGTGCATTGCCGCGGCTGTCGTCACCTTTATATGCTTCCGTAATGGCGGAGCCGCAAGGAACAGGAAGATATGGATGGCAGAGGGCGTGGCCGCATCCTTTATCGGTTCGTGCTTCTGTATTCTGGCTCCCGGAAATTTCGTAAGGAAGACCGACTCTACGGAAGACCTTGCACTGACTGTTCCCGACAGGCTTCTCCAGATGCTTAAGGGAGCGGGGGATTATCTCTTCCCTTCGCTTGCGATACTTGCGGGCGCGCTGATCGTGCACAGGATCACGGTAAACAGGAAGCTTTCCGCGGAAAATGCGGTTCTGCTCATCGGAGCACTTTTTTCATACGGTGCTATGATCGCATCTCCCCATTATCCTGACCGTGCGGCGTTCGGCACAAGTGTACTTATTGAGACCGTATCCCTTTCGCTTTTGCGGGATGTTTTCCGTAAGGAGGATTCCCCCGCCCGTTTCATTCTGCCCATAATGCTGCTTGTAT
>JAEEQL010000041.1 GCA_016285265.1 Lachnospiraceae bacterium
ATAGAAAAAAAGCACTTGACAAGTTAGTGTCCTCTAACTATAATGTGAATTGAGTTAGAGAACACTAACTTTTCTTTTTGCTCAACGGTTAGAGATAACTAACTAAATATATATGATATGGGAGATATGTAAAATGACACAAACAGTTTTAATGGGACTTCTGATACCGTTTCTTGGGACCTCGGCCGGAGCAGGCTGTGTATTCTTTTTGAAGAATAACCTCAAGGAAAATGTACAGAAGGCACTTTCCGGATTTGCGGCAGGCGTCATGGTGGCCGCATCCATATGGAGTCTTATAGTTCCGGCGATAGAGCAGTGCTCTGATAAAGGAAGGCTGGCATTTCTTCCGGCGTTCATCGGATTCTGGATAGGAATCCTGTTCCTGCTCCTGCTTGATCACGTGATTCCTCACCTTCATGTGATACCCGATCAGGCGGAAGGGCCGAAGAGCAAACTGACCAGGACCGTAATGCTCGTATTTGCCGTAACGCTTCATAACATTCCCGAAGGAATGGCTGTAGGCGTTGTCTATGCCGGATTGATCAGCGGATCCGGGGGTATCACTGCCGGTGCCGCGCTTGCTCTTGCCCTGGGAATCGCAATACAGAATTTCCCGGAAGGCGCGATCATATCGATGCCTCTATATGCGGAAGGCAAGAACAAGGCAAAATCATTTTGGCTGGGTGTTCTGTCGGGGGCGGTTGAACCTGTCTTCGGAGGCCTTACCGTACTGCTTGTCGGGCTGGTCGTTCCTGCGATGCCTTACCTGCTTTCCTTTGCAGCAGGTGCTATGCTCTATGTGGTTGTCGAGGAACTTGTCCCCGAGATGTCTGCGGGAAAGCATTCGAACGTCGGAGTCATTGCGTTTGCGGTAGGATTCAGCATTATGATGGCACTTGATGTTGCTCTCGGATAAAGCGGATCCTGAAATAAGAAAACGGCTGAGGAATCTACCTCAGCCGTTTATCGTAAGTTATGTGTTTCCGAAAAGATATTACGGGAAATGCAGGTATTGTGTCTGCCCAACCGCTATGATCAGCGTTTGCTGTTTTTCTTTATATGCGCCTTGATGGCGTTGAAGGTCTTTTCGCTGATATAATGCTCGACCCTGCAGGCATCTTCTGTGGCGGTCTTCTTATCGACACCGATGCTCATCAGAAGATCGGAGAGAACGGTATGACGCTCATATATCCTTTTTGCGATCTTTTCTCCGGACTTGGTCAGCTTGATAAGGCCGTCTTTATCCCTGGTTATATATCCGTCTTTTATCAGAAGCCCCATAGCGCGGCTTACCGATGGCTTCGAGAAGTTCATATGTTCTCCGATGTCAATGGCCCTGACCTCGTCGGATTCAAGTGAGAGAACATATATTGTTTCGAGATACATTTCGCCTGATTCCTGTAATGCCATAGTAATCTCCCTGAAAAATCTGAAAAGTATGTTTTGGTTTCTTTTAACAGTATACCATTACATTGATCTTAACTCTACAGCAAGTGCAAGATTAAAAGAAAAAACAGTCTTGACAAGTTAGATATCACTAACTATAATGATTGACGGTTAGATTGTGCTAACCAATTTTATTAACGAAGAGTTAGAATCTGCTAACCTGAAACGGAGATGAAAATGATCATGAATTTAAATGATGCCAAGCTCGGAACGGAATATGTGATCAAGAAGATCGATACGGGTGGCGATGAGGAAATGGAGAGCTTTCTTTTTACCCTGGGATGTTACAGCGGCGAGAACATCACAGTAGTGGATAAAAAGAAGAATCTTGTGGTTTCCATCAAAGATGCCAGATACAACATTGATCCCGAACTTGCTGCAGCTATAGAGATCTAAGATCATTTTATATATTTGGAGGGATAGAAAAAATGAGGATTGCACTGACAGGAAATCCCAACAGCGGAAAGACGACTATGTATAATGCGCTGACGGGAAGAAATGAGAAGATCGGTAACTGGGCAGGAGTTACGGTCGACAGAAAGGAGAGCCGTATAAGGGATAAGTTCAACGACAGCGGCAAGGAACTGATCGCGGTCGATCTTCCCGGTGCATATTCCATGTCACCGTTTACTTCTGAAGAAAGCATCACCAGCAGCTATGTTAAGAATGAGCATCCCGATGCCATAATCAATATTGTTGATGCCACCAATCTCAGCAGAAGCCTTTTCTTCACCACACAGCTTCTCGAACTTGGGATCCCCGTTGTTGTCGCATTGAACAAGAGCGATATAAACGAGAAAAAGGGCAACAAGATCAACGAAGTCCTTCTTGCCGAAAAGCTCGGATGTCCTGTGATCGATACGGTATCCACTTCCGAAAAAGGAATCAAGGAGGCTGTTGCGCTAGCCGCAAGTCTTGAGGGAAAGGGACAAAAGGCTCCTTATCATCAGGGAGATATAGATCTTTCAAGCAAGGAAGTCGTTGAAGCAGCCGACAGAAAGAGATTCGATTTTGTAAACGGAGTAGTTAAGGATGTTGAAGTAAGAAAGACTCTGACCAGGGATAAGAATAAGGGTGATGCGATCGACAAGGTCGTTACCAATCCCATAATCGGAATCATTATCTTCGCGGCAATAATGTTTGTTGTATTCTATATCAGCCAGACTACCGTGGGAACATGGCTTGCAGATATCCTTGTCGGATGGATCGAGACCTTCCAGGAATGGGCCGGAGAGCAGCTCGGCGATGCAAATCCGTTGCTCTATGCACTTCTGATCGACGGTATCATCGGAGGCGTAGGAGCTGTTGTCGGATTCCTTCCTCTCGTTATGGTAATGTACTTCCTTATCGCACTCCTTGAGGACTGCGGATATATGGCAAGGGCTACCGTTGTTCTTGATCCGATATTCAAAAAGGTCGGTCTGTCCGGAAAATCCGTTATTCCGATGATCATCGGAACCGGCTGCGGAATCCCCGCCATCATGGCTTGCAGAACCATCAAGAATGAGAGAGAACGCAGAAGCACCGCAATGCTTGCAACTTTTATGCCCTGCGGAGCAAAACTTCCCGTTATCGCACTCTTTGCGGGAGCGTTCTTCCCTGAGTCAACCTGGGTAAGTTTCGTATGCTATGCACTCGGCGTTATCCTTGTTCTTCTCGGAGCACTTCTTATCAAGGCCATCACCGGTGCAAGGTACCGCAAGAGCTTCTTTATAATCGAACTTCCGGAATATAAGGTTCCCAGCCTCGGATTTGCACTTAAGAGCATGCTCGAGCGCGGTAAGGCATATATCGTAAAAGCGGGAACCATCATCCTTGTATGTAACACAGTTGTACAGATCATGCAGTCCTTCAACTGGCACTTTGAAGCGGTTGAGGAAGGAATGGAGGATACTTCCATCCTTGCAGGTGTTGCAGGACCCTTCGCACTTCTTCTTGTTCCCATTGTCGGAATCGTATCATGGCAGCTTGCTGCTGCGGCTATAACCGGCTTCATCGCAAAAGAGAACGTTGTCGGCACCATCGCTACATGCTTTGCCATCACCAATTTCATCGATACGGAAGAGCTTGAGCTTATCGGTGAGGGAAATGCCGTCGCTGCCGTAATGGGTATTACCAAGGTTGCGGCACTTGCATACCTTATGTTCAACCTCTATACACCTCCATGCTTTGCGGCACTCGGAGCAATGAACTCTGAAATGAAATCCGCAAAGTGGCTCTGGGGCGCCATAGGTCTTCAGCTTGCAACCGGATTTACCGTAGGATTCCTTGTCTACCAGATCGGAACACTTATTGTTACAGGTTCCATCGGTGCAGGTTTTGCGGGCGGGCTTATCGCTGTGATTTGCTTTGCGGCCATCATTGCTGTTATCATTAGAAGCAACAATAAGAAGATCGCTGCTGAGTATAAGCTCGGCTGATGAGAAACGAGGCGGATAATGAACCCGGTACTTGCCAATATAATAATCATATTGATACTTGTGATCGCATTATCCGCAGCGTGCTTTTATATCTATAAGGAAAAGAAGAACGGAAGACATTGTATCGGATGCCCCATGTCGGGAAGCTGTCCGAAGAAAAGGACTGACTGTTCTAAAAAGTGATCCGTTTAAAGCATAAAACCCAATGTTGAATCAAGGGACGATCCGCTCAAATCATACCTCCTAAAATCAACTTTTTTGTTACTCACATTTTGATTTGAAACGGCCGGGATCGTCCCTTTGTTTCATAACAAGTTAGCAATAGCTAACCGAAACTGCCGGGCAGATAATAAAGGTGAATTCATGACATCGAACGTAGCCGATCTGATTATAATTCTTATACTGTTATTCGTATTGATTTTCTCCGTAAAAGGCGCGATCTCTCATTTTAGGGGCGAGGGATCGTGCTGCGGGGGAGGAGGATCCGAAGTCAGGACCAAACCCGGAAAACTCGCCCGGGTGATAGCAATAAAAACATTGAAGATAGACGGAATGCACTGCAAGCATTGTTATACGAGGGTAGCTAACGCACTTAATTCAATGGACGGAGTAAATGCCACCGTATACGGGAAAAAGGGAAAAGCAGTCGTCAAACTTGGGAAAGATATCACTGATGAGGAGCTCATCAGTGTGATAAGCGATCTGGATTACAGTGTTGTATCTGTTGAGACGAAAGACTTGAATTGAGGTGCGTGATGAAGATGACATCATCTCTGGAAGACTATCTGAAAACAATCCTGATACTTCAAAAAAAGAACAGACCGGTAAGATCTGTTGATATTGCAAGATCAATGAATGTTTCTAAACCAAGCGTCAGCTATGCAATGAAAAAACTTGTAAGTGACGGAATGATAGTTTTTGACGATGATGGAATGGTTTCACTCACGGAATCCGGACGGACCGCAGCGGAAAATGTTTACAACAAGCATGAACTCATCGGAAAGGTTCTTATGCGGATAGGAGTGAGTAAGCAGACGGCACTTAAGGATGCCTGCCTTATCGAGCATGTGATAAGCGACGAGACATATAAACGTCTTCTGGAGTTTCATTCTGACTATACAGGATAAGAGCTTCTTTGCATTTGTGTCAAAGGAAGCTTACGGCCACTTTTTGCCCTGTTTTGCAACAGCTTCCATTTTAGCTCTAAGGATCTTCTTGTCTTCGAGATAGTAATGTTTTATCACATTCATATCATCATCGAATTCATAAACCAAAGGAACTGAATTCGGGATGTTTACGCTAACTATCTCGTCATCGGTAAGATTATCCAAATGTTTCACAAGTGCTCTGAGGGTGTTGCTGTGTGCGGTAATGATCACACGTTTGCCTGCTGCGATATCCTTTTTGATGTTTTCTTCATAGTAAGGAATAACACGTTTCATAATGTCTTTCAGGCTTTCGTATTGCCGTATGGGATATGGCTGCTCCCCTGCGTGTTCGTAAGATACAGGTTCACATTCGTCTTCATAGAAAAGGTTTGGTGGCTTGACGTCATAGAAACGTCTCCATATCTTAACCTGGTAATCACCGTATTTCACCGCTGTTTCGGATTTGTTCATTCCCTGAAGATCGCCGTAATGTCTTTCGTTAAGCATCCATGATTTGATCACAGGAAGCCATGCTCTGTCCATGACATCCAGTGTTATGGACAGTGAATGTATGGCTCTTTTAAGATACGAAGTGTAACATATATCAAAATCATACCCTTCATTCATAAGTGTCTGACCTGCAAGCCCGGCTTCTTTCCGGCCTTTTTCACTGAGATCCGAATCTGCCCATCCGGTATACAGGTTCATTTTATTCCATTCACTTTCGCCGTCTCTTAACAAAACAAGTTTCCTGATCATATTGTTTTATGTGATTCCTCTTGAAACAAATTGGTTACCTATCGCTAACTATAATTATCTGCCTTAATATCCTGTATATGTCAAGGAGATTTTATAAAAATACGGTTAATAATATAATCGTTACTTGACGTCAAAATGACGTTATTATATAATCATTTCAGTTAGCAACCGCTAACCGCTGAATAAATCATGTGAGTTCCTCTTTTTCATATCCGAACCTATGACGGATATAAAAAGAGGAATTCCGATTTTAAGAAGAAAAGGAGTAATTGAAATAATGAGTTATCTTGAAATTGAAAAAGTTATCGGAAGGGAGATCCTGGATTCAAGAGGAAATCCCACCGTTGAAGCCGAGATCACGCTTGCTGACGGAACGGTAGCTACCGGAACTGCTCCGAGCGGTGCATCTACCGGAGAGTTTGAAGCTCTTGAACTCAGGGACGGAGATAAATCCAGATATCTTGGCAAGGGAGTCACCAAGGCTGTAAACAATATCAATACGGTTATAGCCGATGCGATAATCGGACTTGAAGCTTCCGATACCTATGCCGTAGATGCTGCTATGATCAAGGCTGACGGAACCAAGGATAAGTCCAAACTTGGTGCAAATGCTATCCTTGCGGTATCAATCGCAACAGCAAGAGCAGCAGCTAAGTCTCTTGATATTCCCCTCTACAGATTTCTTGGCGGAGTGTCCGGAAACAGACTTCCTGTTCCCATGATGAACATTCTGAACGGCGGAGCTCACGCTGACAGTGCTGTTGATACTCAGGAGTTTATGATCATGCCTGTTGGAGCTCCATCCTTCAAGGAGGCTCTTCGCTGGTGTGCGGAGGTATTCCATAATCTCAAGAAACTCATTAAGGATATGGGTGATGTAACCGCAGTCGGTGATGAAGGAGGTTTTGCACCCAATCAGCTTAAGAGTGATGAAGAAGCGATCGAGAAAATTCTCGAAGCGATCAAAGCTGCCGGATTCGAACCCGGCAAGGATTTTATGATCGCAATGGATGCCGCAGCTTCAGAATGGAAGAGTGAAAAAGGTAAGGGCTTCTATAAGCAGCCCAAGTCCGGCAGGGAATTTACATCCGACGAACTTATAGCACATTGGGAGAGCCTTGTAGATAAGTATCCCATAATCTCAATTGAGGACGGACTTGATGAAGAGGATTGGGAAGGCTGGCAGAAGATGACTGCAAAGATAGGCGGAAAGGTTCAGCTTGTCGGTGATGATCTTTTCGTTACCAATACCGAGCGCCTTGGCAAGGGAATTTCTCTTGGCGCAGGAAATTCGATACTGATCAAGCTTAATCAGATCGGATCCGTATCCGAAACTCTTGAAGCGATCAAGATGGCACATAATGCCGGATATACCGCTATTTCTTCACACCGCTCAGGCGAGACTGCAGATACAACGATCGCCGATCTTGCCGTAGCTCTCAATACATGTCAGATCAAGACCGGAGCACCCAGCCGTTCGGAGAGAGTGGCCAAGTACAATCAGCTTCTCAGAATCGAGGAGCAGCTCGGTGACAGTGCGGTTTATCCCGGAATGGCAGCATTCCACGTTAAAAAGTAAGCTTTCTGTTTTTTGCAAAGCGGAGGGACGGTTCCTTCGTTTTCCTTTCAAATTGTATATTTTTCCAAGAGTGAATTATCACACAAAAAAACGAGGGAACCGTCCCCTCGTTTTTTGTGTGATAAATCCGGGGATTTTTTGACCATAAAATAATAAAAATATTGTTAAGAGTATTGACATGATATGAAAAAGAATGTATAAATTATTACGTTGTAATATTACAGTGTAATAAATATTGATCCGGAGATATATGATCATGTCGTACGATTATGAACAAACACATGAAAATATCTTAAACAGTGCTCGGGTACAGTTCAGGGAAAAAGGATATCTTGATGCATCGATCCGCAAGATATGCAGCGACGCCGGGGTCACAAACGGTGCATTTTACTCACATTTTGTCAGCAAAGAAGATTTATTCCGAAGCATCGTAGAACCTTGCCTTGACGGACTTAATGATATTTATTCCGAAGAGAAGAAAAGCTACCTCAAGATAAGCAGCTCCGATGATGTGGTGGATTCCTTCAGAAATGCGTACGTATCGCTTGAAAAGATGATCAGATATGTGTGCGAACACAGAAATGATTTTATCCTGTTGCTGGAATCAAGCAGAGGAACCGTATATGAAGATTTCCAGGAAGGCATAATCGAAGCTGAAGTGGACAGCATGAAGAAGTTCTTTAAGTTAAGCAGGAAATATATCAGGAACAAAGAGAACATTTCCGAGAATATCATTAAGATGGGTTCCGCTTTTTTGATATCAACAGTTTTTGAAAGCCTTAAGAAGGGAATGAATGCCGAGGAGATAATCCATGAAACAAAACTTGTAAGTGATTACTGCGCGGCGGGATATAAATGCGTGCTGGGAATCTGAAATAAAGGCCCTGTATAAGGGCCTAAAATAATAAACAACAGTTAGCTAGCACTAACTAAAAAGAGGAGGTTCATTATGAATAAGAACAAAAAAACTCTGACCGGTAAGGATCTTATTACCGTGGGAATCTATACAGCCGTATACATTGCGGTTGTATTCTGTGTCGGGGCATTTAATGCAATCCCCATTTTTTATCCGATCTTTTTGTTTTTGGGCCCGATAATCACCGGTATTCCGATGATGCTTTATTACACCAAGATCGAGAAGTTCGGAATGATCACGATCATGGGTATTATTTGCGCAGTATTTTTCTATATTTCGGGATATACGTGGATATGCCTTTCGATAATGATACCGACTTCACTTCTTGCCGATGTGATCCTTAAGGTCGGCGGATTTAAGAAATTCGGTGCTATGGCACTCAGCTTTATGGTTATGTCACTCGGAATCATGGCAGGTCCCGCCAATCTCTGGTTTGCAGGCGAAGGATACTGGGACAATATCAGAGAATCTATGGGAGATCAGTATGCCGAGCAGCTTGCAAAGTATATGCCTATGTGGATGCTCCCTGCAGGTATTGTTTTCATTCTTGCCGGAGGCTTCCTTGGTGCATTGCTCGGAAGAAAAATGATGAACAAGCATTTCAAAAAGGCAGGAATTGTATAATGTTTGATCACATTAAGCCCAAAAACTTTCATTTGGATCCGAGAACAAAGCTTCTTCTTATTGTTGTTATAGCAACACTCGAGCTGGCGGATGTGAACATATGGTTTACCGTTGCGGTCGGAACTGTTCCCGCATTATTGTTTATTTCCAACAGACAGTTTCTCGGTGCCGTAAAATATTATGCTCTGTTTCTTTTGGCGGCATTCATTCATGTTCATCGTGTTGAAGTCCAGATAAATATGTTCATGAATATGTTTGTTGTTCTGCTGGGGGCGCTTGTTCTTAAGCTCTCCCCGGCATTTGCCTGTGCCGATTACATTATTAAATCCACAGGTGTAAGTGAGATGATCGCTGCATTTAATAAAATGAAGGTGAGCAGGAAGTTTCTGATTCCCTTATCCGTTATGTTCCGATTTGCACCCACCATATCTCAGGAAAGACATTCGATACATGATGCGGCGGCGATGCGCGGCATTGTGATAACACGCAGGAAATTTTGGAAAAATCCGTTGCAGGCGATCGAATACAGGCTGGTACCTCTTATGATATCCATTGCCAATATCGGAGATGACCTTTCGGCTGCAGCACTTTCAAGAGGACTTGATAACCCCGTAAGACATTCGAATTACACGGATGTCAGGTTTACCCGCAGGGATTTTCTTGTAGTGACTTCTGTTTTTGTTTTTTTAACGTCGGTGTTTCTCATTTCGACAAATGTATGAAATGTAGGTGTAATGACAGGTGATTATAAATGATCGAATTTAAAAATGTATCTTTTGAATATGAGGACGGTACCGGGATAATCACGGACCTGAATCTTAATATAAATGATGGAGAAGTTGTTCTTCTCTGCGGTGAGTCGGGGTGCGGAAAATCTACGCTTATAAGAATGATCAACGGACTGATACCAAATTATTATTCCGGAAATCTTTCCGGTGAGATCGTTGTGGACGGACTTAATACGGCAGAAGCGGAATTGTATAAACTTGCCGAACATGTCGCATCGGTATTCCAGAATCCGAAGACGCAGTTTTATAATGTCGATTCAACCGAGGAGATGGTGTTCAGCCTCGAAAATCGTGGTGTGGACAGAAGCGAGATGGATTCCAGACTTCGAAAGACTGTCAAGAAACTCAGGATGGAGAATCTTCTCGGAAGAAATCTGTTTAAGATGTCCGGAGGAGAAAAACAGAAGGTTGCATGTGCCTGTGCAGATACTTCCGATGCCGATATCATTGTTCTTGACGAACCTTCATCTAACCTTGATCTTCATACCATACGTGAACTTTCCGATATAATCAGACTCTGGAAAAATGAAGGAAAGACAGTTATCATCGCCGAACACAGATTGTACTATGTTCTTCCTGTTGCTGACAGGGTTCTCTATCTTCGAGACGGTGTGATCCATACCGAGTGCACTCCCGATGAACTCATATCGCTTGGCAGGAATAAGCTTGAGGCGATGGGACTCAGAAGCTCTGAGATCATGAATCTTAAAGTGGACGATAAAAAGTTTGACAGCGGTGAAAAAATTACGCTCGCAAATTTCCATTATACTTATCCCGGAAGATTGCAGGAGTCTCTTAGCATTCCGGAGATCAGCATTTCAAGAAATGCAGTCATAGGAATTGTCGGAGACAACGGAGCAGGAAAGAGCACTTTTGCAAGAGCACTTTGCGGGCTGGAAAGGCATTCAAACGGAAGCATAGAGATCGATGGTGAGATATACGCAAGAAGAAAAAGATTAAAAAAGGCTTTTATGGTGATGCAGGATGTCGGACATCAGCTTTTTACCGATGAAGTATATGAGGAAATGCTGTTCAGTCTCGAAAGGAAGGATGAAACTTCTGAAGAGAGAATAGAGGCGGTATTAAATGAACTGAATCTGTCCGATAAATATGAAAGGCATCCCCAGTCTCTTTCTGGCGGCGAAAAACAGCGTGTTGCGATAGGAAGTGCAATTGTCTCGGAAAGGGAACTCATCGTGTTTGACGAGCCCACAAGCGGACTCGATCACAGACACATGAAGGCGGTATCCTCACTTATCAAAGCTCTTAAGGAAAAAGGAAAAACTGTATTCATCGTTACACATGATCCGGAACTGATCATAGAATGCTGTGATGAACTCATCTACATGCAGGATGGCAAAGTGCTTGAGTACGGTAAACTCACTCAGGACATGTATGACAGATGGTTATATCGAACGAATACTCTCAAAGAGAAAAGGATCATAAACGATGACAGTATGACGGCTGTAAAGCGTTTGTGGCAGCTTGCATACAAAGAGCATGCAAGACTGATTGCATCAATAATCTGTGCTGTCATCGGTGTTCTTGGAAATATTGTTCCTTATGTTGCTGCAGCCCGAATTATTGAAACACTTCTCACGGGTATAAGGGATATTTATGTCTATATTAACTGGTGTGTTATCGGTATTGGCGGATTTGTGGTTAAAACCGTCTTTTACGGAATAGGATTGTCACTCAGTCATAAATCGGCCTTCAACACGCTTGCGGATATCCGTAAGGCAATGTTTGATAAGCTTCCTAAAATGCCGCTTGGAACCATTATTGATTCCTCAAGCGGCAAGCTTAAACAGATAATAGTCGACGAAGTGGAAAATATGGAGCGCCCTCTTGCACATATGATCCCCGAGATGACGGCAAATGTTCTCGGTGCGATAACCATATGGCTGTATCTGATGTTTGTTGACTGGAGAATGGGGTTTGTAGCACTCATATCCGTGCCGGTCGGGCTTCTTTTTGCGGTAACCGTGCTTATAGGATATGCGAAGGATTACGAAGGATCTGTAAGAACGATCCAGAAGATGAATAATTCCATTGTTGAGTATATACACGGAATAGAAGTTATCAAAGCTTATAACCAGAGCGAGAATTCTTATTCGAAGTTCAGAGACAGAGTAATGGCTACGGCACAGTATTATTTTGACTGGATGAAGCGAATTCAGTATAAATGGTCCCTCACATATTCTGTAGCTCCGGCAACTCTCGTCACAGTTCTGCCAATAGGCTGGCTTATGTACAGAAACGGAACTCTTGACATGGGTAAATTCATAACATCGATAATGCTTTCCATGTGTATTGTCGGACCGATAATCCAGGCGCTGGATTTCGCGGATACATTTACCAAGGTGAAAACCATACTGGGCACCGTGGATGAGATATTAAACGGTAACGAGCAGATTCACGGAACTGAACCGGTCAGCCTAAACGGACACGGAATAAGACTGTCCAATGTATCCTATTCATATCATGAAGGCACTCAGGTCCTTCACGATATATCCCTGGATATCAGAGATAAGAGTATGACTGCGCTCGTGGGTCCCTCCGGAAGCGGAAAATCAACTATAGCAAAACTGATAGCCGGTTTCTGGGATGTTGAAGACGGCAGTATCACCATGGGAGGCGTTAATCTTAATGATATACCTCTTGAGCAATTGTATGATCAGGTTGCGTATGTTTCGCAGGATATATACCTGTTTAATGATACTGTTATGAATAATATCCGTATGGGGCGGATGGATGCTACCGATGAGGAGGTTGTGTCGATCGCCGAAAGATCCGGATGCAGACACTTTATAGAAGAACTGTCAGAGGGATTTGATACTGTTGTCGGTCAGGGCGGAACCCATCTTTCGGGAGGCGAGAGACAGCGTATAGCCATCGCCAGAGCGATGCTAAAGGATGCGCCCATAATCATTCTTGATGAAGCTACGGCGTACATAGATCCTGAGAATGAAGCCGTGATACAGAAAGCGATAGGAAATCTGATAAAAGACAAAACTGTTATAGTGATCGCACACAGGCTTTCAACCATAAAGGATGCAGACCGGATAGTACTGGTAGATGAAGGAACGGTCAAGGCATCCGGAACACATAAAGAACTGCTTAATAAGAGCGAATTGTATCGGATCATGTGGAACGCTCATACAGGCAGGGAAAAGGACGGCGCGGCATGATAGAAGCATTACACAGGATATTCTTATTTTCCGGAGCTGAAAAAAAGAATATTTACAGGTCGATAATCGTGAGTTTTTTCAGAGCATGTTTTTCAATGCTCAGGATAGGAGCGATATATTACATTATTGTTGCATTGGTAGAAGGAGACACTTCGAAGCAGCCGGCATACTATGCCTTTGCACTTATGCTGGTAAGCATTCTCGGAAATGCCATTACAAGGAATGTTTCACTTCTTCAGCAGACTCATGCCGGGTTCTTCATGAGTGCGAATAAGCGAATGGATATCGCAGATAAGCTTAAGCGTGTACCGATGGGTTTTTTTAACGATAATAATGTCGGAGAGATAACCGGAATCACTACAACCGTAATGGGAACAATAGAAAACCTCGGAGCAACGGTTCTTGTGCTTGTGCTCGGTGGATTGATAAACACGGTCATTTTCTTTCTTATGATCCCTTTTCTTGATGTTAGGATTGCCGGAGTTGTTCTTTCCGGGATCGTGATATATCTGGTGTTCACATCCTCAATGGAACACAGGACAAGAACACTTTCTCCTCGCAGAGAAAAGAGTAAGACAATGATAGTTTCTGAAGTTCTTGAGAACCTGCAGGGTATGAGCGTTGTCAAATCCTTTAATCTGGCCGGAAGAGGAGATGACAGACTCAGGAAAACGATCGAAGAATATAGAGACAGCAATATGTCGCTTGAGAAGATGTTTATCCCGACAACGATCATTCAGAATGTCATTCTCGGAATATTTAAGATGCTTATAATATTCCTCTCGGTGTATTTCTATATGGACGGATCGATGGATCTGATAACGACTCTGATCCTGATTGTTGTTGCTTATCAGGTGTTCGCAGAGATAGAGCAGACTGATTCGGGATTGTCAATGCTTAGAGTTGTCACCGGTTCCATCGATCAGGTGAAGAAAATAGATGATATACCGAAAATGGATTATATCGGAGAACCACATAAGCCGGATACGATCGATATAAATATACGAAATGTAAGTTTTTCATACGGAGACAGAGAAATACTGCATAACGTTTCGCTGAACATACCGGCCGGAACCATGACTGCATTTGTCGGCCCCTCCGGTGCCGGAAAAACCACACTTGCACTTCTCATCTCAAGATTCTGGGATGTTAATTCCGGCAGTATAAATATAGGCGGAAGAGATATCAGGGAATATACCCTTGAATCTCTTATGTCACAGATCAGCATAGTTTTTCAAAATGTGTATCTTTTTGCCGATACGATTGAAAATAATATAAGATTCGGTTGCCCGGACGCGGGAAGAGATGAGGTTATCAAAGCTGCGAAGATGGCATGCTGTCATGATTTCATAGAATCGCTTCCTCTGGGATATGATACCGTGATCGGAGAAGGGGGAGCTACACTTTCCGGAGGAGAGAAACAGAGAATCTCGATAGCAAGGGCAATACTTAAGGATGCTCCCATTATCATTCTGGATGAAGCTACGGCAAATGTGGACCCGGAAAATGAAGACAAGCTTAAAGCGGCATTTGATGCGCTCACCTTGAATAAGACGGTAATAATGATAGCGCACAGGCTTGAAACGATAAAAAATGCCGATCAGATAGCTGTTATCAGTGACGGTTCCGTTTCCACGGGAAAGCACAGTGAACTGATGAAGGAAAATGCAATCTATGGAAGATTTGTTCATATGAGAGAGCAGGCGGCAGACTGGGCGATATAAAAAGATATTGATAATTAAATAATATAATGGTACTATGTCTTGGGTTAGTATAAGCTAACTGCTCGGCCTGAACCACTTTTTTTACTCCGCCCATAGCGGAGTAAAAAAATGATAATGGGTTAGACTATGCTAACTTATAGCTCAACAGAACAAAGCGCCGATCCGGCGGGAAAAGGAGAAAGATTATTATGATGAAACTTGTGCTTATGAGACACGGTGAGAGTGAATGGAACAAGCTCAACCTGTTCACCGGCTGGATGGATGTGGATCTCAGCGATAAAGGTCGAGAGGAGGCTGCGAATGCCGGAAAGATCCTTAAAAAGGAAGGTTATGACTTCGATGTCTGCTATACCTCGTATCTGAAGAGGGCGATTCACACCCTTAATATCGCACTTGATGAGATGGACAGGGCATGGCTTCCCGTAAAGAAGTCCTGGAAGCTTAATGAGCGCCATTACGGTGCACTTCAGGGTCTGAATAAGTCTGAAACGGCTGCGAAGTACGGAGAAGACCAGGTTAAGATCTGGAGAAGGTCATTTGATGTAAAGCCCCCCGAGCTTGATGATAATGATGACAGAAGTGCCACCAAGCAGGCGATGTACAGAGATGTGGACAAGAGCCTTCTTCCGAAGAACGAAAGCCTTGAGACCACTATCGAGAGAGTTGTTCCATATTTTGAAGAAACCATAAAAGAGGATATGAAAAACGGCAAGAGAGTGCTGATCGCCGCACACGGCAATTCACTCAGATCTCTTGTCAAGTATTTCGATAATATTTCCTCCGAAGATATCGTGGGAGTAAATATTCCCACTGCGGTTCCTCTTGTTTATGAATTCGACGATGATTTCAAGGTTATCAGACATTATTACCTCGGAGATCAGGAAGAACTGAAGGCAAAGATGGAAGCTGTAGCAAATCAGGGCAAGAAGAATTAACTCATAGAATTAACCATCTATATATTGACATTTAGGTTTACTCGGAATAGACTGATTGTAGTTTATTCCGAGTAAACCATTTTTGGAGGTTATTTTATGGAAATAGAACTTGGTGAGATCCAGGCGGAATTTGCCGAGATCATATGGAAGAACGAACCGGTTTCTTCGGGTGAGCTTGTTGCAATATGCGAGAAGGAGCTTAACTGGAAGAAGTCGACCACATATACGGTCCTGAGAAAACTCTGCGAGAAGGGACTTTTCAAAAACGAAAACGGCACTGTTACATCGCTCGTTTCAAAAGAGCAGTTCAATGCGAGCAAGAGTGAGAAATTTGTCGATGAGACATTTAACGGATCGCTTCCCGCATTCATAGCCGCATTCACTTCAAGAAAGAAACTTACGAAGTCCGAGCTTGATCAGATACAGAAGATGATCGACGAACATAAAAAGAGGAAATGATATGAGCGATGTATTTATAAAAATATTAAATATGTCACTGAGCGCGTCATGGCTCATTCTTGCAGTCATGGTCCTGCGTCTTCTTTTAAAGAAGGCACCCAGACAGAGCATGTGTCTTCTGTGGGGGCTTGTTGCGTTGAAACTGATCATTCCTTTTTCACCGGAAAGTGTTCTCAGCCTTATCCCGAGTAATGAAGTGATCCCGGATACTATCACAATGGAATCACATCCCCATATCAATTCCGGGATCGTATATATCGATACTGCGGTCAATCCTGTAATGGAATCCAATCTTTCTCCTCAGATCGGTGACAGCGTCAATCCCATGCAGGTAGTTGCCCATATAGCAGGGATCATATGGTGCATCGGAGTTATCTGCTGCCTTGCCTATGCGTTGATCAGCTTTATCCGTCTTAAGATGAAAGTGCGTGCATCGAAGAAGATCGGCAGAAACATTTATGCCTGCGATGAAGTTGTATCTCCTTTTATTCTCGGAATCTTTCGGCCCGTGATCTATATTCCTTCGGGTATGGGCAGGGAGACAACAGATTATGTTATTGCGCACGAGAATGCGCATCTGAAGAGAGGAGACCATTTCTGGAAACCGCTCGGCTTTATCATTCTTTCAGTATACTGGTTCAATCCTCTCTGCTGGGTTGCATATATCCTTTTATGCAGGGACATTGAATATGCATGTGATGAAAAAGTCATCCGTGATAAAGACAATGAGTATGTCAATTCGTATTCCCAGGCGCTTCTTGATTGTAACTCTCAGAGGAAGATAATCGCTGCATGTCCTCTTGCATTCGGTGAAACTGATGTAAAAGGAAGGATCAGGGGAATCCTGAATTACAGAAAGCCTGCATTCTGGGTGATCCTTATCTCACTTATCGCATGCGTTGTCTGTGCGATATGCTTTATGACAAAGCCTAAACAGGAAGATCCCGAGACCGTCATATCAGACACGGATTCTATGCCTGTTCCTGATGAAAGTACTGCAGATCCGGTGTCTGATGAACTTGGTTTTATGGATGTATCAGTACTTCCAAATTCCGGTACCGCATATGCGATATTTTCGACGACAGTGACGGATATTAAATGTGATCCTGATTTCGGCTATTCTGTAAGATTCTCCGATGGTAACTATATCGGAGAATATCAAGGATTGAGTATTGTTTATGTGACGGAAGGAGATGTTATACATGCCGGTGATCGTATCGGAGAATATGGAGATCCGGGCGGAATACCTATCGGACTTACAATGTCACTGTCCGATATAACTGCTTCCGGATGCAATGTTATTTTCATACAGCATGGCGGTAATGTTCGTTGGCAGCTTGAGACAGGTGTTTCATTTAATATTCAGGTCCTGAGAGATGACGGAAAGTGGGAGGATATTTCTCCCGTAGTCGGTGAAAATTCCGTTGTATGGAATGATATGTCCTTTAAAATATACAATGATGGTGAAACTGCATTTGGTGTGCGCTGGGATGACGTTTACGGTGAACTGCCCGACGGACATTACAGGCTTCATAAAGAAGTTGCAGATTTCGGAGGGCCCGAAGGCACTGACATCTATGAACTGTATGCAGAATTTATACTTTCTAAGGGTGAGGCGATATTTCCCATTATAAAAGGAACTGTGGAAGAATCGGAAATGGATGATGTTGATATATCTTTGGGAGACGGAGGTATATCCTTCTTCTGTGATTTTAACGGAGACGGTTATATTGAGACTGTATATGTAAATTACGGAAATATATTAAGGATGGGAGATGCGGTTCCCGGAACAATAGAAATGCAGGACCGTAACGCCATTCAATTATGGTACGATACTTTTGGTATACCGTATGCGGGAAACATCTCTTACTATCTGGCGAAAAAGGATGACGTTCTGTATCTGGTCAAGTATTTTCCTCCGAGTCCGAGACAGGGGTCCTGGGCTTATATGCTTGAGGTATATGCAGTCGATAGTGACAATAATGTCGTATTGGTTGATAAGGTTGCGAGCGACGGATCAGAAGAAAGAGCGGATGAGTGCCTGGAAAAAGCAGAAAGCTATCTGGAAAACTCTATCCTGCTTGTCTCAACCATAAACGGAGAATTAAAGACATATAAAGAAGTGTAAATACAGGAAAGCGGGTCCGCAAGCTGCGGGCCCGTTTTTCTTGTATTTACTGCGTTTTCCGGGATTTCCCGGCAATTTAATTATTTTTTTAGAAATAAATTAGCACTCACCTCTTGACAGTGCTAACAGTACGTGTTATATTGCATCTAGAACAAGGAAAACAAAGCGTTCAGGTAACTCAAGGGTGACCATAACGGCACATCAGAACGCTTGATACAAAGGAGGAATGACTTATGATGATGTTCCCTAGCATTTATAACAACGATCTTTTTGATGATCTTTTTGATTTCCCTGTATGGAACGACAGAGACATGAAGAAAGCCGAGAAGAAGCTCTACGGCCATCATGCCGGCAACCTTATGAAGACCGATATCAAGGAGAAGGATAAGGAGTATGAGCTCCACATCGATCTCCCGGGCTTCGACAAGGACGAGATCCAGGTTTCACTTGATAACGGATATCTTACCATCCAGGCTTCCAAGGGCCTCGACAAGGATGAGGACGAAAAGGACGGCAAGTGGATCCACAAGGAGCGTTATGCAGGCAGCTGCATGAGACAGTTCTATGTCGGTGACGGACTTGTCCAGGATGACATCAAGGCTGAGTTCAAGGGCGGTATCCTTAAGTTGACCGTACCCAAGAAGGAAGCACTTCCCGACAAGACACAGAATAAGTACATAGCCATTGAGGGATAATTCCCCTGACAATATTCTCCTGTGAGTAGATTCGCCGGAAAGGCCGGAGCTTAATGCTCCGGCCTTTTCTATTGTGAAACAGGGGGTGAACGAGTGGACAGTGAACGGAGGAACCGTCCACTCGTTCATTCCTCGTTCACCCGCCCTCGTTCCACTTTTACGGCACTTATGGTAAAATAGCCGTATGTCCGGTGATAATCTTAAAAGCAAAATATCTGCGCTTTTCTGGTCCTTTTTTCCCGAAGAGACCCATATAGCATATTTCCATCGTAAGACATTTGCCACGATGCGCCATTGGCATCTGAGAAAGTACTATTCAAACGATCCCGACGGCTTTGTGCGCATACTCGACAGAGAGTATGAAAAGCCCCGCAGGCTTTCCGGAATGCCTTCTTTTACTGCTTTCATCACCGGAAAAGAAGAAAATGATGACTTCCGTAAAACTCTTGATTCCGTAAACGCACAGGCCTGCAGGGCAGCTTCCGTCGTTAGCCTTTGCGGAATGAGCATCGCGGATATTGATAAGAAGATAAGAGAATGCGGAAGCGAATACATAGCGATAATACGAAGCGGAAACGTTCTTGAAAAGAGAGCGTTCTATGAGTGCGGAAAAGTCCTTGCAAACGGAGAAGCATCCGGACTGATCTATTCCGACGAAGATACATTGATGAACGACGGCAAGAGAACCGTTCCGATCTTCAAGCCCGACTATGCTCCCGACCTTCTTATGTCTATGGACTATTACGGTGGCTTCGTATTCCTTTCAAAGAAGGCATACGAAAATGCAGGCGGTCTTAAAGCGAATGAAGAGGGCGAAGCTTTCTATGATCTGTG
>JAEEQL010000161.1 GCA_016285265.1 Lachnospiraceae bacterium
GTAGCAACCGGTATCATGGTTGATTCCGCTATCCAGGCAGCCGAGAAGCTCGCAGCAGACGGAATCGATGCAGAAGTAATCAACATCTGCACCATCAAGCCTCTCGACAAGGACATCATCGTTAACAGCGCAAAGAAGACCGGCAAGGTTGTTACCTGCGAAGAGCACTCAGTCATCGGCGGTCTCGGATCCGCAGTATGTGATGCACTTGCTGAAGAGTATCCCGTCAAGGTCAAGAAGATCGGTATGCAGGACGTATTCGGTGAGTCCGGATCCGCATCAGACCTTCTCAAGAAGTACGGACTCGACGGCGAAGGCGTTTATAAGCAGGTCAAGGAGTTTGTATAAATGAAAAATATTCTTGCCCCCTCAATACTTGCTGCCGACTTCAACCATCTTGGAAAACAGATAGCCGAAGTCCGTGAAGGGGGCGCACCATATCTTCACTTCGATGTTATGGACGGGATCTTTGTCCCGTCCATATCCTTCGGGATGCCTGTCATGAAGTCGATCCGTAAGAATACGGACCTTTTCTTCGATACCCACCTCATGATAGAAAAGCCCGGAAGGTATATTGAGACCTTTGCGGAAAACGGCTCGGACGGCATAACCTTCCATATAGAGGCTGCCCCCGACGATGCCGGAGACATAATCCGCAAGATCAAGGAAACCAAGGCACTTACGGGCAAGAACCTCCGTGCCGGGATTTCCGTTAAGCCAAATACCCCGATCAGTGCTATACTTCCATATGCGACAGAAGCCGACATGATCCTCATCATGACGGTCGAGCCCGGATTCGGAGGTCAGAAGCTGATCCCGGAGACCGTCGACAAGGTCAGGGCACTCAGGGCATTCATCGATGCCGAGGGACTTGATACCGATATCGAGGTAGACGGCGGGATCACCGCGGACAATATCGCGGAGATCAATAAAGCGGGAGCCAACGTCATCGTTGCAGGTTCTGCGGTATTCAATGACGACCCTCTCGGAAGTACCAAAAAGCTCCTTTCACTGATCGGAGCATGACGGCAATGCCCCGAAGGGCGGCGCCAGCTGAAAATATTGAATTATTTTGAAAGGTTTGGTTTTAAACAATGGGTGGTTTTTTCGGAGTAGCTGCTAAAGAAAACTGTGTTTTCGATCTGTTCTTCGGAACGGATTATCATTCACATCTCGGAACCCGCAGGGGCGGACTTGTCGTATACGGAAGTGACGGATTCAACCGTGCGATCCACAATATCGAAAACTCACCCTTCAGGACCAAGTTCGATAAGGAAGTCCAGGAGATGGACGGATATATGGGAATCGGCTCGATCTCAGACTACGAGCCCCAGCCCCTTATCATCCACTCACACCACGGCACCTACGCCCTGGTAACCGTTTCCAAGATCAACAATTCCGATGAACTTGCAAAGCAGCTTATAGACCGCGGCCTTTCACATTTCATGGAGATGAGTTCCGGTGAGATCAATGCCACCGAGCTTATCGCCGCACTCATCAATACCAAGGAAAACCTCATCGACGGCATCGACTATGCCCTTTCCGCGGTTGACGGAAGCGTATCGCTCCTCATGCTCACTCCCAAGGGCATCTATGCCGCAAGGGATAAGCAGGGAAGAACTCCCGTAGTCATCGGAAGAAAGGACGGAGCATTCTGCCTTTCATTCGAAAACTTCGCATACAAGAACCTCGGCTACAGCGATTACAAGGAACTCGGTCCCGGTGAGATCGTATGCGTTACCGATTCCAACTGCGTAAGCCTCAAAGCACCCGGGGACAATATGAAGATCTGTACATTCCTCTGGGTCTACTACGGATATCCTTCAAGCTCATACGAGGGAACCAGCGTAGAGAAGATGCGTTACGACAACGGTGCCGCAATGGCAACCCGCGATGACGTAAAGGCAGATATCGTTGCGGGAGTGCCCGATTCCGGAACCGCACATGCAGTCGGATATGCGAACAAGTCGGGAATTCCTTTTTCAAGACCCTTCATCAAGTACACACCGACCTGGCCCAGGTCGTTCATGCCCACCATCCAGAGCAAGCGTGACCTCATTGCGAAGATGAAGCTGCTTGCAGTCGAGGAGCTCATCAAGGGCAGGAGCATCATCCTTATCGACGACTCCATCGTAAGAGGCACCCAGCTCAGGGAGACCACAGAATTCCTGTACAAGTCGGGAGCAAAGGAGGTCCACGTAAGACCCGCATGCCCTCCCCTTGTATACGGATGTAAGTATCTGAACTTCTCAAGATCCAAGTCCGAGATGGACCTCATCACCAGAAGAGTCATCGAAAGACTCGAGGGAGGAAACGTAACTCCCGAACTTCTCAAGCAGTATGCAGATCCCGATTCCGAGAAGTACGCACAGATGCTCGAGGAGATCAGGAAGGAAATGAACTTCACATCCCTCAGATATGCACGTCTCGATGACATGCTCGATGCAACCGGACTTCCTCACGAGAAGCTCTGCACCTACTGCTGGGACGGAAAAGAATAATGTATCACAGGGCTCCGCGGGATGACCGTGGAGTTCTTTATAGCCCGGGGGAGTAAAAATGTACCTGAATAAACTCAAGATAGAGTCTACAAAAGCCTTTTGTAATGTGCTGATCGCGGTCGGTGCATTCTTCTGGTTCCTGGCGGCACTGTTCATAGTCTTCATCATCAATTACCTGTTTGTTGACGGAATGCTGGCTATAGTCGGAGGCGGCTTTATGACGCTTCTTACCGGAGGAATAGCTTCCGCACTGACATTTCCGCCCATACTGCTTAAGCGCAGAATGTACCGCGCCGAGAAGTACAACAGGATCTTCGAGGAAGACTATGACGGCATGGTTCCCTATTCCGCATTCGAAAAGCTCACCGGATTTACCGGTCAGAGAGTCCGCACCGATATCCGCGTCCTTACGGACAAGAACATCCTCCGGAATGTTACCTACGGCTGGGAGGGTGCCATGGTCATAATGATGCCCGATACGGAGGGAGATTTCATAAGTGTTGATTGTCCCCATTGCGGTGCACAGGTTCAGATGAGAGTGGGCGGCGGCGCAAGATGCGTTCACTGCGGCACATATCTGAGATCGGAGTCGGAATATGTACATTAATCTCAGGAAATTATACGCGCAGCTTCTTATATGGTCAGTCATTGCGGTTCCCGCGTTCACGCTGTTATTCGTATTCATCGGAACGATGGTGGAATACGGAACCCGGGATACGATCCCTCTCTTCATACTGTATTCGGGTCTGATGATCTTTCTGTTATACAGATACATCAAAACCGTCGGATATGTGGGGTGCCTGGGATCCATGGACAGGGTGTTCAAGGCCGATCCCGACGGATCCGTACCGATTGAAGAGATCGCAACTTACCTTCATACCACTCCCGATAAGCTCCTTCGCATGATCTCCTACGGTGAAAAGAAGAAGATCCTCATCAACCTGGTCTACGATGCACAGGGAAAGAGGTTCATCCTCACCGACAGATACAGACCCGCAGACCCCATCAAGGACCGCCCCTTCGTGGGAATGGATTGTCCGGGATGCGGCGCGAGCCTCAAGATCAGGGCAGCCACCACGGGCGTATGCCCCTACTGCGACAGACAGATGACCGCACCCAACATCATGGTCGGACTGCCTAAGTAAATTCCGTTTTCTTTACTTTTTTGAACTGACAACCCCAAAAATCTTTACTTTTTGACCCTGAGTGGCCTAAAAAAGTAAAGATTTTTTGTTTGTAGGACCGGTAGAAGGGTTAAATGAAAAACTAAATTCCACTCTATCCTTTAAAAATGCTCTCTAACGAGATTTCGACTAACTTTCATGATGAAATCCACTTTGAAAGACAGGAAAAACGTGATAAAATCGTCGCG
>JAEEQL010000162.1 GCA_016285265.1 Lachnospiraceae bacterium
GCCGCAGGCCATTCACTTCGTTCAGGCCGGGCGGCCGTTTCTAACGCAGACGACGAAGCTCGAATCCTCATACATTTTGCGTCACCCGCAAATATAAAAATAGAGTCAGG
The DNA here is from genome assembly GCA_016285265.1 of Lachnospiraceae bacterium. GTDB lineage: Bacteria > Bacillota > Clostridia > Lachnospirales > Lachnospiraceae > AC2028. The sequence goes on from JAEEQL010000162.1 coordinate 111, forward strand.
AAATAACTTCTCCTGACATTTTTGTTTACAGCGCGGGTCCTGTTCACCGTCCCCCTGTTTCATTACCTTGCCAAAACACATTATGTAAATGTATAATCATAGAGTTTGTGACTGTTTTTTTTGTTTTTTATTATGGAGAAGAAAAATGATCTCAGCCGTTAATGTAACTTACAGAGTCGGAAAGAAAGCACTTTTCGAAGACGTTAACATCAAATTCATGGAAGGAAACTGTTACGGCCTTATAGGTGCGAACGGTGCGGGTAAGTCCACATTCCTTAAGATCCTTTCGGGTGAACTGGAAACTTCCAAGGGTGAGATAGTCATCACACCCGGACAGCGTCTTTCCGTTCTCGAACAGGACCATTTCAAATACGATGATTACTCCGTAATGGATACCGTCATCATGGGTAACAAGCGCCTCTATGACATCATGAAGGAAAAGGATGCCATCTATATGAAGGAAGACTTCACCGATGAGGACGGAATAAGAGCCGGTGAGCTTGAATCCGAATTCGCCGAAATGGACGGATACGAAGCAGAGTCCAATGCTGCAATGCTGCTCAACGGTCTTGGCATCGGCACCGAGGATCACTACGCACAGATGGCTGACCTCGACGGTTCCAAGAAGGTCAAGGTACTCCTTGCGAAGGCACTTTTCGGAAACCCCGATATCCTTCTTCTCGACGAGCCTACCAACCACCTGGATCTCGAAGCAATCGGCTGGCTTGAGGAATTCCTCATCGATTTCAACAATACCGTCATCGTCGTATCCCACGACAGATATTTCCTTAATAAGGTCTGCACACAGATCGCCGATATCGACTACGGCAAGATCCAGCTCTATGCAGGTAACTATGATTTCTGGTACGAGTCATCACAGCTGATGATCCGCCAGATGAAGGAAGCCAATAAAAAGAAAGAGGAGAAGATCAAGGAACTCCAGGAATTCATTTCCAGATTCTCCGCAAACGCTTCCAAGTCCAAGCAGGCTACTTCCAGAAAGAGGGCACTTGAAAAGATCGAGCTTGATACGATCAAGCCTTCATCGAGAAAATATCCTTATATCGATTTCAGACCCGAGCGTGAGATTGGAAACGAAGTCCTCAGCGTTGAGAATATCTGTTACTCAGAGAACGGCGAAAAGCTTCTCGACAACGTATCCTTCATCATGGGTCATGATGACAAGATCGCATTTGTCGGCGGATGCGAGAAGGCTAAGACCGCACTCTTCAGGATCCTCATGGGTGACCTTGAGCCCGACAGCGGTTCCTTCAAGTGGGGTGTTACTACTTCACAGGCATATTTCCCCAGAGATTACACGAGGGAATTCGACAATGACCTTAACATCACAGAATGGCTGACCGGTTATTCCGCGGTCAAGGATGCCACATATGTAAGAGGATTCCTCGGAAGAATGCTCTTCCCGGGTGAGGACGGTGTTAAGAAGGTAAAGGTTCTGTCCGGAGGTGAGAAGGTAAGATGCCTTCTTTCCAAGATGATGATAAGCGCGGCAAACTGCCTTATCTTTGATGAGCCTACCAACCACCTCGACATGGAGTCCATCACCGCACTCAACACAGGTATGACCAAGTTCCCCGGAGTCATTCTTTTCTCCTGCAGGGACCATCAGCTTACCGAGACCACCGCAAACAGGATCATTGAGATCCTTCCTGACGGCGGCATCATCGATAAGATCACGACCTATGACGAGTATCTTGCAAATGATGAGAATGCAAGAAAGAGAACGGTATTTACCGCTGATAAGGAAGACGACGAAGATTGATCGATCTGCATACACATTCGAATAAATCCGACGGAAGCTTTACTCCGGCCGAGCTTGTGGATGTCGCGGCGCGTAAAGGGATCACCTATATCGCGCTGACGGATCACGATACCATCGAAGGTATCGACGAAGCAAAAAGGCGTGCAGAGGAGATAAGCTCAGATCCGAATGCGCCTTATCCGGCGCCCGTTGTCATTCCCGGCATAGAATTTTCCACCGACTGGAACGGACGCGATGTTCATGTAGTGGGACTTGATATCGATCATACCAATAAGGAATTCGTTTCAAAACTTGATTTCTTTATAGAATCCCGTGAGGGCAGAAACCGTAAGATGGCGGATAACCTCAGGGAAATAGGTATCGGCATCAGCTACGAAGCCCTGAAAAGATCATTCCCCGAAAGCGTTCTTACGAGAGCGCATTTTGCAAAGTATCTCTATGAGTACGGATATGTACGTTCAACGCATGAAGCTTTCGAAAGATACCTCGGTCCCGATTCGCCCTGTTATGTGCCGAGAGAGAAGATAACTCCCGTTCAGGCCGTCGAGATGACACTGATGGCGGGCGGCATTCCCGTCCTCGCACATCCTCTTATATATAAGTTCGGTGACGAGAAGCTCAGATCCCTTATAGCCGAAATGAAGGAGTACGGACTTGTCGGAATAGAAGCGATGTACAGCACACATTCATCCGAGGATGAGGAATATATCAGGAAGCTTGCCGCCGAATGCGGGCTTAAGATCTCAGGCGGAAGTGATTTTCACGGAGCCAATAAACCCGGCATCGACCTCGGAGTCGGGTGCGGGGATATGGAGATACCCGAACAGGTATGGTTTGATCTTTCCGCAGGGAGATAAGGGCTATGTCTGATTTTGACGGAAATGAAAAAAAGACCGGATACAGCTTCGATGATTTTATGGAAGATGAGATCAGGGAAGCTTCCGTTAAGGTGTCCTTATTCCCCCACAGGTTCATGGCACATTTTTTTCTGATAATTGCTCCGGTGATCTTTTATGTGATGTTCTACGGATTCTTCGCTCTTCTTGAAGCGACGGATATGTCACAGGCTTCCAATGCTGTGAAACTGGTTCTGTTTTTGACCCTGCTTTTTGGAGTGTTCATTTTCCTGCGCAACTGCGGAAAAGAGATCGTGATCTCCGGAAGGGGTATCGTATTCAGGAGATATTTTTTCCTGTATGAGTCCGTAAATGTCAGTGAAGTCAGCAGATGTGAAGTAATCACCGGACTGACCACTTCGGGAAGGTATCATCATGAGACTTATTCCATGGCCGTGATACATTACGGAGACGGAAAGAAAATCTCGGTGGAGGATAATCTGTACAGGGGATGGAACAGCCTTGTCAGGTATATGGAAATGAACGGCAAGGTGATCAGGATCGACGGCAGGGGATTTATTTCAAAAAAGCTGGATGATCTGCTGAATAAGTAATATGCAAACGGCGCCTGTCGCATATGCGGCAGGTTATTTTTTTAACGATCCGGAAAACGCTTTCGTAAAATTAAAACAAAATTTCGAAAAAAATATAGTGAAAGTGCAAAAATTATTTGCTATAATACTATGGTTGTCAAAGATATATTAATTGGCGAATGCCTTCAAAGCCAGTATTTATGCGGTTTTCGCCATCTAATTAAGTAAGTGACGCAGAAGCAGAAGAAAGAAAGGAAAAGAAGAACATGAGTAAGAAATGGGTCTATCTGTTCACAGAGGGTAACGCTAACATGCGTGAACTCCTCGGAGGTAAGGGAGCAAACCTTGCTGAGATGTCAAACATTAAGCTTGACGGATCAGGCGAGCCTTTCCCCGTTCCTCAGGGCTTCACCATCACTACCGAAGCCTGCACACAGTACTACGAGGATGGTCGTGAGATCAATGATGAGATCATGGGCCAGATCGAAGAGTACATCGTTAAGATTGAGGGA
>JAEEQL010000163.1 GCA_016285265.1 Lachnospiraceae bacterium
ATCACTGTCAAAGAACTGCTTGCCGGGATAAAGTGCAAACAGATGCGATATATGTCTGTGTCCTATCTCGACTTCCTCATAGGGCTTCGCCCATTCCTGAATCGTTCCTATATCTGAGATCACGGGCTTCGGAAGCTTCTCCAGAATAGCCGCGTAGCGGTTCTTCTCATCATCGCTCAGCATTCCCGTCTCAATGAGTCCGCCAAAAAGTTCATACAGGATCTGCGCATCCATCGACGCACCCTCGCACATCGTTCCCTTTTCACCATTCGGAAGAACGTAAGTATTTTCGGGCGAGACCGTAGGCGAAACAACCAGCTTGCCTTCGCCGTTATCGATCAGGGTGTCCTCAAAGAAAAGAGCGGCTTCCTTTACGATAGGCAGATACTCTTCCATAAATGCACGGTCCTTCGTGTAGCGGTAATGCTCGAGAATATGCAAACAGAGCCACGCTGCACCCATCTGCCAATAGGTCGACGAAGTGCATGTATCCTGAGGCGCACAGTCTCCCCATATGTCGGTATTGTGATGAGCCATCCAGCCCCTTGCACCGTACATCTCAGACGCAGCCTTGCGACCATTCGGAACCATTCTCTTTATCAGTTCGAAAAGAGGAAGATGCAGCTCCGAAAGTCCGGTGTTTTCCGCAGGCCAGTAATTCATCTGTGCATTGATGTTGATGGTGTACTTGCTGTCCCACATGGGCGAGAAGCTGTCATTCCATATGCCCTGCAGATTTGCGGGAAGGCTTCCGACACGGCTCGAGGAAATAAGCAGATACCTGCCGTAAGCAAAGGAAAGATTGATAAGTCCGTTATCTTCTCCTCCGTCCCGAACGGCTCCAAGTCTTTCATCCGTCGGAACATCATCCCTGTCCTCGCACTCTATGGAAAGCGTGCAACGGTTCATAAGTTCGGAAACATCGGCGATATGTCTTTCCTTCAGCTTAGCGTAGCCGAGCTTCTCCGCTTCATCGATTGTCTTAACGGCATCCGCCACAAAATCCTTACAGTAAAAGGACGTCTGCGAAGCAACCAGTATAACGGAGTCAGAGTCCGTATGAAGGGTTCTTCCCTTGATATAAGGGTTACCCTCTACGGCACGAAATACCATGCAGAACGCAGGTCCTCCGCTGCCGGTTCTTCCCTCCATGCAGAGAGTTCTGTCATCAAGTTTGTAAACCTTCTCACACTGGTTCGCACGCTCGGCAAATACAGAAAGCGGAAGTCCCGACGACTTTATCGCCATCACCCTGTCGGGATATGAAATAAAGCTCTCACGGTTATTCTTAACACCGTCCTTCGTATAGCTCACGGTGTGTATTCCGGTGTCTATATCAAGCTCTCTTTTATAATCCGGGATCTCCTCAATCCGGTTCAGCTGTCCGTTCCAGTATTCGCGGATTCCGAGGATAGTGATCCTCTCGCTTCCCTCGGGGATGATAAAGAGATCTCCGAGCGGCTCATAATGGCTCTGATATTCGGGGATTCCCGCCATCACCTCATTCGCAAGGTCCTCCGCTTCGGATATCCTGCCCTCACGGATCAGCTTTCTGATCCCGGGGATACCTTCCCGCGCATCGGGATTTATGCGGTCGCGGGGACCGCTCCACCATATGCTGTCATTATTCAGCTGGAAGCGGTCGACAAGCGTGCCGCCGAAGCACATTGCTCCCATGAATCCGTTTCCGAGAGGAAGTGCCTTATTCCAGTCATTTGTCGCCTTGTCATACCATAATCTGTTCATCTTTTACCTTAGCTCCAAGTATTCGCAGTTATGCTTTTCGTATATGATGTAATTATACTACATACTTAAAAACCATCATTTTAAGGGTAAATACGCCTTGATATACCCTCAAAATGATGGTTTATGATATATGTTAGTGACGCAGGGGATAGAAGTTCTTACGGATTAATATACAAATCCCGGTCAGCTTTCGCTGTAGACTCTTCTGTGTATCAGATTATTCAGGTATCTGAGAAGACATGCGATACCGAAATTCATGAGCACGACACCCGCAAAGATCGCTATCCCCACGGGGAAGCCCCAGTTGAGGAATCCGTACCAGTCGTTCGTCTCGGGCCAGGTTCCGATACCGTTTATAAGAATATTTCCAAGATAAAAGATTCCGTATGCAAGTGAAAGCGCCGCACAGTAGAAGGTGTACCTGAACGGGATCTTTTCTTTTGCCCTGAAGATTATGAATTCCGCCATTGCAAGCAGCGGAACTATCAGGTGAAAGTAACGATTGCCTCCTTCGTAGAGGTTAAGGTCGGGATAGAGCGGTTGAAGAAAAGCCGCGATTATAAGAAAAGTAAGTCCGACAGCGGATGCTGACATCATCTTGGTGATAACGGGGAACTTCTTCGAGAAAATGAAATATACGATCCTCACCGCAGCAACGATCCCGCAGAAAATATTCGAAAGCACCGTGAAGAACTTCAGGTTCTCAAGCCCCGCCGCCATAAGTCCGGTGGTGCTTTCGGTGTTTTCGAACATCATAGCCGTTCCGGTCAGCGACAGTACAAGAATGAACGTACTGAATGCGATCTCCGGATATTCACTTCTGTCTGTTACAATTACTACTCTGTCCCCGGGTTCCATTTGATCATTCACTCCAGCGGCATATTATCCCATCCATACGATTTTTCCCGTACTTCACTCCACTTGCCGCTCCCGTCCAGATTCCAGCACTGGTCCCACTGACGGCCGTGAGCAGATTCGAACTGAGCCTCCGTTCCGGGATTATGTACTTCGTGGGAATTTACCACGATATGACTTATATAGGTATTTTCGGTGGAATCACTGACCGTGATCCACTCATCATCGGACAGATACAGATAGAAACCGTCCACACGTGACATGTCGGTATCTTCTTCAAAAGAAAGAGTCAGATAAATCTCTCCGTTTTTCCGGTTGAAAAAAGCTGCCTCCGGTCTGACATTTCGAACGTTGCTCCTGCAGGCATATATTCCGTCGGTATAACCGGCCCTTTCCACGTCATATCCGTTGAAAACACACAGATCTTTGTCAAATATATAAGTGATATTACTTCCGTCAATGACCGCTCCTTTGATACCCAGGATGTTATCGGAAGGGTATTCGTATCTGACGGCATCATTGCTGAATTCAATCACTTTCAGACCGCCGATCTTACCGGCCACAAAAGAAACCGCAACAAACACAAGCGCTGCAATTGCCAGAATGATCCACTTCCATTCGAGGATAGTCTTAATCAGGCTCTTTTTCTCATCCGATCCGCGGACTTCCTTTTCATGTGCAAGATGAATTCCTATATGACCGATACCCAGTATGACCACAGAGATGATCAGCAGGATATTGGTCCCGTATATTCCGAGAAGGAGAAAAGCAAGTACGGGAAGCGTTGCCCCGGCAAGAGGAAAGCCGGCAAAGCTGCGGTACTGGTCACTCATCTTTCTCTCACCCTTGAGCTTAAAATAGCGATGCCAATACATCTCATACAGGATCATCAGGAAAAAAGAGACCGCAAGCCAAAGATCCCACCACTTAAGTCCGTGCAGATTGAAGTCCGAGAACACCAGAACAATGACTGTAACAAGAACCTCTCCCGCTCTCTCTAACGCAAGAAGGACTTTGCTTTCATTCTTCACATACAGGTCATAATCTGCAGGTTTGTTCTTCGCCCACTTGATATTCGGGACGAACAGCATGATCAGATATATAAGACCGACATATGAAAAACCAAAGTGCATATGCAAACCTCCTGTTCACCTGCTTCTTCTGTTTCCGAACTGCTCGTAGTAAGCTTTCTTGTTCTCGTACATATTGTGGTCCGCACGCTC
>JAEEQL010000042.1 GCA_016285265.1 Lachnospiraceae bacterium
GCTTTGTAGAGCTCTACGTGGGTCGGCATGTCGGATGAGGGATTTAAGTCTCCTTCGACGACATTTCCTTCGAGGTCAACGACCACCATGTCGGAGGGCTTCATGGTCTCATAGGGTACGCCGCTGGGCTTGATGACTATGAGTCCCTTCTCGTGATCGATCTGGCTGACATTGCCCCATGTGAATGTGACCAGTCCGTACTTGGGAAGTAAGAGGTTCGCATCACATACAATCTTTTTTAATTCTTCCAGCATTTTGTCTCCTTGCGGATCACTCGTCCGCTACGATCTTCTCGGCCTTGAGAGCCTTCTTGTAATCTTCCATATATCTGTCGAATCCCTTTACGCCTTCGGCATCGGGATTGAGAGTACTGCTCTTCTGGCCTGCGAATACTTTCTTTTCAAGGTAGTCGCCGAGGCTCTCGCCTGCTTCCTTCGTGAGCATGAAGTTTGCAAGCACTGCCATTCCCCATGCTCCGCCTTCGGATGCGGTCTCGGGAACGGTAACGGGACAGTTCAGGGCATCTGCGAGCATCTGCTGTGCCGCGAGGGGAGTCTTGAAAAGTCCGCCCTGTGCCATCATGTTATTAACGGTGATGTTCTCTTCCCTTGAAAGGATATCGTTTCCGTATTTAAGTGTTGCGAATGCGCTGTAGATGTTGCTGCGCATGAAGTTTGCTACAGAAAAGTCCGCATCGGGAGTTCTGACCACCATGGGACGTCCGTTAACAAGTCCGGTAACGGGTTCACCGGAGAAGTAGTTGATGCTCGTTACGCCTGCGCAGTCCTTCGCACCGTTTTTGTAAGCATCGGTAAAGAGCTTGGTGTAGATATCGCCGACGTTGACTTCAAGTCCCATGACCTTCGCAAAGTCAGCAAAGAGCTTGACCCATGCGTTGATATCGGATGAGCAGTTGTTGCAGTGAACCATCGCGACGGGAAGTCCCTCGGGAGTGGTAACAACATCAATCTCCTCGTGAGGCTCCCTGAGGTTCTTCTCGAGAACCACCATTGAGAAAACTGAGGTTCCCGCGGAGATATTGCCTGTTCCGGGTGCTACGGCGTTGGTCGCGCACATTCCGGTTCCGGCATCGCCCTCACAGGGAGCAAATGCCGCACCTGCCTGAAGCTTTCCGCTCTCATCAAGGAGTGCAGCGCCTTCAGCGGTAAGTGTTCCGGCCTTTTCGCCCGCCTTAAGAACCTTGGGAAGGATGTCTTCTATCTTCCAGCTAAATCCCTTTCCTGAGATGAGGGAATCGAACTTGTCGATCATTGTCTTGTCGTAGTCACAGGTTGAAGGATCGATGGGGAACATGCCGGATGCTTCTCCGACACCCATGTTCTTCTCACCCGTAAGTCTGAAGTGGATATATCCTGCGAGAGTGGTGAGGAATGAGATCTGAGGAACGTGGTCCTCACCGGAAAGAATTGCCTGATAGAGATGAGCGATGCTCCATCTCTGGGGAATGTTGAAGTTGAACTCCTTGGAAAGAACGCCCGCTGCCTCTGCGGTCATGGTGTTTCTCCAGGTCCTGAACTCTGCGAGCTGCTTTCCGTCCTTATCGAAAGGAAGGTAGCCGTGCATCATCGCGCTTATTCCGATAGCGGCAAGATTTACGATATCGGTGTCATATTTTTCCTTTACGTCCGAAACGAGGGATGAATAGCTTCCTCTCATGCCCGCCATGATCTGCTCCATGGGGTATGTCCAGATGCCGCCCACAAGGGAATTCTCCCAGTCATAAATGCCCGTTGCGAGGATCTCGTGGTCGGGGCCGGTAAGTACGCTCTTGATCCTGGTGGAACCGAACTCGATCCCGAGGATCGCTTTTCCTTCGGTTATGATCGCTTTAATGTCTGCCATTTCTACCTCACTTGTCGTCTTCTGCAAATTCCATGCCTGTCTGGTCCGCTATTTCTTCGAACTGTTCGCGGCACTTTCTGAATGCTTCCATTACCCTGGGAGCAAATACGCCGCACTCGCCCGCAGATATCATTTCAAATGCCTTGCTCTTCGGTATCGCCTTCTTGTAGATCCTCTCACATACAAGGCCGTCGTAGATGTCCGCTATCCCGACGATCTGAGCGCAAAGGGGTATCGCCTCGCCGCTTATGCCGTCCGGATATCCGCCGCCGTCATATCTTTCGTGGTGGTATCTGCATATATCGAATGCCGGAGCAACGTATTCTTTTCCGATGTACTGCTTGATGCCTTCGAGAAGCTCGCATCCCTTGGTCGTGTGTGACCTCATGAGCTCTATCTCTTCGGGGGTCAGTCTTCCGGGCTTAAGAATGACACTGTCGGGAAGACAGATCTTGCCAATATCGTGGAGCATGCTCGCGGTCGCGTAGATCTCGATCTTCTCCTTGGTAAGTCCAAGGTCCGGATAATCTTCCATCATCCTGTTTCCGAGGATCTTGGTAAAGCTCCTTACGTGCTCGATGTGGTTGGAGTAATCGAGGTTTCTGTACTCGACTATGGAACCGAGCGATTCGAGGAGCATGTTGCGGCTCTTTTTAAGTTCCTCGGACTGGAGCGAAAGGAGTTTGAACTGCTTCTTAAGCGTTTCGTCCTGGGCACCGAGCTTGGTGGATGATACTTCCTGGCGCTTGGTGATCCTCGAAAGGTTCTCGACCCTTCGTCTTATTGCCTTGGCCCTGAAGGGCTTCTTGGCAAAGTCCATGACGCCCATTTCAAACCAGGAAGACGGTGTCTCGGGATCGTCCTCGCCCTCTATCACTATGAAAGGCACCTTTCTGATAAGTCCGCTGTCGGCCGCGGCCTTTACGAGGGCATCGCCCTTTATTCCGGGAAGATCCGCACGGATAAAGACGCAGTCAAGGTCGGCTCCGTTCTCGACAAGGAGCTTTCTGCCCTCTTCGCCGTTCGATGCAAGGAGCACCTCATAGCCTTCCCTGAAGATATCAGAGAGTTCTTCGCGTTCAACAAGTTTTCCGGTAATGATAAGTATCTTTGCCGCCATAGGCTTTCTCCTATGTTCTATTCAATGATCGCATCCGGATCCGCAGGGTCTTTGCTGTTGTGGTAAGCAAATACCTTCTCCTCGGATCCCTTCCTTACCTTGCGAAGTGTTACGTCCGTCAGTTCCTTCTCACAGCTCCAGTTGGCGCCGCCGAGCTGGACCTTTACTCCTTCGTAGACCGTACCCTTTGCGAGTATCGTCGCACGGGCGAGTTCTATGAGCTTTCCCCTTACCTCTTCCTGTTTGGCGGTGAGCTCTTCGATCTCCTTTCCCTTGGAGAAAAGTGCATTCTGGACCTTCTCATACACGGGCTGTCCCGCAAGCTGGTCTGCCGTTAACTTGCTCTCCATTTCCCTGCGCACGTTGTCGAGGATCCTCACCTCTTCCTGCGCACTCGTCAGCTGGCGGTATATATCGTTATTCAGTTTCAATAATGCGGAAGATGAACCCGCCCTGATGACGGTCTGCTTTGCGGCTCTCGAGCCGATGCTCTGGGCGATGACGCCCTTGACTCCGGTGCACACTCCTCCGACGATGGTTCCCGTACGGAGCTTGGCTTCAACTGTCTCTTCGGAGTAAAGGACCGAGTTCATCGAATAATCTATATGTATCGCACCGCCGGCGTAAACATCCGCGCCTTCCATGAACTTGGCGGTGACTGTTCCGTTTGTGTTGATCTTGCCCTTGCCGGAGCCGTTCATTCCTTTTCGGAGAATGATGTCGCCCTTCGCTTCAAGGGTCGCGCCTTCGACAAAGCCGTCCACGATGATGTCCTTGCCCGCTTTTACGAGCGTGCCGGCGCCGACATTGCCCTTGACTCTGATGCTTCCTTCGAAGACCACGTTTCCGGTTGCGATCGAGACATCCTCGACCTCGAGCATCTCGGCGACTTCGAGTCTGTCACCGTCGAGCCTGACCATTCCGTCGATCTTGGCGGTGTAGGTGCATCTGTCCTTGTCCATGATGAAGCCGTTGCCGGAAAGGATCGTCTGCTCCTTGCCTCTGGTGGACTTAAGTATGTTGCCCTCCACGTCGTATCCGTCAACGCCGTCCTCTGCTTTGTGGTAGAACGCAATCTTGTCGCCTTTCTTAACTGCGTCGTACCATTCGATATCCTGGTAATCGACGGAGCCGTCGGGAAGGAGCTTGGGCTTGCGGCTTACATCGGTCTTGAAGAAATATTCGTACCAGCCGTCCTTACCGTTCTGCGCATTCTTGCCGACCGCGATGAGCACGGTTTCGTCATCGTATGTTCCGTCGGTCGCTTTCTTGATCTCGTTACGGAGGATTCCCTTACGGACCTTGCATGCCCAGACTTCCGCGAGGACATCCTCCTCGGTAGGTCTGTTATTCAGGTCGGTGATGGAAAGGTAAGCTTCCATTCCGTCGGGTGAAAGGACTATCTTGAAGGACTGTCCGACAGGTGCCGCATCGATATCCTCTTCAATGAGCTTTCCGAGCTTGTCGAAATCGATGGTCTCGGATGAGGATGAGATCTCCGCAGCCTTGTTGACCGCTTCGTCGAGCGCTTCACGCTTTCTTCGCATATCGCTCGCGGAAAACCTGAGCTTCGCATAGGAGCTTACATCGTGGCCCTCTTCGAGTCCGAGCCTGATCTCCTTCATCTGCGGAGCAAGGAATAGCGGATTCGAATACTTGCTTACATCGATCTGCTTTTCGAGTCCGAGTCTTATCTCCCTCATCTGGCGCCAGTCATAAGCTTCGTTGCAGTAGGGAGTTATATCGAGTCCGAGTTCAAGGCCGCGTCTGAGTTCCTCGATGGAAGGTGCCCTGAATTCGAGCTTTAAGTACTTTTCGATGGGGATCTTCTTGGTGAGGGAAAGTCTGATCTGTTCGAGCTGGTCGTCCCTGTATCCCTCTTCTATGTATTTCATGATATCCACGCCGTCGCGTCTGGACTTGCGGATCTGTCTTGCGACAAGGGGCGGATACTTCAGGAAGTCCGAAACATCCACGCCGCTCTCAAGGCCTTTGCGGATCTGGCGCATGGCATGGAAGTTTATCTCGGGTTTCGCATAAAGGGAGATGTCGAGCTTTTCTTCGAGACCGATGCGGATCTCCGCCATCTGGAACCAGTCAAGCTCGGGGTTTCTGAGCACGCTAACATCAAGACCCTTCTCAAGCGCCAGACGTATCTCTCTCATCTGGATCGCAAGGAATTTAGGATCCTCGTAAACGCTCGTATTAAGGCCTTTTTTCCTGCCCTCCTGGATCTCAAAGCGCTGGTCCGGAGTATAGAGCGCACTTGCTTCAGCCATATCTCGTCTCCCGGGGCGAAAATAACTTCACACAGTTACTTAAGATTATATCATCTGAGCGCCGTATTCTCCACAGGATTTACAGATTTTTAAGCCGATTTTTGCTGATTTTCGCTTTCTTTTCCGGGGATGAAAAAAGCGGACAGGATAATCTCCTGTCCGCCTCAATAAATCTGTGTGTTTACATCTGGTGTCTTACGACCGCGTATTCGTCATCGTTCCTGTAATACGGGCACTCCGCATGGGGATTTACGCTTATCCTGTAGGCATCGTCTTCGTCCATCGAGACCATGCAGTCATAGGATTCGTCATCCTCGTCATATACGTAGTTGACACAGGTGTCACATGAATACATTATTACTTCTTTTCTCCCTTGGTGTTGGAGGGCTTAACAAGTACCATGCACAGAACAAGTGCCAGGATGTAGAGAGCACCGGTCACATAGAGAACGTTCTGGTATCCTGCAGGGTTGAGCTTAACGTCAGCGCCGTTAATGTTCTTGGTGATGAACTCGCCTGTATGGTTAACGATGAAGGTTGCAAGCTGGTTTCCGGAAAGTCCGGCAAAAGCCCATGCGGAAAGGGTGATTCCGTGGATCGCTGAGATGCTGCCCATTCCGTAGTGATCGGAAAGGAGGGTGGGAACGTTGGAGAAGCCTCCGCCGTAGCCTGCATTTACAACGAAGATGAGGATGAGTACGAGTGCGATGAGGACTGCCTTACCCTCGCCGGTCTTGATTCCGTTGGTTAAGATTACGAGTGCGGTAAATATGATCGAAAGGCTGAATATGATCTTGTAGATGGTGTTTCTGTCCTTCTGGAAATCAGCCCATGCGCTGAATCCGAGTCTGCCGCCCGCATTGAAGAGGGAGGAGATGGAGGAGATGAGTCCCGCATAAGCAACAAGGCCGAGGCACTTAACGATCGCCTTCTCCTGGGAGATGATCGCAAGTCCGCAGGTGATGTTGATGTAGAACATAAGCCAGATACCGATGTAGTTGGTAATGGGCTTGGTCTTGAGGGTCTCCATGATGCCGGGCTTCTTTTCGCCGGCTGCGGGCTCGTGCCAGTCAGCGGGCTTAGCGAGAATGAGGTGTCCGCAGAACATCATTACAGCGTATACGCATGCAAGGATGATGAACATTACCCATACGCCGTTTTCGCTTGAAGCAAGGATCCTGGTCATGATGGGGCTTGCGATAGCCTTTGCGAGACCGAAGCCTGCAACCGCAAGTCCGGTTGCGAGTCCCTTGTTGTCCTTGAACCAGAGCATAAGGGTCTTAACGGGTGAAAGGTATCCGGTTCCGAGTCCTACGCCCATGATGAATCCGTAGCTTACATAGATTCCGATGAGAGCAACGGGGCTGTGGGGATGGGTTCCGCCGTATCTGATGAATACACCGGTAAGAGCCATGCCTACCGAGAAGCAGATGGTTGCGATGAGCGAAGACTTGTGGATGTCCTTCTCAACGACATTTCCGAGGAATGCAGCACTCATGCCGAGGAAGAAGATTGCGAATGAGAATGCCCATTCTACGGCGCTCTTCTCGTACTGGATGTAGTCTGCGATCTCCTGTGAAAATACCGACCAGCAGTAAACGGTACCGATACTGCAGTGAAGGAGAAGTGCGGGGATAGCTGCGCGGCACCACTTATTGGTGCGCCATCCACCCTGTTTTGTTGATTCAGCCATTTTAAAAACCTCACTTAATATGATTGATACTTAAGGGCATTTTTAGCCCAAATCCTGTAAAAGATTAGCACTTACGCGGTAAAAAAGCAATGAAAACGGATTCCTTAATATATATTTTTTGAGGATCTTTACGGACTAGCTTCCGGAATATGTCCGGCAGGTTGCCTGAATCTGTCTTATTCTTTGCCGGATTCCTTCTCCAGAGCGGCGTAAATATCCCTTTTTCCGACACCTCTGTCCTTCGCGGCCGCCTTCATGGCTTCCTTGCGGTCCATGCCCTTGTCCTCGTACATCTTCACGTGCTCGGTAACGGAGATCTCTTCCCAGCGGGCTTCTTCCTCCGCCCTGATCTCCGAGGCATCGCGACCTTCGATGACAAGGACGTATTCGCCCCTGGGCTCTTCGGTCTCGTATTTGGCGATCGCAGCCTTTACGGTGGTGCGGTCGATCTCTTCGAACTTCTTGGTAAGCTCCCTGCAAAGGGCAACTTTTCTGTTTTCGCCTCCGTTAAGGGATTTTGCGAAGTCATCCAGCGTGCCCTTAAGGTGGTGGGGAGCTTCGTAGACGATCATGGTCCTGGTCTCGTTTTCGAGGCTCTTAAGGACCTGCGCCCTTTCCTTTTTGTCGCGGGGAATAAAGCCCTCGAAGACAAAACGCCTTGTATTCAGTCCCGATAGCGTGAGTGCGGTGATGCATGCACAGGGTCCGGGAAGCGATGTAACGGTTATGCCCGCTTCGGCGCACATCCTGACGAGGTCCTCTCCGGGATCGGATATCGCCGGAGTTCCGGCGTCCGTGATGAGTGCGATGTTCTTGCCTTCTCGAAGAGCTGCTATCAGCGACATTGCCTTGTCGATCTTGTTGTATTCGTGATAGCTGGTCATCGGGGTATGGATATCGAAATGGTTGAGGAGTTTGATGGAATTCCTCGTGTCCTCTGCCGCAATAAGGTCAACGCTTTCAAGACATTCCCTGATCCTCGGGGACATGTCGCTTAAGTTGCCTATTGGAGTTGCACAAAGATAAAGTATTCCGTCCATATCGTTTCGCGGAGCCTTGCGCTCCGGGTTATTTGGAGTTCGGCGGGTTCAGAATCCGTATAATTCTCTTACCTCATCCGTGTATGATCCGTCGCCGGTTTGCAGGATGAGTGGTTTTTCCACAGTGATCCGCATTTTGGCGCCTCTTATCCCCTCAATGAGGACCATGTTCGGCTCTCTGTCCGCCATGGGGTAGACAAGTCTCATCCTCTTTGGTTCAAGGTTATGGTCATGCATGAGGCACATGATCTCTGAAAGCCTGAACGGTCTGTGAACCATGAAGAAATGACCGTTTGGCTTAAGAAGCACCTCCGCCGCAGATATCACATCCTCCAGAGTGCAGAGAACTTCGTGCCTTGCTATGGCCTTGGCATCCGCGGGATTTACTATCCCGTGGTCTCCCTGAAGATAGGGAGGATTACAGGTTATACAATCAAAAGAGGCACGGGGAAAAATCCTGCCTGCCTCTTTAATATCTCCCTTAACAACGGACACTCTGTCACCGATGTCATTTAGGCTGACACTTCTGTCAGCCATATCCGCGCTTTCTTCCTGGATCTCAAGCCCCGTCAGATGCGAAGCTTCCGTCAAAGCTGACATGAGTATCGGAATTATTCCGGTACCGGTTCCGAGGTCGAGCATCTGTCCGCCTGCGGGACAGCTTGCGAAATGGCTGAGCAGTACGGCATCCATTCCGAAACAGAATCTTTCGGGATCCTGGATAATGCGGAGTCCCGCCCTTTGAAGGTCGTCTATGCGTTCTGAATTTTTAAGACTGACCTGCTCCATTTCCACCGTTTCCGGATCCGCCGCCGTTGCCTGCGCCACCGTTGTTACCGTTATTGCCACCGGCATTGTTTCCGCCGCCGCTTCCGTTCCTGTGTCTGTTACGGTGATTTCTGTGGTTCTTGCGGTTTCCGCCGTTCTCACCGCCGTTTCCGTTATTTCCTCCGGCATTTCCGGCATTGCCGCCGTTATTTGCGCCGGCTCCGCCTTTTCCGCCGTTATTGCCGCTGTTATTATTTCCGTTGTTGCCGTTTTTGTTATTATCGCGGTTTTCTTTTGTGACACCGTTGTCAGACTGGCTGCCGCCTTTTCTGTCACCTCTGTCATTTTTGTCGCCGCGGTTATCGGGCTTTCTGTTTTCTTCCCTCTTTTCCCTGGCCTCATCCTCTAAAAGAGCGAGCATTTCGGGCGAATCCTCCGCAGCAAGTCCGATATGGGATCCGTTTCTCTTACCCTTCTTACGTCTGAGTACGGTGATGTCACCTGCGGGATAATCCCTGAGTTCCTTGTCATCCCCGACCTCAACGAGAACCTTGGCGATCTGTCTGAGGACGTTGATACCGCTGACTTCTCCCCTCATTCCGTCATTCGTCGCAACATAGTCGCCGAGTGCGGGCATGGTGGAGTTGAGTTCCTCGTATGCTTCCTCCTCGTACTTAAGGCAGCACATGAGTCTTCCGCAGACACCGCTTATCTTGGTGGGGTTGAGTGAAAGGTTCTGTTCCTTCGCCATCTTGATGGATACGGGAACGAAATCGCTTAAGAATTCGGAGCAGCAAAGGGGTCTTCCGCATGATCCGAAGCCTCCGAGGCTCCTTGCTTCATCCCTTACACCGATCTGTCTGAGCTCGATCCTGGTCCTGAATATTCCGGCAAGATCCTTTACGAGATCCCTGAAATCGACTCTCTGCTCTGCAACGAAGAAGAATACGATCTTGCTGTTGTCAAATGCATACTCGACATCGGTAAGCTTCATATCGAGTCCGTGCTCGAGGATCTTCTCCTGTGCGATGCGGTAAGCGTTCTTTTCCTTGTCGGCATTGTCCGCAACCTGCTTTGTGTCCGCATCGGTTGCTTTTCTGAGGACTTTCCTGAGGGGAACGGTGATCCTTGCATCGTCCACGTCACGTATATCGCTTACGACCTGTGCATACTCGATCCCCTTTACGGTCTCGACGATGCAATAGTCGTCCTTTACAAGCTCTATCTCTCCGGGATCAAAGAAATAACTCTTCCCGCCTGACTTAAATCTTACTGCTATAACCTTCATCAAAATCTCCCAAAACTATATTACGGGGATCACCCGTTTTCCTGTATGACCGCAAAGAGCAGCTCCATGGCGATCTCGAAGCTGACATTTGCCCTGAGTCTTTCCTTGGCGCGGTTTATCGCGCTCAGCACTTCCTCGATTCCCTCGTAGCTGCTGCGGCGCGCTACCTTCCTGATGATGGAAAGCTCATCCTTGTATATGAGGCTGTCGGTCTCGCCGGTAGCCTTGAACATCAGCACATCCCTGTACCATACGGTGATCATGTCGAGGAATTCCCCGGCATCGACCTTGTACTCCGAAAGACTTCTTACCAGTGCGATCATATCGGCGATGGAATCGTCGCGTGCGTTCTTGACTACGGACTGCGCCGCTGCCTGCATCGCGCTGAAATCGTCGCTTGCCGCCATATCGCGTGCTTTTCCGAGGTTGCCCTGTGCGAATGCTATCGCAACATCGGCGCGGTAATCGGGAACACGGAGCTCGCTCATCAGATATTTCTTGAGCACCTCATCGGGAACGGGCTTGAGGTCCCAGGTGATGCACCTCGATCTGACGGTCGGAAGCAGCATGTTCTCATTTGCCGCAAGCAAAAGGATGGTCACATATGCGGGCGCTTCCTCGAGGCTCTTTAACAGTGCATTCTGTGCCTGTGCGGTGAGCTTGTCCGCATCGCTTACTATATATATCTTACGATCCGCCTGGTAAGGCTTCGTATAGATGTCTTCGCATATCTGTTCCCTGACCTCATCGATACCGATGGAGGTGGGCTTTTCGTGGATCACGTACTTGATATCGGGGTGGGTATGTGCCTCCGCCTGCTTGCAGGAGTGGCACTCGCCGCATACGTCCTTTTCGCGGTGCTCACACACGAGGAGCTGTGCGAAAACGCCGGCGATGAATTCCTTTCCGGAACCCTTTTCACCGGTAAGGATATATCCGCCCGCAACGCGGTCATTTTCAATTGATTCGAGGATCTGCTTTTTGATCAGGTCCTGTCCGATTATATCCTTAAGCCTTGGCATGTTTATCCCCTCATACTCATCAGGTAAAGATATCCAGAAGTAATCCCTTTATCTCTCCGATCCTGTTAAGGATCTCAAGGTTGTCCTTTTCATCCCTCATAAGCTCCTGCGCGAGCTGGTCGAGGTTATCGTCCACGAGTCTGATGATGCCGTAGACTCTGTGTCTTCCTTTACGGTCGAGGAAATTCTCCCTCGAAAATGCATGTGAGTGCGTTACGATCTCATTGAGAAAATCCTTAACGAGTGCGCGGTAGTGACGCATGTCCTTGACGTCGCGTCTCTTTGCGAGTTTCTTGCCCTCGGAATCGATCTGCTCCATGAGCGTATTAAGGCGACCCGCAAGTTCGGCTTCCTCGATATTGCTGGCGAGCATGAATTTAAAGCTGCCGTCGGATTCCTGAACATGCTGTGTCTGTGTGACCTGCGTTGTTTGATTTACCTGATTGACTTTGATATCCATCAAAGACTCCTGATAAAATCACTTACCTCTCGGATGCATTTATCGAGATCTTCGTTGTTCATGAAAACGTGGTCCACGCCTGCTGCCTTCATCTTCTCTTCATCGAAATCCTCGGAGTCGGTGATGAAGCGGCGGCACATTTCCTTGTATCTGGGAGCTTCCTGTTTCTTTTCACGCCTCATGGCTCTTTCAAGCCTGATCCCGTCGTCCGTCTCGATCATTACGGGGCATGTGTTCTCTGCTCCGAAGTAATCCCTGAGCTTTATGTATGCGGGGATGGTTCCCGCTGCGGCGATGACATTCCTGCCGTTTTTGTCGAAGGTTCCGTCATCCACCGTAAAATATCTCCAGAGTCCGTAGACCGTATCATAGGTCCTGTCCTCTATGACTTTGCCGGCTTCCTTAAGGGAATTGAAGCCCGCTTCGTCGGTGAAGTGGTACTCCCTGCCTTCCTGCTCTCCCGTCCTCATGGGTCTTGTGGTGTAGGCCACAAGGGGAAGGAGGTTCAGGCTTTCGTCCGCAAGGAGCTTTTTATAGATTGTGTCTTTTCCGCTGCAGCTTTTGCCGAGCAGACATATTATCTTAGCCATTCTTTACAACTTTTATTCCTGCGCGTTCAATGCCCTTTACGTTAAATCCGGCCTTCAGGCATTTATCGATAAACTGCACATGCTGTGCGGTGATCTCTTCGCCGGGTGCGACGATCGGTGTCCCGGGCGGATAGAGGCATATGACGGATGAACTGATCCGTCCAACGCTTTCGTTAAATGCGATCTCTTCGGAATCTGAGTCGATTGCATCGGATATAGGCATTTTTATGACGGGCTCCGGAAGGCGGGTGCTTATATCCACGGGCTTTTCACCGTCCTCAGCAAGAAGTCCGTACCTTTCGAGCCTTCCGTTAAGGTCTGTCAGGGCATCTGCCACCTTGTCGTAACCACCCGGTCCGTCGCAAACGGTGAACATTGCGAGCACAAATCCGGGTGCCGCCATCTCGGTCTCTATGCGGTATCTGTCCCTTAGGATATCCGCGATCTCTTTTCCGGAGATGCAGGTATTCCTTGCGCTGATGACAAGCTTTCCGTAATCTGCCTTTCCGGAATGCAGGTCAGCTATTTTAGGGCCACATATTAGTTTATCACATACTTCAAGGCGTTTTAACAGATTTTCGAAATTATCGTGAAGATTTTGCACGAGTTTTTCGCTGTTTTCGGACATGTAGCGGATGCAGCCGTCGATCATGGACATGAGCGGATACGAAGGGGAGCTCGACTGGTAGATCGAAAGGAATCTCCGGATCCCGCCTTTGTCCGCAAGGTCTCCTTTTACGGAAAGGACTGCGGTCTGCGTGGGTGCGGGAAGAGTCTTGTGGAGCGACTGAATGACGATATCCGCTCCGCACCTTATCGCATCGGATGCACAGCCCTTTGTAAAGGAAAGATGTGCGCCGTGTGCTTCGTCGACTATGAGAGGGATGTTCCTTGAATGGACTTCCTTTGCTATGGACGCAATATCGGACATCCTTCCCTCGTAGGTGGGGGATACGATGAAAACCGCCTCCGCATCAGGGTTTTCGTCGAGCGCTTTTGTGACATCATCCGCCGTTACCGCATCGTAAATTCCGTCCTCATCGGGACCCTTGGTGTAAATATACGCGGTGCGCAGGCCCCTTAAATAAGCCGCGTTGTATGCGGACTTGTGGCTGCCCCTTACCATCAGGAGCTTTCCGCCTTTTTTGACGGATGCAGAAACAGCCGCAAGGATACCTGCGGTGCTTCCGTTTATCAGAAAATATGATGCGTCCGCGCCAAGGACCCGGGCCGCATTTTTTTCACTTTCGAGGATTATGCCTTCGGGATCGTGAAGGTCGTCCAGTGAATCGACTTCGGTGAAATCTATGGATGCATACTCTTCGGACATCGCTCCGAATGCATGCCTTTTATGCCCCGGCATATGGCAGGGGTAGAGATCTTGTTTCGAATAGTTTTTGAACTCGTCGTAAAGGGCGGTCACTTATTCATCCCCTTGATCATCTCATCAACGGTATGCCATCCTAGAACGGCACACTTTACTCTTGCGGGCATATGGGAAATATCCGAAAGTGCGCCGGCTTCACCGAGTTCCTCTATCTCCTCGGGAGTGGCTTCGCCCTTTATCATCTTGATGAAATTACCTGCGAGATGCTGTGCATCCTCAACCTTCGCACCGATCACCATGTCGATCATGATGTCGGCGGAAGCCTGGGAAATGGCACATCCGTCACCGACAAAACCGCCGTCCGTGATATAGCCGTCCTTCACTTTGAGCTGTACGGTTATCTCGTCACCGCATGAGGGATTGACTCCCTCCATTTCGATGTCGGGATTTTCAATCGCGTGCTTGTGGAGCGGATGCATATTGTGATCCGTTACAACTTCGTTGTAGAAAGTCTTAAAGTCCATATCCGAGCAGTCCTCTTACCTTGGACAGCTCCGCAAGGAATCTGTCCACTTCCTCTTCTGTGTTGTAGAATGCAAAGCTTGCGCGGCATGTGGACTTGACTCCGAGGTGATCCATAAGCGGCTGGGCACAGTGATGTCCCGCTCTTATGCATACACCCGATCTTCCGAGTATATCGGCAACATCATGGGGATGGACGTCTTCTACGCAGAAGGTCACGATTCCCTTATGATCCGCCTCGTTCTGCGATCCGATGATACGGATCTTGTCAATATTCTTAATGCCGGCGATCGCTCTGTTTGTCAGGATCTCTTCCTGAGCTTCTATTATACCCCATCCGACCTGATTTATGAAATCAATAGCTGCGGCAAGTCCCACAGCTCCGCCGACATTTACGGTACCAGCTTCGAACTTATGGGGAAGCTCGGCGAAGGTTACCCTGTCCCAGTGCACGGTAGCGATCATCTCTCCGCCGTACATAAAGGGACGCATCTTTTCGAGGTGCTCTCTTTTTCCGTAAAGGACACCGATGCCCATAGGTCCGAACATCTTATGTCCGGAAAAAGAAAGAAAATCACAGTCAAGATCCCGCACATCGACCTTCATATGGGGAACGCTCTGTGCGCCGTCGACGCTGATGAGAGCACCGGTCGCATGGACCTTTTCCGCAATATGCTTAATGTCATTTACCCTTCCGAGAACGTTGGATACCTGGGTGATCGCAACGAGCCTGGTCTTTTCGGAAAGGCACTTATCCAGAGTCTCATCGGTGACGGCTCCGGTCTCATCGGGCTCGAGCTTTACGAGCTTCGCACCCTTTTTCTCCGCCATATATTTCCAGGGAAGAAAATCGGAATGATGCTCCATTACGGAAACGACAACCTCGTCACCTTCCGAAAGGTTATCCTCACACCAGGAATACGCAAGGAGGTTAAGAGCCTCGCTTGCATTCCTGACAAAAATTATCTCCTCGGGAGCTGCGGCGTTTATGAACTTCGCAGTCTTTACCCTCGCATTCTCGTAAGCTGCGGTTGCCCTTTCGCTGAGATCGTACACTCCGCGAAGGGGATTTGCATTGTCGTTCTCGTAATAGCTCTTCATGGCATCGAGGACACTTGCGGGCTTTTGTGTGGTCGCCGCATTGTCGAGATATGCGATGTCCTGTTTTAAAACAGGGAAGAGCTTTCTGTATTCCTTTACCTTATTCTTAAGTTCGGTATCATTCATCTGCGTATTTTCCTGCTATGATGCCAAGAACATATTCCCTGGCTTCGGCATTTTCTATCTTATTTGCGGCAGCTTCCAGTGATGCTCTTTCGAGGATATCGATCGCTCTTTCCCTGGTAATCCCTCTGCTCATCATATAAAAGAGGATGTCCTCTGCGGGCTTTCCTATGGTTGCGCCGTGGCTTCCGGCTACGCTTTCCTCCGTGCAGAGGATAAGGGGAACGGTCTTATTGACGATCGTGTCATCAAGAAGGAGCATGTTCTCGGATTCGGCGCCGTCGGAGCCTGTGCAGCCTTTCACGAAATCAATGGTGCCTCTGAAGGTCTTCTGCGCCTTCTTAGAAAGCGCTCCGGTGACATTTATTTCCGCTCTGGTGCACTTTGCGAGGTGCTTCATGACATAGTTCATATCGAGGGTCTGGCCGTTTGTCCTGACAAGTCCGATATGGTTTTCGCTTGCCGCTTCCTCACCCTCAAGAGCTGTCCTGCAGCCCGCAGAGATATCGCTTCCGTCCGAGAATACCTGGACGATGTTGATCTGTGCGCCTTCTGCGGCAACAGATCCGATATCATTCACTACCTTAAGTCCTTTTCCGGGTCTTACGACCTGTGCAAGGTTTATCTTCGCTCCTTTTTCCGCTTTAAGAAGTACCTGAAGGACCGCGGTTCCTTCCGTTTTTTCATCGGAGGTTACATCGGTGAGTATGTTGACGGTCTGTCCTTCCTTAGCCACAAAGCAGAGAATGTCCGCCGCGCTTTCGGTGTAGGTCTTCTTAATGCTTACGAGCTTATCCCCGTCATTTGCCACAAGTTCCGGAGCGGTCCCGTTCTTTTCAAGGAAGGCGGAAAGCTCCGTTCCGCATCCCGTCTCGATCTTCCAATCACAAGGCTCTGCCTTGCCTGTATCAAGTCCCTGATCGGTCAGGCCTGAGCCTGTTCCGATAGGAAGTTCTACCGTTGTATCGTTTACTTTAAGCCTGTTCCAGGTAGGGGGAACGAGGCTGTTTATCTTGATCTTCTCAGCCGTCATCCTATTGTCCCTTTCATTTCAAGCCTTATCAGATTGTTCATTTCAGCAGCGTATTCCATGGGAAGTTCCCTTGATACGTTGTCCGCAAATCCGCTTACAATCAGAGCTCTCGCGTCCTCTTCGCTCATTCCCCTGCTCATCATGTAGAAGACAGCCTCATCGGAAATGCTTCCTATGGTTGCCTCGTGTCCGACATCGGCATCGTCCGTGCGGATATCCATTACGGGAATGGTATCTGACTTCGACTCGCTGTCAAGCATGAGAGACTCGCAGCTTACGACCGACTTCGCACCCTTGGCCTGGGGCATTACCTGTACGGAGGTTCTGGTCGTATTGATACCGCCGTTCTTGGAGATGGACTTGGTGTTTACAACGGATGAGGTATTCTTTCCGATGTGGATGACCTTCATTCCGGTATCGAGATCCTGTCCCGCACTCGCGAACGCGATTCCGGTATATTCCATGGTTGAGTTGTCACCCTGGAGAATGGTTGAAGGATACAGATAGGAAACATGGGAACCGAACGAACCGGACACCCACTCCATTCTTCCACCTTCCTGTACAAGGGACCTCTTGGAATTAAGGTTGTACATGTTCTTGGACCAGCTCTCGATGGTGGAGTATCTCAGTCTCGCATTCTTGCCGACAAAGAGCTCAACAGCACCGGTGTGGAGGTTTGCAACATTGTACTTAGGTGCGGAGCAACCTTCTATGAAATGAAGGTCCGCGCCCTCTTCAACAATTATGAGGGTGTGCTCGAACTGTCCCGCACCCTTTGCGTTAAATCTGAAATATGACTGAAGGGGAACCGAAACCTTGACTCCCTTCGGAACATATACGAATGAACCTCCGCTCCATACGGCACCGTGAAGTGCGTTATATTTGTGGTCGTTGGGAGTAAGAAGGGTCATGAACTTCTCGCGGACAAGATCCGCATATTCACCCTTGAGCGCACTTTCGAAGTCGGTATAGATGACGCCCTGCTCCTCGACTTCTTTTTGCATATTGTGGTAAACGAGCTCGGAGTCATACTGGGCTCCGACACCTGCGAGAGATGTTCTCTCTGCCTGGGGGATTCCCAGTCTTTCAAAGGTGTTCTTGATATCCTCGGGAACTTCATCCCAGGAATTGGTCATCTTGGCATTGGGGCGGACGTAGGTGTAGATACGGTTCATGTCCAGACCATCTATGCCGGGTCCCCACTGGGGGAAGGTCATTTCGTTATACATCTTCAGACATTTGAGTCTGAAGTCTCTCATCCATTCCGGATCTTTCTTTTCTTCGGACAGCTGAAGGATTATATCTTCGGTGAGACCCTGCTCGAGCTTGAAGGAATCTTTGTCATCGTCGATCACATCGTAGATAGTCCTGTTCACGTCCTCTACATATGTTTTTTCTTCGCTCATATTCATTCCTTCATATATTTCTCAAATCCGTTTTCATTGATCTCATCAATCAGGCTTGCATCGCCTTCCGCAACAACTTTGCCGTTGTAGATAACGTGAACCTTGTCGACATCCAGGGATTCGAGGATCTTGGTTGAGTGTGTGATTATAAGGAGTGCTCCGTGGGTCTGCTCCTGATATGCCTTGACACCTTCCGATACAATGCGTACCGCATCGACATCAAGTCCGGAATCGGTCTCATCGAGGATCGCAAGCTTGGGCTTAAGCATGAGAAGCTGGAAGATCTCTGCTTTCTTCTTCTCACCGCCGGAAAAACCGACATTGAGCTCTCTGTCGAGATATGCGGTATCCATATTAAGGACCTTCATCTGTTCGGCAGCGGCCTTCTTGAAGTTCCAGAGGCTCATCTTGTTGCCGAGTGCCTCGCATGAGCTTCTTACGAACTCGGAAAGCCTTACTCCGGGAACTTCGATGGGATTCTGAAAGGTCATGAAAAGACCCTTCTTGGCTCTTTCATCGGTCTTCATTTCGAGAAGATCCTCTCCGTCAAAGGTGATGTTACCGGAGGTTACTTCATATTCTTCCTTTCCCATCAGGGTATTGCCCAGGGTGGACTTGCCCGCACCGTTGGGTCCCATGATGACATGGGTCTCGCCTTCGCCGATCTTAAGGTCAAGGCCTTTAAGGATCTCTTTGTCGCCTATGCTGACGCAGAGTTTTTCAACGTTTAAGATTTCCTGACTCATTTCTGACGCCTTTCTGTCTTATAAAATAAATGTATTTGTGACAAAACTGAACCTATTTTACACACAGAATTCAGGTTTTTCAAGGGTTTGAGGGCAATAAACCTACTATTTTTATATATTTATAAAAACTCAACAAAAAAGAGACGATACATACGCCCCTTTTTGACACAATATATTACGCACAGACTATATGGTTTCGGCATAAAAGGCTCTCTGATCCTTTTCCCATATAGCGCGCTTAAAAACAAATAAAAAAAGATCTCAATATGAGATCTCTTTCGTGCCCAGAGCCGGAATCGAACCAGCGACACGCGGATTTTCAGTCCGCTGCTCTACCAACTGAGCTATCTGGGCTTAGCGGTTTTCCCGCTGCGTAGCGGGGACAGGATTTGAACCTGCAACCTCCGGGTTATGAGCCCGACGAGCTTCCGGATTGCTCTACCCCGCGTTATTGGTCCCCCGTAGGGAGTGGGTGGAGATGGATTCGAACCATCGAAGCAAGTTGCAGCAGATTTACAGTCTGTCCCCTTTGGCCACTCGGGAATCCACCCATATTGATTTTTTAGGATCAAAAGCCGACGATCGGAATCGAACCGATAACCTGCTGATTACAAATCAGCTGCTCTGCCAATTGAGCCACATCGGCACTTAAAACACCGAACGATTCGGCTAGCGACCCAGAACGGACTTGAACCGATGACCTCCGCCGTGACAGGGCGGCGCTCTAACCAACTGAGCCACTGGGCCTTATGATCAATCTGCTCCTTCAAAACCGAAACCAAACACCATCTGAACATCTTGCATTCCAGGTAACAACAGGATAAGCCTTCGACCTATTAGTAAATGTCAGCTGAGAGCATTACTGCTCTTACACACCATTCCTATCTACCTCATACTCTCTAAGGGGTCTTATTACCTTGTGGTAGGGAT
>JAEEQL010000164.1 GCA_016285265.1 Lachnospiraceae bacterium
CAGAAACCTCATCCGTGAAGGTAAGTCACACCAGATCATGGGTGTAATGCAGACCAACAAGGCTATGGGTATGATCACCATGGACGAAGCAATCTGCAACTTCTTCTACGAAGGAAAGATCGACAGAGATCAGGCGATCCACTTTGCACAGGATCCCGATGCAATGGAGATCAAGATCTGATAAATCTTTTGAGCATATTAATGTCGCCGGCAGTAAGGGGCCGGCGACATTTTTTTATTTTCTGTTTCTGAAATATTCTAGGTCCGGTCTGAAGGAGGCGGCTTCCAGAAGGTGATCCGTGCTTATTTCTTCTGAGCCTTCGATATCCGCGATAGTCCTTGATACCCGGAGTATCCTGTGGTATGAACGGGCGGAGAGCGAGAACTCCTTATAAAGCTTTTCCATAAGCAGGGATTCTTTTTTTCCGAGCCGGCATACCTCGTCCATATCGTCCGCCTTGAGTTCGGAATTGAAGCGGTACTTTGTTCCCTTATACCTTCTTTCCTGCATTTTTCTGGCTTTTTCTACCATCTCTGACATATCCGATGTCTTAAGTCCGATTTTTTTACCTGTCATATCTTTCATTTCGACGGACTTAAGCTCTGTGCAAAGATCTATCCTGTCCAGTATCGGTCCTGATATCCTGCCCAGATATCTGTTTATTTCATTTTCGGTGCACCTGCATCTGTTCCTGTCGGGGAAGTATCCGCAGGGACACGGATTCATGGCACTGATGAGCAGAAAATCAGCCGGATATTCAACGGTATACCTGATACGTGATATGCGGATGGATTTTTCCTCCAGAGGCTGTCTCAGGCTTTCTATGGCATCCCTTCCGAATTCGGGAAGCTCATCCAAAAAGAGAACCGATCTGTGTGACAGGCTTATAATGCCGGGCATCGGCACGGGACCTCCTCCGACAAGTGCCTGCCCGGTTATCGTGTGGTGCGGAGACTGGAATGATCTCGTGCAGATAAGTGCTTTGCCTTTCGGCATCTTCCCGGCAACCGAATAAATGGATGTGAGCTCGAGGCTTTCAGGCAGTGTAAGCGGCGGAAGGATTCCCGGTATCCTGCGGGCTATCATTGATTTACCTGCTCCGGGCGGGCCGGTCATCAGAAGCGAATGGAATCCTGCAGCACTTATCACTGCTGCGCGTTTGGCTCTTTCCTGGCCTCTTACCTCATCAAAATCCGGTATCACTCCGGCGTTTTCATTGAACAGGCTTTCCGGGTCGGTATGTGTTGCGGGCAGAAGAGAGTCGTCTTTATTTATCAGATATTCGACGACGCTTTTGAGATCTGATGCACCCCTTACCGTAATCCCGGGAACGATGGATCCTTCGGAAGCGTTATCCGTCGGTACAATGCATTCCTTTACGCCTTCAGTCTTTGCAGCCATTACAACCGGCAGAACGCCGCGTACGGGCCTTATCTCGCCGTTTAAGCCTATCTCGCCGAGGAACAGTATCCCTTCCGTGTATTCCTCGGGCAGATATTCCATGGCTGTAAGCATTCCTATGCATATCGGAAGGTCGAATGCCGTAGAATCCTTTCTCAAACCGCCGGGAGATAGGTTGATCGTCACTCTTGATGGAGGAATGTTTATCCCGTTATTCTTCAGCGCGGATCTTACCCTGTCCCTGGCTTCTTTTACCTCGGTTCCCGCTGAACCCACGATATTGAACGTGGGCAGGCCGTTTGCGATATCTGTTTCGACATGTACGATAAGGGCGTTTATTCCCTGTATCGTGGCTGATAATGTATCTGTGAACATATATGATCCTCTTAATCTGTTTTTCTGCAGAACTGTCCCGGACTCACCTGGACGGCATACCCCTCAAGGCAGAGCTCCATAAGTATCAGGCATATGCCCGTAACGCCGGGTGAATCAAGTTTTTTCTTTTGCATTTTCTCTTCGATGTCCTCCGCGCTCTGTGGGTACAGGGAGAGCAGTCTGTATATTTCAATATGTGATTTATCGAGCTCGGGTTCCTTCGGAGCATTTCCCGTATAATTCCTGTGCCTTTTGTCGGAAGGTGCATCAAATGCGGGTTTCAGGGCATACAGACTTGCATCTGATTCGGTGAATCCTTCGGTCATTATCGAAGCGTGGTCTTCGAACAGATCGCCCATGAAGATCTCCGGAGACAAGTAAATTCTCGCTCCGTGACCTATCAGTCCGTTTGTCCCGGAAGAGAGTTCATCACCGAGTCTTCCGGGTGCGGCATAGATATCACGTCCCTGCTCGAGTGCCATATCCACGGTTATAAGCGTGCCGCTCCTTGTCCTTGCTTCAAGCACGACCACAGCATCCGCAAGCCCGCTTACTATGCGGTTTCTCGGCGGAAAGAACCGTGCCGTTACCTGCGTTCCCGGAGGATATGCGGACAGTATCCCGCCCGATGTTTTAAGCTTTTCGTACAGTCCGTAATTGGAATCCGGATAGCAGATATCGGGACCGCATCCGAGTACACCGAAGGATGATCCGCCTGCCGAGATTGCGGCACTTTGCGATATTCCGTCAATCCCGAAAGCCATTCCGCTGATCACATTTATGTCGTTTTTTCCTAGGGCTTCCCCAAGCTCATCCGCCAGCATTTCACCGTAATCCGAGCACTGCCTTGCACCGATCACGGCAACGGACAGTTTATTGTTTTCGGGTAATCTTCCTATGTAAAAGAGTGCGAGAGGAGGATCCGGAATGTACCTTAGTCTTTCGGGATAATCCTTTTCCCACACAAAGGAAACCTTTATGTTCGAACGCATTAATTCATCGTATTTTTCAAAGATGTCGTTTTCCCTTCTGTAGGTTAAAAGAGCCTTTGGATCCGTCCTTTTGCCGAGAACCTGTGCTATTTTTTCATCGGATGCGAGGAAAGCTTCCTTAGGTGAACCGAAGGCTTTTAAAATGGCCGGGATCGGTCCCTGTCCTATCCATGGGACGGACTGAAGCCAGAAAGCATAGACCCTTTCGTCGTTGCCGATGCCAAGGCTCATTATCTCATCAATGTTCAATTGGTTCCTTTCCGTTGTCTTGTATGGAAAAAGCGGGCGAATGCCCTTAGAATGCGTATTTCAATCTTATGTTAACATCCTGATAAAGTCAAGAAATCGTTCATTGTATACACTCCGCATGGGCCGAATGATGGTATAATTACTTTTAATAACACTGTTCTAAAAAGAGGCAAAAATGTCCTACAGAGATGAAACAAAAGAAATAAATATAGGCGGAGTGAAGATCGGACACGGTAACCCCGTGGCAATCCAGTCCATGACCAATACTCCGACTTCGGATGTATCCGCAACCGTATCCCAGATCCTTGCGCTTGAGAAGGCGGGATGCGAGATCGTAAGATGTACCGTTCCCGATGAGGAAAGTGCAAAGGCGATAAAGGAGATCAAAAAGCAGATACATATCCCTCTTGTTGCTGACATTCATTTCGACCACAGGATGGCTCTGATGGCGATGGAAAACGGCGCAGACAAGATCCGCATAAATCCCGGAAACATCGGATCCGAAGATAAAGTAAGGGAAGTTGTTAACCTTGCAAAGGATAGAAACATCCCGATAAGAGTCGGTGTGAATTCCGGCTCGCTTGAGAAGAATCTCGTTGAAAAATACGGCGGAGTTACCGCCGAGGGAATTGTCGAAAGCGCACTTGATAAGGTTAAGCTCATCGAGGATATGGGATATGACAACCTTGTCATAAGTATCAAATCATCTGATGTAATGATGTGTGTGAAGGCACATGAAGTTATTGCCGGAAAGACTCCTTACCCGCTTCATGTGGGCATTA
>JAEEQL010000165.1 GCA_016285265.1 Lachnospiraceae bacterium
CCTGAAAGTTTCCTTGTTGCCCATCTCATCCACAGCTTTGTGAAGGGAATCGATTATTGCGGGAACAAGAGGCTGTGTGACGTCACCGATACCGAGTCTTATGATCTTCGCATCGGGATGTGCCTCGCTGTACTCTCTTACCTTCTTTCCGATGGTGGAAAAGAGATAGCTTCCGGGAAGCTTGAGATAATTATCGTTTACTTTTACCATTTTGATTCTCCTTTATTTCAGGGCCGGAAGGCCCACAATTCACTTAGCGGTCCTGATGCTCTTTTTCAGAATCTCCTTCAGTCTTTCGGGACCGAAGATATAATCCTTTTCGCAGAAATCGCAATGGATCTCGGCATCCTTGTTTTCTTTTATCAGTGCAGCGATCTCTTTTTCGCCGAGACTGATGAGAGCCTTTTCTACTCTTTCGTCGGAACAGTCGCACTTATAAGCACAGTCATAGGTCTCGTTGAAATTGATATCGAGTCCCTTAAGAACTTCGCTTATCATATCCTCGGGAGTAAGTCCCTCATCGAGCATCTCCGTAACGCTCTTAAGGCTCTTAAGATTCTCCTCGATCACGGCTATCACATCATCACCCGCATCAGGCATCAGCTGGATGATGAATCCGCCCGAGCATCTTACGGTATTGTCCCTGTTCATGAGAACGCCCAGCCCCACTGATGAAGGGGTCTGCTCGGAAGCCGCGAAATAATATGTCATGTCTTCCGCAATCTCACCTGTCTGAAGAGCGGTTCTTCCGACATAAGGTTCCTTAAGTCCGAGATCCTTTACGACGATAAGGTCTCCGTTTCCGATCGCACCCGAAACATTCAGATGACCGTTGGCCTTGGCGGGAAGTATCACATCCGGAACGGGCGTATATCCCTTGACATTGCCGTGTGAATCCGCGCATACCGTAAGTCCCCCGGATGGTCCGTCGGATTTGATCTGTATCGTAAGTTTGTCCCCGTCTCCCTTCATCATGATGCTCATCATCGCAGCGGCGGAAAGCGTTCTTCCGAGCGCCGCACTCATAACGGGACTGGTATTGTGGAGACGTCTGGACTCTTCACAGATGTTAAGTGTGGTACATGCAAATGCCCTGATATGGTAATCCGCAGCGGTTGCGGAAACGATATAATCTTTTTTACACTTTTCGTTCATCATTTACTTTCAGGCTTTTTAAGGACCGCATAGATCCTTTCGGTTTCTTCGCTCACTTCACCGTCCGTATCGGAATCGGCAATGAGCATTATCTCAAGTCCGCTTTTTGACGCAAGACTTTCTATGTCTTCTTTTTCGATACCGCGCTGGAGATGGGTCTCCTCCGCACGTTCATACAGGCCGTCTTCCCTTTTTATAAAAAGTGTAAGGTCGTATTCGTTGACGTTCTCATCCTCATCGTAGTAATTGTCCCAGATGAAGGATACATCGTCTCCCGCTTCAGCAATGGTTGATTCACCGATCGCCTCCCTGTATTTGTAAGAGGTATTGCAGTCGAAAATAAATACTCCGCCGGGATAAAGAAAATTTGAAACACCGGCAAAAGCCGCTTCAAGCTCCTCATCCGAAAGAAGATAATTCAGACTGTCACAGATACAGACTGCGGTTCCTATGGTCGAATACAGATCAAGTTCACATATATCCTGGTTCAGATACATGATGCCGCGCTCTTCGTCGGAATCCGCCGCCCGTGAGAGCATCTCGGAAGATATGTCGACACCGAAGACATCATAGCCTTTATCAAACAGTTTCCTCGTAACAACACCCGTTCCGCACGCAAGATCCACGACAAGATCTCTTTCGCTCGCGAGAACGGCTTCTTCTTCGGATGCGGCTTCTCTCCTATCGCCCGATGTTTCAGACACACCGTATTTTCTGATGTCTCGGTCTATTCTTTGGGCCCATTCATCATACGGAACATCGTTCATCAGTTTGTCATAAACCGAAGCGAATGCCTGATATGTATTTGTCACGCACATTCTGTCTGAACTCATAGACCTGTCCGATTGCCAAAAGTCATCCTCAGAATATTGCACTTGAGACAAGTGTGGAAGCAATTCCCATTATCACACCCGCAAGAGCTACTCCGAGCATGACAGCTGTAATACTCTCCTTAAACTTCATATCGAGAAGTGAAGCAGCAAGTGTTCCGGTCCATGCTCCCGTGCCGGGAAGAGGGATACCTACAAAAAGGAGAAGTGCAACAAAGAGTCCGCGTCCTGCCTTTGCCTGAAGCTTCTCTCCGCCCTTATGGCCTTTTTCCAGGCAGAAGGTAAAGAACTTACCGATCACCGGCTTATCCTTTCCCCATTCAAGAACCTTTCTTGCAAAGAAAAAGATGATCGGAACGGGAAGCATATTTCCGATCGCTATTATCACATACCCGAGAACGATATTGAACTCAGGATTCATTCCGCGGAACCAGTATGCTATCGGGATAGCGCCTCTGAGTTCGATAAGAGGTATCATTGAGATAATGAAGCATCCGAAATACTGTGTCATCGTATTTTGCACAAATGCCTGTGCAATGGTTTTTGCCAAAGAACCCATTTATATTTCTCCAATCATTAATTTCTTAAGTTTACTTCTTTTCCAGGATATCCCTGAGATTTGCGACAAGAGTGTCACATTCTTCGTCCGTGCCGACGGTTATCCTCAGATACTCGTTTATGCGCGGCTTATTCCAATATCTGACATAGATATTTCTCTTTTTAAGCTCCGTGAAGATATGCTCCGCCGATACGGATGAATGCTTTGCGAAGATAAAATTGGTCTTGGAATCCTGAAATTCAAAACCGAGCTCTTTGAGCTTTATCTTAAGAGCCTCACGGGTTGTGACGATCTTCGCACATGTGGCCTTAAAATACTCATCATCCTTCACAGCTTCGACGCCGAGTGCAAGAGTAAGAGATGTCATGGTATAGGAATTAAAGGAATACTTTACATCGTTCAGATACTTTATCATGGTCTCGGAACCGATGGCATAGCCTATGCGAAGTCCGGCCATAGACCTTGACTTGCTGAAGGTCTGGATGATGAGAAGATTGTCGTATTCATCAAGGAGCTTAAGCGCACTTTCGGCGCCAAAGTCGACATACGCTTCATCGACTATGCACACGACATCACGGTTCTTATCAAGGATTGCCCTTATACTGTCTAGTCCCATGAACACTCCCGTGGGGGCATTGGGATTGGCGATAACGACTCCTCCGTTTTCTCTTGCATAATCTTCGGGAATGATGCGGAACTTATCATCGAGCGGGATCTGTTCATAGGGGATCTTAAAAAGATCAGCCCACACATCATAGAAAGAATAAGTGATGTCCGGGAAAAGTATCTTCTTATCCGAATTAAAAAACGTAAGAAAAGCCATCGCAAGAACGTCATCGGAACCTACTCCGACAAAAACCTGCGAGGGCTTTACATTATACTTTTCGGCGAGCACGTTCACCAGTGATGAACATGCAGGATCCGGGTATTTCCTTAAAAGCGATATGTCGTATCCCTTTAAAAGCACTTCCACCCCGGGTGCGGGGGGATAGGGATTCTCATTGGTGTTGAGCTTGATAACCTTTCCTGTGGGCTGTTCGCCCGGTACATAAGGTACTACTTTTCTGACATTTGATTCCCAGTTCATCCTCTTGCCTCTATATCCTTTGCGAACTGCACACCGACCTCCGGCATGCCCATCGCATTATATACTCTCTTTAATCCTTCGGCGGCATCCTTTCCCGAAGAAGTGATAACCACCGCAGGGATGGTCTCAAATGCCGCATTATAAAACCATATGGC
>JAEEQL010000166.1 GCA_016285265.1 Lachnospiraceae bacterium
GCCTCCATATGGATGCGGCCACCATGACGCCTGCCGCAAATCCGGAAAGTGCCTTCTGTACATTTTCCTTGAGGTTGTCCTTCAAAAAGAATACACAGCCTGCTCCGGCCGAGGTCCCAAGAAACGGTATCAGAAGTCCCATTAAAACTGTTTGTGTCATTTTACATATCTCCCATATCATATATATTTAGTTAGTTATCTCTAACCGTTGAGCAAAAAGAAAAGTTAGTGTTCTCTAACTCAATTCACATTATAGTTAGAGGACGCTAACTTGTCAAGTGCTTTTTTTCTATGTAAAATGCCCGGACGTATCAAATGATACTGTCCGGGCTGAAATACGTTTTACAGAAGCCTTGCGTTCCTGAGTGTGCAATACTCGTATCCGCCATCCATATATGTATCGAATGTTCCTATGACGGTTACCGTATCCTCGTATTCCGGATAATCGTCCGGGTATGCATATGTATCATCAAGTTCGAACTCTATTCCTTGTGAACAGCATGCGGTTGCATCCATAATGACACATGCACAGTAAAACTGCTCTCCTTCCTTGGGGAAGTTGCATACATACATGCCATCCATCTTGACGACCTTTCCCTTATATGAATCAGGGTTAGTTATCATATCGAAAACCTGGGAATAGGTCATTACTGAATTAAGTATGGTAAGATCAACATCGACCCCTTCGGTCGAGGTATATATATCCTTCATTTCCTCAGGATCGGGCGGGTTGCTTTCCGCCGCTGCCTGAATGGCTGTACCGTCACCGAAATCAAAAAGCTCAGGGTCGTTCGGATCAAGAGGAACGACTATCTCATTTCCTGAATCCTGACCGGACTGTGAAGCCTCCGCATCAGCTTCCGCCATGCCGGCCTGCAATACTTCATCAACCGATGAACCCTGACCTCCGGTATGCTGGGCCACCCCGCCATCACCGCATCCGGTCACAAGAAACGATAAGCATATTAATAGAGATATAAGCTTTTTCTTTTTCATCATCTGTTTCCTTCACATAACCTGCCTGCAAGACAGCATATTCCGAATACTACCATGTCCGCAGCAACTATAGTCGAACCCACGGGAGTTCCGGTGATTATCGAGATGACCATTCCCGCAAGAGCACATACAACCGAAAGAACAACCGAGCAGATCGTTACGCTCTTGAAACTCTTGAAAATCTTCATGGCTGAAAGTGCGGGGAAGATGACCAGTGCGGATATAAGGAGCGATCCGACAAGGTTCATCGCAAGGACGATTATGACCGCAGTGATAACTGCAATGATCAGATTATATATTTCCGTCCTGGTTCCGGTTGCCTTAGCAAAGTTCTCATCAAACGTGACCGCAAATATCCTGTTGTAGAACAGAATAAATACCACGACAACAACCAGGGATAATACCATGCACAGCCATACTTCGGTTCCCTTAAGAGTAAGGATCGACGTCGAACCGAAAAGTGTCGAGCATACATCTCCGGAAAGATTTGCCGATGTCGAGAAGACATTCATGATAAGATAACCGAACGCCAGCGCACCGACGGAGATCATCGCGATTGCGGCATCACCTTTTATCTTCGCATTCTGTCCCGTCCTCAATAAAAGTATAGCACTTAAAATGGTGATCGGCATTGCGACTATCATATTGTTGGTCAGATTAAGAACACCCGCGATAGCCATCGCACCGAATGCGACATGTGAAAGTCCGTCGCCGATATATGAAAACCTCTTGAGCACGAGTGTGACGCCGAGAAGTGATGAACACAGCGCAATGAGCACACCTACTATGATCGCATATCTTACAAAAGGATACTGAAGGGCAAGAAATAATTTATCCATTATCTTTATCCTCCATATTCGTCATAGTCTTTCTCGGCTTATACATTACAGGGTGTTCCGAATCCCTCGACTGCATCATAAGGAAGAACTTTCCTGCCTTACTTCCGAGATACTCATCCCTTGTTCCGAAGAAAACATTCTCTCCGACATGAAGAATGTGATCCGCATAGTTAACAGCGGTGCCGATGTCGTGGGAGATCATTATTATCGTAACTTTTTCTTTATTGAGCTCCGATATCAGTGCATACATCTCCGCAGTGACCTTGGGATCGAGACCCGACACGGGCTCATCAAGCAGGAGAAGCTTTCTTGTCGCACAGAGCGCTCTTGCAAGAAGTACTCTCTGCTGCTGACCGCCCGACAGTTCTCTGTAGCACTTCGAAGCAAGATCGGTTATTCCCATCTTCTCCATATTTTCGGATGTTCTCTTTTTATCCTCTGCGCTGTAAAAGGGTCTGAAGCCTCCTCTTCCCTGGCATCCGGACAGAACGACTTCTCTCACCGATGCGGGAAAATCTCTCTGGACCGGCGACTGCTGGGGCAGGTATCCGATCTCATTTTCCCTGAGTCCTTCGCCCTTGATTATCTGACCTCTTTCGGGCTTTTGAAGGCCGAGAAGAGTCTTCATGAGCGTGGATTTTCCCGATCCGTTCTCGCCCACTATGCACAGATAATCTCCGGTATTAACTTCAAAGTTGATGTTTTCCGCAACGATCTGTGATCCGTATCCGACTGCCAGATCTTTAACGGTGAGAAGAGCCATTCTTAATTCCTCCTGTTATCAGTACGAAAGTGCCTCTTTCAGAACCTCCAGGTTACTGTTCATTACGGATAAATATGTTACGCCTGCTGCAATGTCATTGGATGTTACCGACTGCATCGAATCAAGAGTAAGAACCTTCTGATCCTTTGAAGCGGTATTCTGTACTATCGTCTCGGCAATGCTGTGATCCTTTCCTTCAATGGTAAGAACACATTTAAGTCCGAGCTCATCAACCTTTCCGGAAAGGAAGGTGATAGTCTCAAAGCTTGCCTCGGACTCAGCGGAGCATCCGACAAATGCCGCATAATAATGCAGATCGTAATCATCCGTCATATAACGGAAAGGAAAACGGTCGCCGAAAAGAAGGGTATCACCGGAAGCGTTCTTTACAGCCTCTGTATATTCATCATCAAGTACTGAGAGTTCCTTGATATATGCTGCGGAATTCTCGGCATAAACGTTTGCATTAGCGGAATCGATGGTCTGAAGTGCTGCGGAAATGCTCTCGGTAATGACAGCGGCATTCTTCAGCGAAAGCCATACATGCTCATCATATTCGGGTTCGTCGCCGTCATGGTGATGATGATGTCCTTCCTCATCATGATCATCGTCTTCGTCGTGATGATGTTCATCCTCATCGTCATCGTCTTCATCATGATGGTGTTCATCTTCATCCTCATCGTCATGATCATGATGATGCTCGTGCTCATCTTCCTCCTGCATACCTTCGACGATCTCCTCTTCCTTGACGGAATCTCCGAGCTCCTCAAGAAGATTGATAACGATCATATCCTTATTTACAGCTTCACTGAGTGCGTCATCAACCCACTCATCCGACTCGCCGCCGACATAGATGAACAGATCACAATTTGCGATCTTCATGATGTCGTCGACAGTGGGCTGGTAGCTGTGAAGATCGACTCCGTTATCGAGAAGAAGTGTCACCTCGGCTCCTGCGGGATTATCACCGAGAACATTCATCACCCAGTCATACTCGGGGAAGATGGTAACAACAATGCTTAATTTGTCATTGCCGGCAGCTGCTCCGTTTGAAGATGAGCATCCGCCGAGTGTTCCGATCATCATGACCGCAACAAGTAAATATGTAAATATCTTTTTCATGTAATTTTGCCTCCGTTTATTTCAGATAAAAGTATAAAGACGGAGGAACATCAATTATCCATTCG
>JAEEQL010000043.1 GCA_016285265.1 Lachnospiraceae bacterium
TCATCGATCTTGTGGGAAAGAGTGCACCCGCGAAAAAACTCATTCTCTTTGCGACATCGGTCATCCCGTCGTTTCTCATCATGCTCCTTCAGAATAAGGCACTGTATGATGTGAATGCCGGAAGCAACCATATCGTGATCGCACCCGGAAGGGCAATGGGAGTTCATGCATCCAACATCATCGCGGTAAGTGCGCTTTCGATAATGTTTCCGCTCATGATGCTTTTGTGGCACGCAAAAGACCTGTTTAAGAACAGAGTACTTCTTTTCGCATGGATGAGCGCAGGAGTGGGATTCCTTCAGTATTTCCTTTTCAGCGAGTACGGCGCAAGGGACATGGATGCGAACTTCAGCTGGGGTTATGCTTTTACGATAATACTTATCTTCGGAATCTCGCTTATCATGTGGATCGATGACATGAGAAAGTTCAGAGAGTCCGGTATTGTTTCCAAGATTTACCTTTCCCTTTGCGGGATCGTGCTTTTGTATCATACGTACTGCGGAGTTCTTTTCTTCGAAAGGATAGTACGCGGTGTCTCATATATGATGTGGGGATAAATGTTAATGGATAATTCTCCCATGAAGAAAAAGAAATACAGTGCGGCGGGCTTTATTCTTTCGGCTTTTTTGTGCGGATTTGCGATAACGTATAAAACCACGGAAGCATATCCTCTCTGGGCATACGGAAGAGTGTCGATGGAATTTATCATCGCGAGGATCTATTCGGTCCTCGGCGATTTTCAGTTTGATATGGTCGTCGCAGCTCTCCTTTCGGGAATCGCAATAAAGTATATAAATGAAAAGTTCCCAAGGCTTGTCAGAGGTTATTTCCTTCCGATGATCCTCGGCTTCGTCGTGATCCTCGGAAGATCCGTCCGCGATCTCGGAGATCTTACGGGAATCTACGGGACAGTTCCGTTCATCATAAGATCGATCCTTGCTTCGCTCGGCTTCGGTATCATCTTCAGATATGTATTTGCTCTTTTCGAAGCGGGACTCGAACGTATCTCGTTTATGAGGTGCAGCCGGAAAATGTTTGACAGCTTCTTCGGGAATCACTGCTTCAGAAATGTGATCATTCTGCTCATGCTGCTCTGGCTTCCGATCATGATCCTTAATGCCCCCGGCAATCACAATGCCGACTTTATCGGGCAGCTTATGCAGACCACGGGAGAGATGCCCTGGTCGGGACATCATCCCATAGTTCTCACCGCTTTCATAGGTCTTTTCTTCGGCGCATTCAAGGCTGTCTTCGGAAGCTATGACCCCGCTCTTTTTGTGTGGATTATTCTTCAGGCACTCGGACTTGCTGCGGCTCTTTCCCTTACCATTACCTATCTTAAGAAAAAGGGAGCCGGCATTCCGGTTCTTGCCACGGTGCTTGCAATATATGTTCTTTCACCGATCTATTCGAACATAGCAACGACTGCGATAAAGGATGTTCCGTTTGCGGCCGGCTGTATCTGGTACTGCGTCCTTACGGTTCAGTTTTATGAAGCTCCGGATGAGTTTTTGAAGAACAGATCCACGATGTTAAAGCTTCTGCTAGCTGCGGCTGTCGTATGCATATGCAGAAATAACGGATCGATCATAGTATTTGCGAACGGCCTTGTTATGAGTGTGTACGGAATCGGAAAAGCATCCGGTGAAAAGACGGACGTAAAGGTGCTCGCAAAAAAGGCCGCATTTTTCCTTGTAATCCCGCTCGGTGTCTGCACCGCACTGTCATCCGGAATAAAGGCATACGTACACGCGGAGAGTGACGGATTTAAGGAGATGCTTTCAATCCCTATGCAGCAGACAACTCTCACCATGATAAGATATGAGAGCGAGCTGACAGGTGAAGAGATCGCATCGATCGACGCACTGTTCGGAAATCATAAGGATATGATCGAGCATTACGATCCGTTCATATCGGATCCCGTAAAGCAGTTCTATGATACGGATGCTTCGAATGAGGTTGTCGCGGGATATCTCAAGACCTGGTTTGAGATGTTCTTCAAGCATCCCGGAACATATTTCGAATCCTTCTTCATGAGTACATACGGATGGTTTGATCCGGAAACCGACACATCTGTCAGATATGAACTCGACAGCGATTATTTTTCGAAGACGGGACTGTTCGAAGGTGCGGACGAACTGCTGATATACTTTTACCGTTATATAGACCGTTTATCGTTTTTCGGAGCGCTTCAGAGTCCCGGACTGTGGACATGGATAATGTTCCTGCTCATAAGAAGACGCAGGAAGAATCTTCACCTTTATCCGATGCAGCTGATAACGCTGCTTGTATGCATGGCCGGACCCTGCTTTATGAAGCATGCAAGATATGCATTCCCCATAATGTTCACCGTGCCTTTCCTTATGGGATATGAGGGAGTGCTCACCGCAGGAGAAAAGAATGAATCTGATATTTCTTGATATAGATATGACCATATGGGATGAGATACTCCGCATCCCCGAAAGCACCAAGGATGCGATAAAGCTTGCCAAGGTCATGGGCAATAAGGTGTTCATCAACACCGGACGTTCGAGATCCAACACAAGATATGAGGCCCTCGAAGAGCTCGGAATGGACGGAGTCGTAGCTGCCTGCGGATGCCATGTTGAGATAGAGGGAAAAGTTGAGTATGAAAGACTTCTTACTCCGGATCAGATAAAGACTTCACTTAAGGTGTTATCCGATCAGCACATGCCGGTCGTGCTCGAAGGGAGAGAAAACTGCTTCTTCGATCCCGAGGATTTTCCCGACGATCCCTTTGCCGCAACTCTCTGGGAATCTCTCGGAGACAGGGCAAAGCATATGAATGTTCGCACCGATTCGGATCCCATCAATAAGTTCAGTGCGGATATCACGGCCGATACCGATTATGATGCCGTATGCAGAGAACTCGGCGGATTTCTTGATATGATCGATCACGGCAATATTGTGGTAGAATTTATACCGAAGGGTCATTCCAAGGCAACGGGTATGGAGATCGTAAGAAAGCATTACGGAGTCCCTGCGGAGAACATCTACGCAGTGGGCGACGGAATGAACGATATGGAGATGATCAAAGCCGCGGCTCACGGAATAGCCATGGGACAGGGTAATCCCGAGCTTTTGATGGCTTCCGATTATGTCACGGATTCCATATACGAAGACGGAATATATAAAGCTTTCAAACACTTTAAGCTGATATAGGGAGAAGGATCAAGGCACTATGCTGACAGGTTCCGAAACTTCCAAGGGAATAGGAATAGGAGTTGCAAGGGTACTCGGACTTACGGAGATCTCGGAGATGGTTTCCGCAGGTTCTGTTGATGCATTCTTTTCCTCACTCAAACCGGGCACGGTTCTTGTTGCAAACCATCTGACTCCGTACATGGTCGCAAAGCTCAAAGCCTGCGGCGTGGCGGGTTTTGTGTGCGAGACCGGAGGAATGACTTCGCACTCCGCACTTGTTGCGCGCAGCATCGGGCTTCCCGCAGTGTACGGTGTGCCGGGAGCGACCAAGGCGATACAAAACGGTGATACGGTGATCGTTGACGGCCTGAGCGGGTATGTTTACGAAAGACCCGATCCGGAACTGGCGCTGGAATTTGCATCAAGAAAAGAAAAATATATCGAGTCGAGAAAGGAACTTGAAAAGTTCTGTTCAATGAAGACAAAGATGGCAGATTCCGAAAACGCTGAGGTATTCTGCAATGTGAACGATATCGTCGATGTCATGCATTCGCTTGATAACGGCGGCGAAGGGATAGGACTTTACAGGACGGAGAATCTATATGCCGAAGCAGGACATGCTCCGGGCGAAGAGGAACAGGTCAGGGCGTATTCGCGAATAGCGCAGGCGATGGATGGCCGTGAGGTCGTTATCCGTACGCTTGACATAGGCGGAGACAAGAGCCTTCCCTACCTCGATATGGAGCTTGAGAGCAATCCGTTCCTCGGATACCGTGCGGTAAGGTACAGTCTCGGAAACAGAAGATTTTTTGCGACGCAGCTGAGGGCGATACTCAGGGCAAGCGCTCTGGGAAATATATCGATCATGATCCCCATGATCACCTGTGTCGATGAGATGAGAGAAGTCAAGGCTCTCGTATATGAGCTTAAGAGTGACTTAAGGGACGAGGGATATGATTACGACGACAACATCAAGGTCGGCTGTATGATAGAGACTCCTTCGGCTGCGATCATATCCGATATGCTTGCGCTCGAGAGCGATTTCTTTTCCGTAGGGACCAATGACCTGGTGCAGTATACAATGAGTGCCGACAGGGGAAACAGAAATGTCGCTTACCTTCAGTCGGTCACACAGCCGGCTGTGCTCAGGCTTATAAAGCAGACGATAGACAACGCGAAAAATGCCGGCGTTCCGGTATCCGTATGCGGTGAAGCGGCGGCCGATCCCGCGCTGATCCCGATACTTGCGGGAATGGGATGCAGGAGATTCAGCGTCAATCCCGGCGCCGTTCCGGAGGTGAGGAGAACTCTTTCCCTCTGGTCCGTAAGCGATGCGGAAAAGTATGTGTCCGACATACTTAAGATGCCTTCGGATAATGAGATAAAGGAATTTATGCGTAGATCTGCTCGCATCTGAGAAATGAATACAGGAAAACGTACTTTTTATATTTTGCTCCAGCTGGTGGGTGCTCTTATCTGGGGACTTGCATTCGCATTCCAGAGCATCGGGATGGAAAACGCCGGTCCGTTCACCTTCAATGCGGTAAGGTTCATGCTCGCCACGGCTGTGGTGTTCGCTTTGTCGGTATTCACCGATATCGGGAGAAGGATCGCACGGAAAAGATCCGGTGCATCCCCTGACCTGCAGGAATCCACGGAGAATTCATGGAAGTCTGTGGGGCTTTGGAAGACGGGCATCATCATAGGAGTGCTTCTGTCACTTGCGGGAAACCTGCAGCAGATAGGCATCCTCTATACCGATTCCGTGGGAAAGGCGGGATTTATAACCGCCATGTATATCGTACTTGTTCCCGTCTGCGGGATCTTCATGAAAAAGAAGATAAGACCCGCGGTGTGGGCAGGAGTCGCTCTGTCGGTACTCGGTCTGTACTTCCTGACCATGAGCGGATCTTTTTCCTTTTCGAAGGGAGATATCTTCCTCATGGCCTGCGCCGTGATGTTCACTGTGCAGATACTGGTAATAGATTCGGGAGCGTCAAAATACGATAATATCAAACTTGCCTGTATCGAGTTCCTTACCGTTTCGGTCACTTCGGGCGTGGTCATGTTCGCTGCGGAAAGGCCGGATATGGAGTCGATCATGGCTGCGTCGGTCCCCATCCTCTACACGGGAATCTTCTCGGGAGGAGTCGCTTATACGATCCAGATCGTATGCCAGTCCAAGCTGGAGCCCTCCACCGCATCGATCCTCATGAGCTGTGAAGCGCTCTTCTGCGTTCTGGGCGGATACGTGATCCTTCACCAGAGCCTTTCCGAAAGGGAGATCATCGGAAGCGTACTTATGTTTGCGGCCATAATGATCGTCCAGTTATTCCCGTCAAAAGAAAAAAGTAAAAGCGGAAACTAAGGTTTCCGCTTTTTTTGTCCGATATATGAATCAAAGAAAGATCCTGCACCGTGCTACGTTCCGGGCGCCGAAGGTTTCGGCGGGGAGAACGGATAGGGAATGGATTTATTTCCGGGAAGAGCCTCCGAGAACAGAGTCATCAGTATAGGAATCGGCTGAAAAGCTTATTCCTTCGGACATAACGTCACCACCTGTTCCGGCGGCGTCCTCATCGGCTTTACCGTTAAGTATATCCTCTAATTCCTTGGCTGAAAGATTTTCGAAATGTCCGGTATCCTCGGGGTATTCGGACATTTCTTCTTTTGCTCCGCTGCTTATTGTCTGAAGGAGCTTATCGATCTCGGACATCTCTCCGGATTCCGCACTTTCTTCGCTTCCCCCGATCATGCTGACGACTCTGTTCCTGCCGCTGTTCTTTGCATTGTAGAGCTTATCGTCGGCACTTTTAATGAGGTCGTCCACACTCTGCTTCTTGTCCCATTCGCTGACGCCGAAGCTCATGGTGACGTCTATGATGTAGTTGTCATATCTGATCTTCATCGCACGGATCTTCTCAAGCAGACTCCAAAGGGAGTTTTCCGCCATGATAAGACTTGTTCTGTCGAATACCATAAGGAATTCCTCGCCGCCCCATCTTGCGACGAATCCGACGTTCTTCATATG
Source organism: Lachnospiraceae bacterium (assembly GCA_016285265.1). Taxonomy (GTDB): domain Bacteria; phylum Bacillota; class Clostridia; order Lachnospirales; family Lachnospiraceae; genus AC2028. Next base: position 6,197 of record JAEEQL010000043.1, read on the forward strand.
CTCCCTGATGGTGTCGGCAACCTTTATGAGAACCTCGTCACCCGCATCGTGTCCGTAGGTATCGTTGACGGATTTGAAGAAGTCGATATCGCCGATGCTTATGCAGAAGCTCTCCGCACCGCCCTTGGCCTTGCTTATGATGGGGCCCATCTTTCTCTGTGCGGATCTTCTGTTGAAAAGACCGGTAAGAGGATCGGATTCCATCATGTTTCTCATGGATCTTTGCATCGAAAGGACGCTCTCACCTATTTCTCCGAGCTCGTCGCGGCGTGCCAGAACATGCTCGTCGAGTACGGCCGTCTCATTGCCCGATGAAGCATCCTTGACGAATTTGAATATGCTCTCTATGGAGACCGTCATGGGCTTGGTGATCCTTATGACGATGAATACCATGAGCGCCGTGAGAGCTGCGGCTATGCCTGTGAGCATCAGTATGTATGTGCGGATGGTCCTGTTCACGTCCTCGGCGGGACGTGCCGCTGCAATTATGCCCTGGATATTGCCGTGGCTCGAAACAAGCGGCATGTAGTAGGTGAAGTAAGGCTTACCGAAGATCATCGTATTGTGGTAAAAGGCTTCTTCACCGTCCTTATAGACAACCGTCTGGATCTGTGAAGCGATGCCCGTTCCGACCATCCTGACACCGTTTTCGTCGGTAAGAGTGGTGAGAATACGGGTATCCTTGTAAAAGAGCGTGACATCAAGCCCCGTGGATTCCTTGATGGAATCGACAACGGAGTAATCGCTTGTTATATCGGTGTCACCTTTGTAGAGATAGAGTGAATCGCTGCCGGTGAGCCTGTAGTCGCCGTGGTACCTGGCATCCATGAGCAGCTGCGTGCTCATGCAGGCGTCCCTGAGCTCTTTTTCCGCGGAATCGTAGAGAATGCCGGTCAGGAAAGGAATGCCGGCAATTATGATGACAAGGGCAAAAAGGACGACGGGGAGTATCGCCACCCCGTACATATGCCCGGAAATAGTGCCTTTTCTGGACCTTTTGTGTTTATCAGTCTTGGGTTTGGAATCCTTTTTTGCCACTTTTGGTACCCCCTCCAAAAATTACCCATATATTATATATTTTTGCGGTCCAAAAAACAATGCAAAAGCCCCGTTAATATTGACATTACAGCCATTTTACACTAAAATCGCATATGTGCATTTATATCTTAATGAAGCGGGACCTCGCTCCTTTTTTTCCGGGGGGAGGTTTGTTTTTTTACAGGAGGAAATATGTATAAACAGGTTAATTCAGACCTCTCACATGTTCAGAGGGAAGCTGAAGTCGAAAAATTCTGGAATGAGAACGATATCTTCAGAAAGAGTATTGATTCCCGTAAGGAAGGACCGGTCTATACATTCTATGACGGACCTCCCACCGCAAACGGAAAGCCCCATATCGGACATGTAGAGACCAGGACCATTAAGGACATGATCCCCAGATACCGCACAATGAAGGGATATCAGGTCCCCAGAAAAGCGGGATGGGACACCCACGGTCTCCCCGTTGAGCTTGAGGTAGAGAAGCTCCTCGGCATCAACGGCAAGGAACAGATCGAAGGCTACGGACTTGAGCCCTTCATCGGAAAGTGCAAGGAGTCCGTATGGAAGTATAAGGGAATGTGGGAGGAGTTCTCCTCCAAGATCGGTTTCTGGGCCGACATGGACAATCCCTATATCACCTATGACGACAACTATATCGAGTCCGAGTGGTGGGCTCTTAAGACTATATGGGACAAGGGACTGCTCTACAAGGGCTTCAAGATCGTACCCTACTGCCCCAGATGCGGAACCCCTCTTTCCTCACACGAGGTTGCTCAGGGCTACAAGACCGTAAAGGAACGCTCGGCAGTCGTACGTTTCAAGGCTAAGGACGGGGATTTCTACTTCCTTGCATGGACGACCACACCCTGGACCCTTCCTTCCAACGTCGCACTCTGTGTCAATCCTTCCGAGAGCTATGTGAAGGTCAAGGCAGCCGACGGATATACCTATATCCTTGCGGAGGCTCTTGCCGATACCCTTCTCGGAAAGTTCGCCAGGGAAGACGCACCCGCTTACGAGGTTCTTGAAAAGTACGTCGGAAAGGACCTCGAGAGAATGGAGTACGAGCCCCTTTTCGAAGGAGCCGCAAAGGCTGCCGACAAGCAGCACAAGAAAGCACATTACATCGTAGTCGATGACTACGTAACCATGACAGACGGTACCGGTATCGTTCATATCGCTCCCGCATTCGGTGAAGACGACTCCCGTGTGGGCCGCGAATACGATCTTCCTTTCGTTCAGTTCGTAGACGGCAAGGGTAATATGACCGCCGATACCCCTTACGAAGGAAAGTTCGTCAAGGATGCCGACCCCCTCGTACTTAAGGATCTGGATGCCGCAGGACAGCTCTTCGATGCACCCAAGTTCGAGCACGATTATCCTTTCTGCTGGAGATGCGACACTCCCCTCCTTTACTATGCGCGTGAATCCTGGTACATCAAGGTCACTGCCGTAAAGGAAGACCTTGTAAAGAACAACAACACCGTACACTGGATGCCCGAATCGATCGGAACCGGAAGATTCGGAAACTGGCTTGAGAACATCCAGGACTGGGCTCTTTCCAGAAACCGTTACTGGGGCACCCCTCTCAACATCTGGGAGTGCGAGTGCGGAAAGAGGATCTGCATCGGTTCAAGGGAAGAACTCCTTAATGCGAGCGGCGATGAGAGAGCTAAGACCATCGAGCTCCACAGACCGTTCATCGATGATATAACCTGCAAGTGTCCCGACTGCGGCGGCTCAATGAAGAGAGTTCCCGAAGTCATCGACTGCTGGTTTGATTCCGGTGCGATGCCCTTCGCACAGCACCATTATCCCTTTGAAAACAAAGACCTGTTCGAGCAGCAGTTCCCCGCTGCATTCATTTCCGAGGCAGTCGATCAGACGAGAGGCTGGTTCTATTCGCTGATGGCTGAAGGAACCCTTCTCTTCAACAAGTCCCCTTACGAGAATGTCATCGTTCTCGGACTTGTACAGGATGAGGAAGGCCGCAAGATGAGTAAGCATCTCGGCAATGTCGTGGATCCCATGGAGGCTCTCGGCAAGTTCGGTGCGGATGCGATCAGATGGTACTTCTACACAAGTGCCGCTCCCTGGCTTCCCAAGCGTTTCTCCGAGAATGCCGTCATCGAAGGCCAGAGAAAGTTCCTCGGAACCCTTTGGAACACCTACGCATTCTTCGTACTCTATGCAAATATCGATAACTTCGATGCATCAAAGTACGCTCTCGAATATGACAAGCTTTCAGTCATGGACAAATGGCTTCTTTCAAGACTTAACAGCTGCGTAAAGGAAGTCGACGAAGACCTTGAGAATTACAAGATCCCCGAGGCGGGCGCCGCATTCGAGAAGTTCGTCGATGAGATGAGTAACTGGTATGTACGCAGAAGCCGTGAGAGATTCTGGGCAAAGGGAATGGAGCAGGACAAGATAAATGCTTACATGACCCTTTACACCGCACTCGTGACCATCTCCAAGGCAGCGGCTCCCATGATCCCCTTCATGACAGAGAGCATCTACCAGAACATCGTAAGGAATTCTTTTGCGGATGCGCCCGAGAGCATTCACCTCTGCGATTACCCTGCTGCGGATGAAAAGCTCATCGACAAGGAGCTCGAAGAGAAGATGGAGACCGTACTCGATGCGGTAGTTCTCGGAAGAGCATGCAGAAACGAAGGATCGGTCAAGAACCGCCAGCCCATCTCCAAGATGTATATCAAGAGCGAAGAAAAGCTGGATGAGTTCTATATCGATATCATCAGGGAAGAACTCAACGTCAAGGAAGTCGCATTTGCGGATGACGTAAGAGAGTTCACCACTTATATCTTCAAGCCCCAGCTCAAGACCGTCGGACCCAAGTACGGCAAGCAGCTCGGCGGAATCCAAAAGTTCCTCAAAGAGGTCGACGGAAATGCCGCTATGGACGAGCTTGAGTCAAACGGCGCCCTTAAGTTCGATGTGGACGGAAATGCTATCGAACTTGCCAAGGAAGATCTTCTTATCGAGATGACCAAGAAGGAAGGCTATGAAGCATCCGAAGATCACGGCATGACGGTTGTCCTCGATCTTAACCTTACCGAGGAACTTATCGAAGAGGGATTCGCAGCTGAGCTTGTTTCCAAGGTTCAGACAATGCGTAAGGATTCCGGCTTCGAGGTTATGGATCACATCCGCATCTCTCTCAACGGAAATGACAAGCTTGTCGGAATCGTAGAGAAGAACAAGGCGCAGATCTCCACCAAGCTTCTTGCGGATGACATCACCTCCGGCAAGGATTACAAGTTCTCCAAGGAGTGGGATATCAACGGAGAGAAAGTAACGATCAGTCTTGAAAAGATCGGATAAAGAATTTTTTCATAAGGAGGGAGACTGAAATTGAAGAATTCAGCAGTCACAAAAAGAGAAAAATTCGACAAAGAGCTTTTCAAAAGAAGCGTTAATTACAATGTAAAGACTCTTTTCAGAAAGACCATGGAGGAGGCATCTCCCCAGCAGATCTTCCAGGCTGTATCCTATGCCATCAAGGATCAGATCATGGATATGTGGATCGAAACTCAGGAAGCATATGAGAAAGAAGATCCCAAGATGGTCTACTACATGTCCATGGAGTTCCTCATGGGAAGAGCTCTCGGAAACAGCCTCATCAATATGCAGGCATACAAGACCGTTAAGGAAGCCTGCGAAGAGATGGGACTCGACCTGAACGTTGTCGAGGATCAGGAGCCCGATGCGGCTCTCGGAAACGGCGGTCTCGGAAGACTTGCGGCATGTTTCCTCGATTCACTCGCAACCCTCGGATATCCCGCTTACGGCTGCGGCATACGTTACCGTTACGGAATGTTCAAGCAGAAGATCAAGGACGGATATCAGGTGGAGGTTCCCGATAACTGGCTTGCAAACGGCAATCCCTTCGAACTTCGCCGTCCCGAATATGCCAAGACTATCAAGTTCGGCGGATATGTAGATGTGCAGACCGATGAGAACGGAAGAGGCATCTTTACCCAGAAGGATTACCAGTGCGTAAGAGCGGTGCCTTTTGATATTCCGATCGTAGGATACGGAAACGGAATCGTTAACACCCTCAGGATCTGGGATGCGGAGCCCGTTGAGTGCTTCCAGCTCGATGCTTTCGACAAGGGAGATTACCAGAGATCCGTTGAGCAGGAAAACCTCGCAAGAAATATCGTCGAGGTCCTCTATCCCAACGATAACCACTATGCCGGCAAGGAACTCAGACTCAAGCAGCAGTACTTCTTCATTTCCGCATCCGTCCAGGAAGCGGTCGAAAAGTACATGCGCTCACACAAGGATATCAGGAAGTTCCATGAGAAGGTAACCTTCCAGCTTAACGATACACACCCCACCGTTGCGATCGCAGAGCTTATGAGAGTCCTTATGGACGATCACGGTCTTACATGGGATGAAGCGTGGGAAGTAACGACGCATACATGCGCATACACCAACCACACCATCATGAGCGAAGCTCTCGAGAAGTGGCCCATCGAACTCTTCAGCAGACTTCTTCCCAGGATCTATCAGATCGTCGAGGAGATCAACAGAAGATTCATCGAGCAGATCAAGGAAAAGTATGCTAATACCGGCGTTAACGTCGATGAGAAGATCCGCAAGATGGCTATCATCTATGACGGACAGGTCAAGATGGCACATATGGCTATCGTTGCCGGCTATTCCGTAAACGGTGTTGCGGAGCTTCACACGGAGATCCTCAAGAAGCAGGAGCTCAGGGACTTCTACGAGATGTTCCCCGAGAGATTCAACAACAAGACCAACGGTATCACGCAGAGAAGATTCCTCCTTCACGGAAATCCTCTCCTTGCGGACTGGATCACCGATCATATCGGAGACGAGTGGATCACCGATCTTCCCCACATCCACGAGCTTGCCATCTATGCCGACGACAAGAAGGCTCAGAAGGAGTTCATGAACATCAAGTACCGCAACAAGGTTCGCCTTGCCCGGTACATCTCCGAGCATAACGGAATCGATGTTGATCCCAGATCGATCTTTGACGTACAGGTAAAGCGTCTCCACGAGTACAAGAGACAGCTTATGAACATCCTTCATATCATGTATCTGTACAACGAGCTCAAGGATCATCCCGATATGGAATTCACTCCGAGAACATTCATCTTCGGAGCAAAGGCAGCCGCAGGCTACAGGAACGCAAAGCTTACCATCAAGCTCATCAATTCCGTTGCCGATGTTGTCAATAACGATCCCGATGTAAAGGGACTCATGAAGATCGTCTTCATCGAGAACTACAATGTATCGAATGCTGAGCTCATCTTCGCCGCATCCGATGTATCCGAGCAGATCTCAACCGCTTCCAAGGAAGCATCCGGAACCGGCAACATGAAGTTCATGCTCAACGGTGCCCTTACACTCGGAACCATGGACGGTGCAAACGTTGAGATCGTAAAGGAAGTCGGAGAGGAGAATGCGTTCATCTTCGGTATGAGTTCCGACGAAGTCATCGGCTACGAGAATAACGGCGGATACGATCCCATGCAGATCTTCAACAACGATCCCGATATCAGACGCGTGCTCATGCAGCTGATCAACGGAACCTATTCGCCCGACACCGAGCTGTTCAGACCTCTTTACAACAGCCTTCTGAACACACAGTGCACCGCAAAGGCAGACACCTACTTCATCCTCAAGGATTTCAAGTCCTACTCGGATGCAAGGGCAAGGATCGTGGATTTCTACAACGATCAGGCTAAGTGGGCACGCAGTGCGATCCTCAATGTCGCATGCTCGGGCAAGTTCACATCCGACAGAACCATTCAGCAGTATGTGGATGAGATCTGGCACCTGGACAAAGTAGTTCTTTCAAGGAAGAAATCTTCAAAATCAGATAAATGATAAATTAGTTACCGGAGTAGCTGATACTGCTCCGGTACATTTTCGAGGAGAAACAAATGATCAGATTAACAGACGGCGGAGCATATCTCATTAACGGAACCGAGCTTGTCGAAGACGGTGCGGAAGCTCAGGCAAAGGTTACATCCCTTACCGGAAGTGCTCCCGACAAAGAAACTGCCAGAAAAGAGACCATGGCATACGGCATCCTGGAGAAGCACAACACTTCGGGAAATATGGATCAGCTTAAGATCAAGTTTGATTCACTTGCCAGCCATGACATCACCTTCGTAGGCATAATCCAGACCGCCAGAGCATCGGGACTTGAGAAATTCCCCATTCCCTACGTTCTCACCAACTGCCACAACTCACTGTGTGCGGTAGGCGGAACCATCAATGAGGATGACCATGTCTTCGGTCTTTCCGCCGCAAGAAAGTACGGCGGAATCTATGTTCCTCCTCACCAGGCAGTCATACACCAGTTTGAGCGTGAGATGATGGCAGGCTGCGGAAGAATGATCCTCGGATCCGATTCACACACCAGATACGGTGCACTCGGAACCATGGCAATGGGAGAGGGCGGCCCCGAGCTTGTTAAGCAGCTTCTCGGACAGACCTACGATGTTGCGATGCCCGGCGTTGTTGCAATCTATCTTACCGGTGCTCCAAGAAGAGGAGTCGGACCTCAGGACGTAGCGATCGCCATCATCGGTGCGGTATTCGGAAACGGATATGTCAAGAACAAGGTAATGGAGTTCGTAGGTCCCGGCGTTGCAAATCTTTCCGAGGATTTCCGTATCGGTGTCGATGTAATGACGACAGAAACGACATGCCTGTCATCTATCTGGGTAACCGATGACAACACCAGGGAATTCCTTGAGATCCACGGACGCGGAGATGCATACTCCAAGCTCGATCCCGGAGCCGTTGCATATTACGACGGTGCGGTCATTGTGGATCTTTCCGAGATCAAACCCATGATCGCAATGCCTTTCCATCCCAGCAATGCATTTACCATTGACGAGTTCAATGCAAATCCCGAGGACATCATTCACGAGACCGAAGAAAGAGCCAAGGTTTCATTCGGTGACAAGGTCGAGTTCGAACTTATGTCCAAGCTTCGTGACGGAAAATTCCACGTAGATCAGGGAATCATCGCAGGCTGTGCCGGCGGCGGATTTGAGAACATCTGTGCCGCTGCGGATATCTTAAGCGGTGCTTCGATCGGAGACAGGGAGTTTACTTTAAGCGTATATCCCGCTTCAATGCCCGTATATATGGAGATTATCAAGAACGGCTGCGCAGCCAAGATCCTCGAGACAGGTGCGATCCTCAAGACCGCATTCTGCGGACCCTGCTTCGGTGCCGGAGACACTCCTTCCAACAATGCATTCAGTATCCGTCACTCGACCAGGAACTTCCCCAACAGAGAAGGTTCCAAGGTTCAAAACGGCCAGGTTGCATCCGTCGCACTTATGGATGCGAGAAGTATCGCGGCTACCGCTGCAAACGGCGGCGTTCTCACCAGTGCGGAGAACTTCGAGTGCACTTACAATAAGTATCAGTATCACTTCGATGCAGGCATCTATCAGAAGAGAGTATTCGATTCAAAGAATGTCGCTAACCCCGACGAGAAGCTCATCCTCGGTCCCAACATCAAGGACTGGCCCAAGATGCCCGCACTTCAGGATAATCTCCTCATCAAGGTAGTATCGGAGATCCACGATCCCGTCACCACCACCGATGAGCTTATCCCTTCCGGAGAAACCTCAAGCTACAGATCAAATCCTCTCGGACTTGCGGAGTTCGCTCTTTCAAGAAAGGATCCCGAGTACGTGGGACGTGCCAAGGAAGTACGTGCGCAGGAGGAAAAGAGGGAAGAGGGAACTTCATTCGACAAGATGAGCGAAGAGGTTGCTAAGGCTGTGGAGACGGTTAAGAAGACCTTCGCAGACGTATCCGAATCCAACACCGGAATCGGTTCGACTATATTTGCCGTAAAGCCCGGAGACGGTTCCGCAAGAGAGCAGGCTGCATCATGCCAGAGAGTGCTCGGCGGATGGGCCAACATTGCAAACGAGTATGCTACCAAGAGATACAGATCAAACCTTATCAACTGGGGTATGCTTCCTTTCATTGTTCCTGCGGGAGACCTTCCTTTCAAGAACCTTGATTACATCTTCGTTCCCGGCATCAAGAAGGCAGTCACTGATAAGACCGACAGCATCAAGGCATACACCGTTGATGCCGCATCCGGTCAGATGAAGGAATTTACCATGACTCTCGGAAGCCTCACCGATGAGGAAAGAGAGATCATTCTCAAGGGATGCCTCATCAATTACAACAGGAGATAAGATGGAGATCAACAAGACAGTATCCAATCCAATGCTTGTGGGTGCCATGCAGCTCATCAAGTCCGACGGAAAGAACCCGGATCCCGCGCATCAGGTCATGTTCCTTGAACAGCTGGACAGTGCGGAGCTCCTTGCGCCCGCCGATGTGAAGGCGGAGGTCGGACCGGACGGCGAAAAGCTCATGGACAAAAAGCACACCGTACGTTTCCCCGTTCTCACGGGTGCGGACGGAAGAAGGTTTTTCGTTGTGTTCACCGACAATGCCGCACTCGAAAAGGCAAGAAAGCTCGAGGGCGCATCGAAGCTTCCCGAGGAATTTGTTTCGGAAGCGGTCACGGTAAAGCTTGCGGATCTGGCGAAGTTCATCCTGACTCCCGGTCCCGACGGATCCGAGAATACGACCTACGGAATAGTCATCAATCCTTTCATGGAAAACATCGTGATTCCCAAGAGCCTCATGATGAACATAGTTGCAAAGAGAGCTCAGGAAGCAAGAGCAAGGCTCGAAAAAGCAACGAAGAAAATGGAAGCCATGGAGGGCGGGGACATCATACAGTTCCCCACCGGAGAAAAAAAGGAAGAGGACTAATCATTTAAACGGAATATGCCGATATAAAGAGCAGAAGCAAAACAGCCTCTGCTCTTTTGCTTTGATAAAATCACACAGACAGGAAAGCAGACGCAGAAAGGATTCAGGTGGACCCTAAACGGTCCCGGGGTGCAGCTCCGGAATCCCGGAGAGCGTTATTTTTGTTGCTTTTTTTCTGTGCAAAAAAGAAAGGAGAACATATTGAAGATTAACGGTTCGGTCACAGGAATGGAGTCCGAACGCAGCTTTAGTGCTGTGAATTATTCAGCAAGGAGCTTCAGAACAACGGAGGTCACCGATGAAGGCTTGAGGGGAGGGGTATCGAAGCAGGGCTCGTTTCTTGATACGCTTCTCGGAAAGTACGACAGTTCCGGAAAGGAGGAAACGAAGGAAACAGCGGAAGAAGGAGAGAAAGAAGAAGTGACTTTCGATGATATGATCGGAAATCTTTCGGTCGGAAAAAGTATCAGGATAAATGTTCCGATGCGAAGCTACTCACCCGGAAACGAGTATGTAGAGAAGATGTCGGCTCTATATATCTTTTCTCTTCTGTTCGAGGATTTCAGGGAAAGGATAAGGGAGATGATGGCAGGCTGCACGGACAGATACAATACCGTCAGAAATGCACAGCCCGCATACAGCGAAGCATATACCGGAATGAATCTTTCCCCGGCGAAGTTTGTAAGAACGGATTATGTTCAGAGAGATCTTTCCTTTGAATCAGAGGATACAAGCTTTACCGCAAAGGGCAAGGCGATATGCGCGGACGGAAGAGAGATCGAGTTTGGCATAAACGTGGGCATGAGCAGACGCTTTGAAAGTCTTGCGGAAAATCTTCTGAATGCGGGAGATGTTCACTGCATCGATCCGCTTGTGATCAATCTGGGCGGAGATGTCACATCCGTATCGGATCAGAATTTCTATTTCGATCTCGACGGTGACGGTGAAAAGGAATACATCAGCTCGCTTACGGGTGATAACGGATTCCTTGCACTGGACAAAAACGGCGACGGCATGATCGGCGACGGGACCGAACTGTTCGGTACAAAAACGGGCAACGGCTTTAAGGAGCTTGCTGCCTATGATTCGGACGGGGACGGATGGATCGACGAAGACGATGACATCTTCGATAAGCTTAAGGTATGGGTCAGGGATCCTGCGGGAGACAGACTTCTTTCGCTTAAGGATGCGGGAGTCGGTGCGATCAATCTCATGAATGCGGATACCGAATTTTCCCTGAAGAACGAATCGAACAAAACAAATGCGGTAATAAGGTCGACCGGAATGTTCCTTTTTGAGGACGGAAGAGCGGGAACGGTGCAGCAGATCGATCTGGTCAGTTAATGGACTTTTGGACCGCATAAGTGGTACAATACACCCGTGTGTTTGGAATACGGGAGATGAGGTGGGGCGTATGAAAAGACATACAATTTCATACGTCTCACTTTTTTTGTGCCAGATCCTCGTACTGGGTGCATGCTCTCAGAACGGACATATCGGCGGAAGAAGCATGGAACCAGTTGCGGTCCTTGATTTCGTCGTACCGTCCTCTTTTCCGAATGTGATGACCGATCTGGAGGGATATTCACTGGGGGCCGAGAAATATGCATACCTCAGGATGAATGACAGGGCCGGTGCGGTGGAAACCTTCCGTATCGTGGATATGGATTCGGATGAGACCGTATATGAAGGCTTTTTTTCGCAGGCTAAGGGAAATGACCTGCTTCTGGTCGGTGATTTTTCTGATCTTGCCACGCCGGGCTATTACCGGGTGGAATGTGAAACCTACGGTTGTTCCGAGGTTTTCCGGATATCGGAGGATCTTTACGGACAGCTTTCCGATAAGACCGGGGAATCGATCATCGAAAGCTGCAGGGATCTGAGCGCGGATCCGGTGACGGTTCTCGATTACCTGCAGGCATATGAATGGTATGCCGATATGCTTTCGGATACTTCCGATCCGTCCGGTGCCGGAGTGGTCTCGGGAGCACCCGATGAACTTGTCTGTGTGAGGGACTGGATATCCGGCAGGGATTACGAAGGAAGCGTCGGTACCGAAGCCGTTGTTTATTCCACGATCCTGGCGAAATTCAGTTTCCTTTACAAAAGCTATGACAGCGCACTTGCCACCGAATGCCTTCAAAAGGCATCATCCATATATTCACAGAGCGGAAATGTGGTAAAGAGTGATTCTGCCGCATTCAGGGCGCTGGCGGAGCTCTACAGGGCATCCGGAGAAAGCGCTTACGAGGCTGAACTTGTAAGCTATAAGGAATTCTTCTCGTCCGGTGATCTTCATCCCGATGAAGGATATATGTACGGTGCCATGACTTATATAGTCACAAGGCAGACCGTTGACAGGGATCTGTGCGATATGCTCGTCGATTCGATCCTCGCGGATGCCCAGTCCATCAATAACCGCAAAAGAGAGATAACCGATCCCATGTATTCACAGACCGGCGGAAACGATGAGATGATCGGTTATATCAGAACCCTGATGTGTGCCAATTACATCCTCAAGGGTTATGAATACGACCGTACGATGCAGATGATGCTCCATTACCTTTCGGGCCTGAATGTCGAGTCTTCCGTGTATGAACCCGAAGCCGGGACCGAGGGTGTATACTTCCTGATCTACAGCTGCATGGCAGCTCTGGAGAGGGATGGAAAAATATAATTAACAGAAAGTCAATAGAAGCAGGGTGAATTGAAATGATCAGACTTGTTCTTACCGCAATATATGTTGGGCTCTTTCTTATTTTCACGATACCTCTTATGATCGTGTGCGCGATAATGAGGAGATTCAATCCCTCCGGAGCCGATAAACTTGCCAATTCAACGGTTATGTGGGGGTTCAGGAGTGTCAGCCATGTTTGCGGTATCAAGCTCGAGGTAAGGGGCCGGGAAAAGGTGCCTGAGGACGGAGCACTTCTGTATGTCGGAAATCACAGGAGCCTGTTCGACATAGTGGTCGGATACCCCTTGTGCAAATGCCCCACAGGTGTTATTGCTAAAAAGTCAACAAAGAAGATCCCGCTTCTCAATATATGGATGATCCTTCTCCGCTGCCTGTTCCTGGACAGGAGCAATACCAAAAAGGGCCTTCAGGTC
>JAEEQL010000044.1 GCA_016285265.1 Lachnospiraceae bacterium
TCACCGAAACTCCAGGCTATGTAATGATCCTTATAGCGACCCTGCATCTGTTCGACGATATAGGCTGCTTTTTCATCCGCATTCATATCCTTCTGTTCCATGCATCTGACAACTACAGCACAGGTATCCATATCCTGGAGGACTCTGTCATATCTGAAAAACCATATCCTCATGACCAAAATGACGATCCCCAGCACCACGGGCATTATCATTGCCGCCTCTATGGTCAGGTAACCACCCGTATGATCCCCTGTTTTCATATTCCATACCTCCCTGCTGTAAGTTTCAGCACAATGTAAGCCCCCGTCAGAAAAGGAACAAAGGGCATCCGGGAATTCTTTCCCACCCTGTGCAGCGCCAGAAGTATTCCCGAAAAAACCGCCAGTGAAAAGCACGCAACGCATGACACCACTGTCACAAAAGAGCAGTTTTCAAACATCCCCATCATGATAAGCACAATCCCATCGCCTCTTCCTACCTTATCCGAGATAAATGACAGTGCTGTCACCGTGATCCCGGGCAGGGCCCCCAGCAGAGCAACCGTAAGTAGCCTTTGCTGTTCCGTTGAAGGCCCCGACAGGAGAAAGAATAGTGCCAGCCTGACTAACGCCAGGGCTATGCCGGCTCTCAGGATCGCTACGGGAAGCTTCCGTGTCCGTATATCATAAACCGACAACGCTGTCATAAAAATGAGCAGTACCGCACCGAATATATCCATCATCCGCCTCCGCATCTTGAACACGGTCTTCTCGATACCGCCGCCTCCGATATGGGAACGGCGGTGTAAGATCTGGTCAGGGTATAGCATTCACCGCTAAAGTGATATCTGTCGCCCGAAGAGCATATATATACGGTTTCCGGGGGCTCACCCTTTGCGCATATCTCACAGGGATAATAGTTTCCGCCGCTTCCGTTTCTTTCGTCTCCCACGGCTGAATATTCAACGGGTCTTACGGACAGTCTGAGGTGGGTGCATGAAGTCGTAAGATGATAAACCTCGCTGTTTTCCGTGATGTAGACGATCTGCTCCTGAGATTCCGCCCCCGCATTTCCCGTTACGGCATATCCGTTCCAAAGATGTCCGCAGAACCTCCCGGCCATCATAAATGACCGTATCCCCGCTATGTTAAAGGGAGTACCGACCCTGTAGGATAGCCTGATGTCCAGAATGTCATCATCCAGTGAGCTTCCGTAGAAATTCAGCCCTTCCTTCCCGCTCGTAAGCGGTGACGAGTCAAGATAGTCTTCACCCAGCTCACCTATCATCCTGTACCTGACGTAGGTATATGAAAGAGCCGTGCCCTCCGCCATCGAAAGTATGGTTTCCATATCCGCGGGGGATATATTCGCGGACCCCGGCGCACCTGCTGTTTCGGATGAACTCTCCGTTCCCGCCGGGTCCGGTGTCCCGGATGACGATCCGGCGTCCGATGCCCCGATATGACCGGTTGCCCCCAGCTCTTTCATCGGATCCGTCAAAAGGCTCCCGTACAGACAGACCTCATTTCCGGCTCCGTGGAGGGCATACTCGAGATTTCCGTAAAGTCTTATCATCTCCAGCGAAGCCGAAAGGTTAATGAAGAAGAACAGAAATACCGGCAGTACCAAGGCAGCCTCCACGGTCATACTGCCGGCAAGCAGGGATGTCTTCTCTATGCGGGAAAAAAATGGAATAAGTAGTTGTCCCGGAGAAGACATTCCTTTTCGTATGTAGTTATTACAGTTGCGCAAAGGAGTATTCCCGCATAAAAAAGACATCTCTGCCCTGTTCCTCTTCACCTGTTCAATACCTAAGCCTGCGTTTTATGCTCACGCTGTTTCCGAAGGAGCTTTTTATCACGGCACTGAATTCGATCATTTCCATACAGGCATCCAGCCTGAAGTTTTCATTTCCCCCGCTCAGCCTTATATCCGCCTCGATAACATCCATCGCCCTTGCGGTAAGCTTGTCCGTATCGGTAAGGAACATGAAGATCCTTAAGTAATCCGTGTATGAAAGCCCCGTATCCGTCCCCGTAAAGGGTCCCGGGTCCATCCCTGACAGAGCGCTGAGCATATCACTGTGCCAGGTGCTTTGATCCTTCATGAACGGTATCTTTCCTCCGGAAAGGAGAACCTTCGTGTCATACCTTCCCTCCGCGAGCGCCCAGGCAAGCAAAATGGCATGGGTAAGCACGGGAGCCATTTCTTCGATAAAGCAGACGGCGCATATCCCTTCGGCCAAAAGCTCCGCATCGGACCTTTTGGAAGCGTCGGTCTCAAGATATATAAGATCCATTCCGGCCCTTATTCCGAGAAGTCTTAATGCCACACCGCTCAGGTTTTCCGTATCATTTTCCCTGCCCGCTATCAGGTATTCGATCTGATACAGCAGGGCATCGGATTCATCGGTATCTCCGTATCTGCCCATGTATCTCATCAGATATTCCCCAAAAAGCGCTTTATCCAGCACTTCATCAATACCCCCGCCATCCGGGGAGGCATATTCCAAAGTGCCCATACTGACATCGCCGGCTTTCATTCTTCCCGAGATGATGCCGCCCGGATCGATCTGCCTTCTTGAGAGATTTTCCGCATCATCAATAACGTATCCGAGTATCCTGCTGCTTACGCTTCCGGCAATCCCGCTCACGGGAGAGCTGTACTGATCAGGCAGCGATGTAAGTTCCGGAGCCGGAGGAGGTTCCTTTCCGGCCTCCTCGGCTTCTTTACATGCTTCTTCGTATTCCCTTTCCCGGGATGCCCTTTCCGACTCCCTTCTGCTTCTTTCACCCGCCGCAGCAAGTGATACGGCTGAGCTTTGGGAGTTAAGCTCGCCATGAACATCCATCTCATCCGCCGCAGTGATCTCGGCGCTTGTCGCCCATCCGATAACCTCCCGGGCCATGGCCAGTCCGAGATCATCCTTTATTGCTTCTATGGCACAGGCCCTGAACACGGCTCCGTTATCATCGGTCAGATAGCTTACCGCATCCACCGAGGCGCTTTCGGGGTATGCACCGATATAATCCCTGTAATCAAGCCAGGGCATGGAGACATCCGGATCGTAGTTTTTCTCCATATAATCCTTAAAGTGCGCGGAAGCCTGCCCCATACCGGATTCCGTCGTCCCGTAGGAAGAATCGACCGCAAATATGTTGTACTGCCGCATCAGTTCCCTGTTGTACTCGGCAAGCACGCTTCTCATGGCGGTATCCGTAATGACCTCCGCCTGCATTCTCATGGCGTTCCTTCTCGCACCTTCGATCATGGTCAGGCAAAGGCTGAGCAGCACGGCAAGAGTCAGTGTCATATATACGGTCAGATATCCTCCGTAAGTTTTACGCTTCATCATACGGAATCTGTCTGTGTGGTGATCTTGTCGAAGAGGTTCTCCACTATCTCCGTGATCCTGCTCTTGAAAATGATCACGAGCCCGACAAGAACGACGATAATGAGTATCACCTCCACGGTTCCCATCCCGTCGTCTTCCTTCAGAAAGTCCCTGAATCCTTTTAATCTCATCATCTTCCTATCCTCCTTATATCTTTATTCCGGTCATTGCCGGCATCATTATCATCACCATCACTACAGCGAGCATCATCATCATTGGAGCAAGCAGTTTTGTCTGGGCCTTTTCCCCCGCCTTCTTTGATTCGAGCAGCCTTTCGTGCATCGATCTGTATGCTTCCTCCTTAAGTCTTCCGGTAAATCCCGGATTTCCACGCTTCAGATTCTGTGAAAGGAGACCTGACAGCCTGATATATTCCGAAAGCCCCGTCCTTTTACCGAATCTTTCATAAACCTGTGTTTCGCTTATACCCTGTTTCATCTCAAGGCATGCTATCTTCATCTCTTCGAATACGAATTCACCGCCTTTTTCGGGGGCATCATCGGCTATCCTTGTAAATGCGGCCTTAACCGTCATCCCGGCACCGATGTATAACGCCAGCTGCCGCAGGATCTTCGGATAGCTCTTCCGCATGTTCTCCTTTTTCCGTTCGGTCCTTGAAGTAAGATCCTTTTCGGATGCCGTATATATGACCACGCCCACTATGGCAAATACCGCCATGATCAAAAAGCCGTCATCTTCGGTCCTGTTCTCCCATCTGAGTTCCGTTCCGGAGTACTCGGCCGGAAGGGTCCAGATCTTATCCTCCCTTTTCTCCTTCTGATCCCCGGCCAGATATTCGGAAAGGCCTGCCGCAAGCATCTGCCCATCTGTCATCTCCGGGAGGACCACACGGACCGGAATATCCAGACTCCTTTTGTAATCCCCGTATGAGTAAGTGACTGTAAGCACGACATCCGCTTCCGATGAAGGATCTACCCTTCCGCCGTACGCACTGACCCTTTTCGGATCGGACGATCTCCATACGCACTTGAACGGATATCCGTCATATTTTTCCGTGATCGCAAGATCGCTGCTTACATGCATCAGATCCTTGTTTTCTCCGAGTATCAGGTCTCCGATCCCTTCTTCAAAACTCTTGGAATATGAATCCAGCTCCCCTTCGCTGAGCAGCCTCGGCTCAAGGATGACATCCACAGGCAGCCTTTCTTCTCCCGATATCGCATACAGCTCCAGGTGCTCCTTTTTCCCGTTCCATTCGTTTCTTTCAAATCCCGTTCCGGGTATCCCGCGGCCGGTTACGGAGGATAGCTTCATAAAACAGCCGAGGATCAGCCCCGCAAGTACCGTGACCAGCGTCACCTTTATGCGTTTTATGCAAAAATCCCCGTAAAGCTTTTCTATGTCCTCCGAAGGATGCAGGAAAACCAGCTTTTTTACGATCGACTTATCCGGATTTCTTCCTTTACGGCAAAGCAGAACCCTGTATATGTACCCGCATATCCTGTCAAGCATCGGTCACACCTCCTCCAGCCCTGCAAGAACCTTGTCACCCAGAACAAAACCCGCCAGATATATACATAAAAGCACCGTCATCAAAAGCACTCCCGTAGGGTTTCCGTACAGCGGATCGAAATACCCGGGGCTTGTGGCCCCGACATAGGCAAGTATCCCAAAGGGCATGACTCTCATGATGTTCAGCTCCATCCTTCTTCCCGAAAGAGAGCTTTCTATCTCCTCCGACGTCTCTATCTGAAGGGAAATGGTGTCTGCTGCGGAAGATATTATCTCGGGCATATTTCCGCCGTATCTCTTGGCTATCGCAAAGACCTTCGCAAAATCGTTTATCGCCTCGCTTCCGCTCCGCCCGCCCAGATCCGCGAGCATCTCTTCAAGGGTGATGTTCAGGATCATCCCCCTTCTTATCACCTCAAGCTCCCCGCAGATAAAAGCATCCCGCCCGAGCTGCCTTTCCATGTCCTTCCCGCTCTGGACAAAAGCATTCTCGACCGAATACCCCGCCTTTAATGCCGCCTCTACGCTCCGTATGGCCTCACCGAACTGGGATTCCAGAGTCTTTCTGTCCTTCGCCGCAAGGCTCCCTGCCGTTTTCCGGAAATACAGGAGCCCGATAAAGGAAAGAGGAACGGCCGCAAGTAAGCTCCGGTAAAAGAAAAACGAAAGCAGCAGTACGCACCCCGCAGACCCGGCTGCGGCATAAAATAACTTTGCGGCATCCCACTTAACCGAGTGATAATCCCGCGCGGAAGAGTTTTTCCCTGTTTTCGAGATCTCCCGTTTTCCCGAGATGACCCTTGACCCTGCCGTTTTCATATCCCTCTTCAATGAATCCGTATAATCTTTTAAGGGATATTTCACCGTTTTCATATCCGCAAACCTCCGATATTTCCAGGACCTTTCTGCTCCTGTCCCTGAGTCTTCCGAGATGGACTATTATGTCCAGTCCCGATGCTATCTGTGCCCTCACGGCCGAAAGCGGGAGCTCCGTTGCCATGAGAACCATATTTTCAAGTCTCGACAGCATATCCCGCGACGAATTGGCATGCCCCGTTGACATGGAACCGTCATGTCCCGTGTTGAGACACTGGAGCATATCGAGTGCCTCCCCGCCCCTTACTTCGCCGACTATTATCCTGTCGGGACGCATTCTCAGAGAGGACCTGATAAGATCCCTTATGCTTATCTCCGCAGCTCCCTGTCCTCCGTTTCTCGTTTCGAGCCTTACAAGGTTATCGATCCCCTGAAGCTGAAGCTCGGCGCTGTCTTCGATGGTGATCACTCTTTCATCGGACGGGATAAAGCCGGATAAAACATTCAAAAAGGTCGTCTTTCCGCTTCCCGTACCGCCGCTTATGAATATGTTGTACTTGGCACCGACAAGGGTCTTCAGAAACTCCGAAACCTCCTCCGTTACCGACCCGTAGCTGAGGAGCCCTTCCATGGTCACGGGTTTTTCGGGAAAACGCCTTATGGTGACGGTGGGTCCGGAAAGAGCCACGGGAGGAAGTACGATGTTGACCCTCGATCCGTCGGAAAGCCTCGCATCGACTATGGGCGATGCTTCATTTACGGTCCTGTTGCATCCGGCCACGATCTGCTGTATCACGTCCATCAGCTTTTCCTCGCAGTCAAATCCTCGTTCCAGCTTTGTGAGCGCCCCGGCTCTTTCCACGAACACATTCCTGTATCCGTTTATCATCACCTCGGTGACCGACTTGTCTTCTATGAAGCTCTGAAGGATATCGAGTCTTCTCAGCGAATCGAACACTTCCTTTCCGATCCGTCTTTTGTCACCGACAGGCAAAAGCCTTAAGCCCGGAGAATCCATGATGCAGTCGTCGATGATCCCGCTGACCTCTTCATCCGTATATTCCTGTCCGTAGCCCAGCCGCTCCCGGACTGTCTTTTTCAGTTCCTCCTTGGCCTTTACGACATCCATCAGATCTCCCCCAGCTGTTTTACGATAAAGTCTACAAATTCCCCGCTCATATCCCCCGAAAAGGAAGGAACCCGGTTCACCGAAGGA
This sequence comes from Lachnospiraceae bacterium, assembly GCA_016285265.1. GTDB lineage: Bacteria > Bacillota > Clostridia > Lachnospirales > Lachnospiraceae > AC2028. The sequence goes on from JAEEQL010000044.1 coordinate 6,879, forward strand.
GGGTCGCACTTAATGCTCTTTTCCCTGACATCCTCGTAGTTGTACATGCTCAGGACATTCTCATAGCTTTCCACCTTGCGCCTTGCCACCCGGTCATTTCTTGTGAGCGTGTATACCCGGTCGCACATCCTGAGTATCGAAAATATCCCCCTTATGCTCTCCGAAAGATCCAGGATCACATACGTATACTCTCCGTAATCGCATATCCTCGAAAGGAATAATTTCCATTCCGCCTCGGGAATATCGGAAATATCGGTCCCCGAAAGCGCGCAGGGTATGTAATCGAGTCCCGCTATGCTCCTGACCATTGATCTGAACCTGAGCAAAAATACATTCACGGGGCTTTTTATGAAATACATAAGGTCGGAAAGTCCCCTGCTGTCCTCTGACGGAATGAGTTCCTCGCAGCCTTCGCAGAATTCAAAGCTCAGATACAGGACCCTTCCCCTGTCCAGAAGAAGCCTGCCCATCAGGACCGAAAATGTCGTCTGATAGCATCTCCTTACCGGCGAAAATACTCCGATGAGCTTTGCCCTGTCCTTCGAAGGATTCATGAAATACGCTTCCCCGCTGTCCTCATCATCGGCGCAGGCATCGAGGATCGCCCTTAAAGTGTTCTCCGCGGGCTGGTACTTTTCCGTGACTCCGCCTGCTCCGGGTGTTCCGTCGCTCAGAACGATCAGATGCTTCGCCCCGATCTTTTCAAGGCACTTGTCGTAGCAGGAAGCGGATGTCACCAGCACCTCGGGGGACCTGCCGTTTACCGCTCCGAGCAGATCGGCCGCACTCGTACATGCAGCTATCTTCCAGGGAAGGCCTTTGCATCCGAGCAGATACTCCCCCATCAGATGCGCGTATTCTTCGTCCCTGTCATATAAAAGCAATATCCTTTCCGGCTTCATCTCAATACAATCCTCCGATCCCGATAAGTGCGCTTACAAACATCGGGCCGGCAAGGGCAACTCCGTTTTTCAGCGCGGCAGCCCTGTTTGCGTGGTACATTTCGGGCCTGCCCGTCATTATGGTTTTTTTGATATATAACGCGAGCCGGTGCATCCTTTTTGAAATCTCTCCGTGAATACCCATCTTCACCACTCCTATTACCGATGCCGTAAGAAGCGATATGAACAGAAACCACAGCGTTCTTTCTCCGGACAAAAATCCGCAGCTGACGGCGATCAGCTTCACATCCCCCGCACCGAGGGCTCCGATCACAAATACCGGATAAAATAAAGCTCCGGCGATCAGGATCCTCGGGATCACACCCGTAAGCGAAGCCGGGCCCGATGCATAAATGTTCAGGACCAGACACCCTCCGAGCATGAGCAGGATGAGTCTGTTGGGTATCTTACGGAAAAAGAAGTCAAACAATCCGGCAACCGCGAGAAATGCGGCTAACAGATACATAACTTTTCTCCATAAACAATATGTATTAACTGTTGGGTAAACGGGACGAACGTCCCTGAGACGATGAGTCGTCAGCTCACCATCTGCGCCCGGAAAAAGAATTTTTCCGAAAGGCGTTTTTGTAAGTGCGATTATATATTCGCAGATTTCGGATTTCAATACCTTTTTTTGCGAATCCGAAATTTTGTGAAATCTGACGGCAAAAACATGACGCAGGCGTCATAAAAAAAGAACTCCCCGAAAAGGGGAGTTCCGTATCATTCTTTTAAAACCCTTGAATTATATGAGCATTCCGCGGTTTACGTTGTTGACGAGATTCTCGTTTATGTCGTTCTTTCCGTATGTTAAACCTGCATAAACGGTCTCGGAATTGCCCATGACGGGACCGGATGTATTGTATCCCACAAGGCCCGCATATGATTCCCTCAAGGGACGGATGATCTTTCTGATATCATCGAGGGGCTCAATGCTCCTTCTGATGCCCACGGTGGTGAGCTTTCTGATGCAGAATCTGTAGAGTGAAAGGAGTGCGGCAGCGGGCTCATATTCCATATGGAGTGAGCACATGAGCTCGTTGATGCAGTTTCTCATTCTGGAGATCGCTGCGTAGAATTCGTGATCCTGATCGGTCTTAAGTGCCTCTTCGGCATCATCCGCATAGCAGAGGACCATGTCGTAAAGGACTACGATAAGCTCGGTTGAATTTGCAACGCTTATTCTTCTGGTGAATTCCTGCTTGAGATTATCTGTCATATCCTATCCCCCCTTACTGAAGAAGCTGTAAAACGGTCGAAGGTCTGTCGTTGGCCTGTGCAAGAACACTGGTTCCCGCCTGGGTCATTACGGTGTAGGTCGAATACTTGGTCATTTCCTCAGCCATATCGACATCCATTATCCTGGAGTAAGCTGCGGTCATGTTCTCTGCGGTGACATCAAGTCTTGCGTCGGTGTTCTCAAGTCTGTTCTGGTAAGCACCGAGCTGGCCTCTTACGGTATTTACGAAGTCCATTGCCTTCTTGATCCTGTCGATGCCTTCCTTTGCGGTCTTCTCGGTTGAAAGATCGAGTCCGGTAAGTCCCATGTTGCTGAGGTTGACGGCAGGGATCTGCATCTCGAGAACCTGGCCCTCGTTCGATCCTACCTGAAGTCTCATTGCTCCGATGCCGGTGCATTCAACTATGAGGGCTCCGGTAGCTCCGCTTGCGTTTGCCTGACTCTCGGGAACCGTAAGCTTAATATCGTATCCGTCGGGATTCGTTATCGTGATGACATTGTCGATCATGGAACCCGTGTACACGGTGGTCGAACCGCCGAATGTGACCGTCACATCCTTGGTTCCGTCAGCGTTTACTGTCCAGCTGATGTCATCGAAACTGTAATTTGCCGCGGGGATCTCCTTGGAATAGGTGAGAACCTTTACATCTACATTATCGGTATAGCCCTTGAGATCGTAGAATCCGTCGAGAAGGGGCTGTGAATTGAATTCGGTACTCTTGGAAACCCTGTCGACCTCATCTTTGAGCTGTTCGATCTCCTTCTGGATGATCTCCCTGTCATCGTCTGTCATGGTTCCGTTGGATGCCTGAACCGCAAGCTCGTTCATTCTCTGGAGCATCTCGGCTACTTCGGAAAGAGCGCCGTCAGCGGTCTCGATAACGGAAATTCCGTCCATGGTATTGTCATCGGCGGTATGTGTGCCGGTGATCTGGGCGTTCATTCTTTTTGCCATGGCAAGACCTGCGGGGTTATCCTTGGCCCCGTTGATCTTGAATCCTGATGATAATCTCTGAAGTGACGCACTGAGAAGGTCGTCGTTATTCTTAAGGGAATTATTGGCGATCATCGCCGAAACATTATAATTGATCCTCATGGAAGCTCTCCTTGACTGCCTTCAGGAATCTCTCGGATAACCTGAAGAGCTCTTTTCGACCGGCTCCCTCCTGTCTGTTTACACCGGCATCCTTGCCGGAGAGTTCGTATTTATTTGACTTTTCGGTTTCGTCCGCCTTTATGACCTTGACCCCGGCGGAGGTATTGAAACCGTCATTATTTAAGTCTGCAGTAAATATATCGGCAGCTCTGAGCAATTTCTTAAGTTCTGTGCCGGGATCTGCGGAAACAATACCGTTTACGGACCTTTCCCAGAGCTCGAGGTGTGCCCTGCATTCATTTCCGTAGGTATCGTTAAAGGTGATGTCCGCAGAGGACGATCCCTCTACTCCTCTGAAGGAAACCCTGACCTTGGAGATCTCTCCGCCTATATCCACCGGGATAAAATACTCTTCGACGCCTTCCTCCATTGCCTTTACGGCTACCGAAAGCTGTCTTCCTACCTGCTGAAGCGCCCTGACGTCGATCACTTCGCCGGCTTCGAAGGTCATCGCCTGCACATCGGATCTCATTTCGTTCAGGAACTTCGCATATTCTTCGTCCGGTTCTTCCGCGGATGCGATCCTCTCAAGGGCTTCATCCGCTTCTTTCTTAAGCTTTTCGTCTTCCTTTTTGCCGAAGACGGTCCTGTAAAGGTCATCGTCTGCGGAAAGGAGATTCTCTGCGGCTATGATGTTCTCCGCATTTACGGAAACGCCCGCATCTTCGATAAAGGAAAGAGCTCCTTCTCCGGCAAATGCCGCATTTCTGAGGTGCTCTGCCTTATCCTCGTAATATCCCCCGGGTGCTTCCCTGAAGGATGCCATGATCTGATCCGTTATGGATCGTCCCGCAGATACGACCTCGGAAAGGCCGGTTCCGTCATCGATCCTGACGTCCATTCCCCTGAACTTCGCGCTTCTGACCGCTGAAAGAAGGTTTGCGAAACCGAGCTCACTCTCCGTATTTACGACGGAACCGATCGCTGCCCCGTCCTTCTTTTCGATCTTATCGAGCATGCGGTAGATTCCGATGTAGGTTTCCCTTTCCTCTGCGGTTATCTCTCTGCTCTTATCGAGGGCGTAAAGGAATTCCGCGTAGTTTTCGGATGCTTTCTCGAATCCGTCGGTATTTACGATCCTCTCATCGAGGAAGCTGTTTATCTCATCAAAGCTCTTTTCGAGAGGGTTGATGCCGTTTCTGATCATATCGAGGACTGCGGCGGGCTTCATTTTGTCGATGACCGATGTTACGGTCTCATCGGCTGCCGCGATCCTGTCCATATTTTCGATGCTTATTTCCATGCGGTTGTAAGCAAGGATCCTGACATGCCTTCTGTTAAGGTCATTCAGTTCAAGGCCGAGGCCTTCCACAAGTCCGTCCACGCTTGTAAATGCCTTGCCAATGCTGTCTCCGAGGTCCTTTCTTACTTCGGTCGAAAGGGCTTCGTAGCTTTCGCCTGCTTTTTTAAGTCTTTCCTTTTCGCCGAGAGCGATCTCTTCAAATTCTCCGAAGGCAACCTCAGCGCTGACCCTTGGAACGAATACTCCGAGGGATGATGCGGGTGCGTCCTTAAGTTCGGAAACCGCGGTGTTTACCGCATTCATCAGTCTGTATGCGGCAACGGCATCTTCGGGGCTTCCTATGCTCATGCCGGGTGCATTGTCGCCATGGTCGGTAACGCCTGCGGTCTCGGGGAAGTATTTAAGGGCTACTTCCTGCTCGATCGCTTTAAGTCTGTCTATAAGATCCTCGATGGGAGCGGTATCGATCGCAAATCCGCTTCTTACAAGCTCGAGATTTACCTCGGCGGTCATGCTGAGCCTGATCTCCTGGATCTTTCTGGTATGTGCGATGTCCTCTGTATTAAGGACCGCATCCGAAAAATACTTAGCCTCAATAAGGGCTGCCTGCTCATAAACGCTGCCCTTTTCGGTGAGGTCCGCCATGTCAGCGGTCTTTCCGGAAGCGATGGCACGTGCTCCCGCACGGGCTGCTCTTTCTGCGGATACGGGGAACCGGATCTCGGAAATGTCCCGGGATTTAAGAATGTTTTCTTCGGTGACGGGAAGGTTTCTTTCAAAAAGCCACTCGGCGATCCTGTATCCTTCTTCGGGATCTTCCAAAACCCTGCCTGCTTCGATCATGCTCTCCCTGACGTTCTTCATCTCGGGAGTATCGAGAACTGAAGGGTCCATAGCCTGCACGGGTCTTTCGGGAGCCGCACTCTGGGCAACGTAAAAGTCCCTTACCGCAAGAGAAAGGTCATTTTCGATGATATATGCTTTTTCGGAATCGGTGGGTGCTTCGAGCTGACCTGCCAGATCGACCGTGCCCGAAACATCACGGATATTTTCGTCTGTTGCGGGGAGGTTCTGCTCGGCAAGGGCCTTTTTGACAACGCTGTCCAGGCCTCTGTTTCCGGCAGTATCTAAGACCGCATCATCAAGATCGTCGTTAAAGCCCCTGATGACGGTTCCGCCCTTTGCGGTCTCCGCCTTTACCTTATCGAGAATGGTGACGCTTTCATCGGGGGACATATTCCCAAGGTCGAATCCGTCCTCCTCGGCCTTTCGAAGATCCTCGCCGGACATGGTGTGAGCCATGACCACGCGGTAATTTTTGAGAACGCCCGCATCCTGAACGGCCGCATCTCTGGCAGCTCCGGCCAGAAGGCTGTGCTTGCCCTCTTCACCCGGGATCTGAAGGGTATTTGCGTTTCCGATATCCACAAGTGCGGACATACTTTCGGGAGAAAGCATATCCCCTTTTTGGATCTGCTTTCCCTGAGTGTTGTTCTTTATGTATTTAAGGGCCTGGGAATTGTCCTGTCCTTCGAATGTGATCTTCAAATCTAAATCTCCCGTTTTATGGATAAAATGGGGGATCCGTCCCGATCGTTTTTTCCGAGAAATAATCGAAAAAAGGTGAGTGCGTCCGTGCACTCACCTATAATTTCGGTCAAAAAGGCTGATTTCTTTAGCCTGTCAGAAGGTATACACAAGACCGCTGTAAGGATTCATATCGAGTTTTATTACATTATCCTGGAGAACACAGTGTTCCCTTACGGACTTTAATTTCTCGGGAGCACTTGTTCCGAAGCCTCCGAATCTTTCCTCGTCGGAATTGAGCACGAGCTTGTACTCACCGGCCTTAGGAACGGGAACAACGTATTTTTCCCATTTCATCGGGGTCATATTGAGGATGAAGAGCAGGTTCTTTTTGCCGGTTTCGTCTCTTCTGACAAAGGAGAAAATGCTCCTGTCCGCATCGTCCGCATTCATCCATTCAAATCCCGCCCAGCTGTCATCGATGCTGTAAAGGCAGGGGTATTTGTGATAGAGATCAAGGAGCTCACCGACGAAGGACTTAAGTCCGGAGTTGAGCTTTTCGCCGAGAAGGAACCAGTCAAGCTCTCTTGCTTCGCTCCATTCCCTTTCCTGGCCGAAGTCCTGACCCATGAAGAGGAGCTTCTTGCCCGAATGACCGAACATATATGTATATCCGAGTCTGAGGTTCGCATACTTGTCGATCTTGTAGCCGGGCATCTTCTCGACCATGGAACACTTGAGGTGTACGACCTCGTCATGGGAAAGGGGAAGTATGTAATGCTCGGACTCGTTATATGACATCGCGAAGGTCATCGAATGATGATCGCCGCCTCTCATAACGGGATCGAGCTTCATATATTCGCAAAAATCATGCATCCAGCCCATGTTCCACTTGAAGGTAAAGCCGAGGCTTTCGGTTCCGATGGGTCCGGTGACATTAGGCCATGCGGTGGATTCCTCCGCAACGGTTATGAATCCGGGATAGGTTCCCCTTACCACGGAATTCAGATGGCGGAAGAAAACGATGGCATCGAGATTCTTGTTGTCGCCGTACTTATTGGGAAGCCACTGTCCGTCCTTTTTGCCGTAATCGAGATAGAGCATGGAAGCTACGGCATCGACGCGGATACCGTCGACATGGAATTCCCTGAGCCAGTAAAGTACGTTGGCGATAAGGAAGTTCTTGACCTCGGGCTTGGCCAGGTTGAATATCTTGGTACCCCAGTCGGGATGCTCTCCGCGCCTCGGATCGGGATCTTCGTAGATGCACTCTCCGTCGAACTTTCCGAGTCCGTGCGCATCGGTCGCAAAGTGTGCGGGAACCCAGTCAAGGATGACACCAACACCCGCTTTGTGGAGTTCGTTAACGAGGTACATGAAATCCTCGGGAGTTCCGTAACGGGAAGTAGGTGCATAATAACCGGTCACCTGGTATCCCCACGATCCGTCGAAGGGATGCTCCGCAATGCCCATAAGCTCTATATGGGTATACTTCATTTCCTTCAGGTATTCGACGATCCTTGTTGCGAACTCGCGGTAGTTGTAGAAACCGTCCTCGGTTCCGTTCGGATGCTTCATGAATGAACCAATATGGCACTCGTAAACAGCCATCGGCTCTTTGTACCAGTCCTTCTTATCCCTTGCTTTCTCCCATTTGCTGTCGGTCCACTTAAATCCGGAAATATCTGCGGTAATGGATGCGGTACCGGGTCTGAACTCAGCCTGATTTGCATAGGGGTCAGCCTTGTAGAGCTTGGATCCGTCCTTTGCATAGATAAGGAATTTGTACATCTGTCCGGGAACGACGCCCTCGATGAATACGGACCAGATGCCGACGGGACCGAGCTTTTTCATCTCACCCTCGGCTTCGTTCCATCCGTTCCATGAACCCACAACGTGAACGGAAAGGGCATTCGGCGCCCATACTGCGAAGTAATATCCCTTTTTTCCGTCCTGCACCGAAGGATGTGCTCCGAGCTTTTTGTAGATATCGTAATGAGTTCCCTGTCCGAAGAGGTACATATCATCTTCGGAAATAAAAACTTCTGCAGCGGCAGGCACTGCAGGAGTCTTTTTGGTTGTCTTCGAAGCCGCAGTATTAGCGGGCTTCGAAGCAGTCGTTGTTTTCTTTTTAGCGGTAGTCTTTTCGGATGCCATTATCAAGACCTCCTTTAACAAATTTTAGGCGAAATCCTTTTCACCGAGAATTGTCATATCTTCAATATCATAACGCTTTCCGAGCAGGATATCAAAGAAATGCGTGGCGGTCTTTTTCTCAACATGCTTGATGGCATCGTCAACGATGCGCTTTACTTCCATTACGGTAACGGCGTGATCGTTGGACTGTCTCATTGAGATCTGTGTATGGAGCGCAAGCTCACCCATCTCGCCTATTACATATTCCCTCTCACGCGCATACTTCTTGGCGAATGCAACCAGCTTCTTTTCGCTGAGCGCCTTGACTTCCATATATGCGGTGAACATCTCGCACAGGGTGGGATACATATCCATGAACTTCTCGATATTTCTCTTCCTGTCGGCGAGGATGACTATCATGCCCTGATCTTCCTTGAGTAGCGCATTCTTGAGCTTCTCTGCTGTCTCCTCGGTAACATCGGTGACATCGCTCAGGATGAGTCCGCCGCCGGCAAGGAGCTTCATGGTTGCTTCCATGCTCTTTCCGTTCAGATTGTCACCCTTGATCCTTGCGACTTTTCCGGAAAGATTGTGGTCACTGTTCCTGACTTCCTTGAGGATCCTGATCGCAAGGTTTTCGACGTCTATTCCGTCGTCACCTGCAAGGATCGCGTTTCCGGTATAGGAAGCCATGCTGAGTGAATCGAGAAGAACCGCAAGCTGACGCTTTGCAGCCCTGCTCTGTATATAGGGACCGAAGAGTTCTTTTTCTTCTTTGGTCAGATCTCTTACCGAATCGTCATCGCCGACAAGGCGGATCCTTTCCTGGTTATCGCGGATGCGCTGCTTTGCGGCTTCTTCGTCTGCATCCTTTTCGGTAAGCTCCGCAATGGTCGTAACGGGAATGAGTCCGGTCTCAAGCTTTGCCTCATCGGGAAGTTCGTCCATCTCCGAAACGCGGCCTTCATAAATGGTCTCGCTTGCTTCGGCTTCTTCCTCGGATTCTCTTTCAAGAACCTCGAGAAGTGAATTGAGGATCTCTGTCTCGAAATGATCGAAAAGCTCTCCGGTCTGTACCTTGACCTGCTCGTGGAATTCTTCCTGAAAGCTCTTTTCAAGCTCGGCCTGTCTTTTTTCCCACTCTTCGAGAACTTCCGCGATATTCATCTGACCGGTGATCTGTCTGGTGATCTCCTGGTCATCGGGAAGTACAAGACGGATCTGTCCGTCGGTCTCCTGCGAAAGAGCGGAGGCGATGGACTCGGGAGGCTGGTCGGTAAGTGCATCCTGGATACGGACGGACTGGGTCTCGGTAAGGTTGTTATACCTTGACATATCCTTGGGATAATAGGACTTGATATTGCCTTCGTCCTTAACGACGCGGTCTTCCTCGGGCTCTGCGATCTCGGCATCCTCCACGGAATCGAGGGTGGGATAATCCTTCTCCTCGGGGATCTCGGCTACTTCTGCCGTCTCGGTAAAGATGGTCTCGGGAGCTTCATCGGGAGAGATGTCGCCGGTATCGTAATCGTATTCCTTTTCCTTGGCCTCGGAATACTCGGGATTGTCGAGGCTTCCGGTATCGGGATCGATCATGGGAGCCATGAGGGTCCTGGTAACGTCCGAGCTCTGTGCGGGCTCGCCGACAACTTCCCTGACTGCGGAAGCAAGTGCCTTCTGAAGATCGATGGTGTTGTACTTGCCGACATCAACGGTCTTGACGCGGATCTCGGGCTCGGCGGGAATATCGATTCCCCTGAAGATCCTGGTCTCATCGGAAAGATTGTGTGTCTCGAGAGCAGCCTGGACCTGTGCGGGATCGTAGACGATGGTATCCCCGGGAGCGGTCGCCTTATTGATGGCAGAGATCTCCTCTGCGGTGATCTCCCTGGTAGCTCCCTCGTCTTGAACCTCTATCCTGCGGGTATCTTCCCTGACCTCGGTCTCGGCAGTGATCTGCGATGTATTCTGATCGGCAGCGGGCTCTTCGTCCTTGGCTTCCTTCCAGTTATCGAAGATCTTCTGCTGTTCGGGAGTAAGCTCGGTGTATTTCTTCTTAAGAAGCATTGAAGCATACACATACTTGCCGTCGCCGAATGCTGCGATCAGCTGGTCGCATTCATGGATGCAATCGCTCTCTCGTCCGGCAAGATAGTACTGATAAGCAAGGGTGTATGCCCACTTTTCGGTATATTCGATACTCTTCAGTGTTTCGAGGGTCTCGATCTTCTGCTCTATCTCGACATGGAGCATCTGATCGCGCATATACTTGAGCTTGTAGACCCTGGGATCGTTCTCGCGTGCGATCCTTTCGAACTCGTTATATGCATAAACAGCCTGAACTATATATTCTTTCTTGATGTAAAGCTTGCAGAGATAATAGCAGATATTCTTGTTTTCGGGAGCCTTGCGGTATGCGATCCTGTAAAGCTCGATCGCATCGTCATATCTCATGACCTTTCTGTAAAGGTCTCCGATACGTACCAGTGTTTCCACGGGCTTTCTTTCCCAGTCGATCGTATCGGCTATTGCTACGGCATCGAAGTATTCTTTTTCATCGATGAGTTCGTTGATCTTCTGCAGTTTTACCTTATATTCGAACTTATCCACAATTTCACCCCTAAATAAGAGAAAAAAACCACAATATATACTGATCCAATCTTTGAAATTGTACCATAACTAGTGTTAGGATGTCTATAATACCCGACTATATTTTGTGATTTTTGTGAAAAACCACACTAAATGTTGCCGGCCTTGTGGATAAACAAAACGCTGCCCCCATATATAGGGACAGCGTTTATTGTTTCAGATATTACCGGGATCTCACAGAAGATCGGTGAATGCGGCGAACTGCCCGAGCGTTAGGGCTTCTCCCCTGATCTTCAGATCGAGTCCCATCTCCGTGAGGAGCTTTTCCGTCTTTTCCCGGGGAATCTTCGTATCGGGGTTGTTCTGAAGTGCGTTGGACAGGGTCGTTCTTCTCTGCATGAAGGATGCCTTGATGATGCCGAACATCTTCGCGGGATCCTTTACCTCTACGGGAGGCTTATCGTACAGATCGAGCCTTATGACGCTGCTTCCGACTCCGGGCATCGGGAAAAAACTCTCGGGCGGAACATCGAGGACTATCTCGGGTTTTGAATAATACTGTACCGCAAGGGACAGTGCGCCGTAATCCTTGGAGCCGGGGCCTGTCTGCATCCTCTCGGCAACCTCGGTCTGGACCATTACGGTTATGCTCTTAAAATGTATCCCGCTCTCCAAAAGTCCCGTTACTATCGGGGTTGTGATGTAATAGGGGAGATTTGCGACGACCTTGACGGTCTCTCCGGGATAGGTGTCTGCGATCGCATTAAGATCCGTCTTCAGAACATCCGCGCAGATGACATTTACATTGTCAAAAGAAGCCAGCTCTTCCTCGAGCACGGGGATCATCTGCTTATCGATCTCGATCGCCGTTACGTGTGAAGCTGCTTCGGCAAGCTTTTTCGTAAGGCTTCCGAGTCCGGGACCTATCTCCACGACATGGTCCTCACCGCACACTCCCGCAGCTTCGACGATCCCGTCCAGAACCCCTTCATCCGTAAGGAAATTCTGTCCGTATTTTTTCTGCGCTCTGATATTATGCTTGCGCACGATGTTCATCGTGGCGTTTTTCTGATCGGAATAAGGCATTCTTACGCTTTCTTTTCGCTGCGGAGCTTTTCTGCGAAGCGGGCAAATCTCTTCATTGCCTCTTCGAGTCTTTCGAGTGAATATGCATAGGATATTCTCAGGTATCCTTCACCGCTGTCGCCGAATGCGGTTCCGGGAACCGCGGCAACCTTTTCCTCCCTCAGGAATCTTTCGGCAAATTCCTCACTGGTCATGCCGAATTCCTTGATGCAGGGGAATACATAGAAAGCACCGAAGGGTTCGAAGCACTCGATACCCATCTCCCTGAACGCATTGAGAAGGAATCT
>JAEEQL010000167.1 GCA_016285265.1 Lachnospiraceae bacterium
CGCACCAAGCAGAATGCACAGCGCGGTAAAGCTTCCCGGATCGGTCTTCTTTCCCAGATGAAAGCATGCTCCGTTTTTCCTGAGCCAGTCTTCCAATCTGATATACAGAGCATTCTGCTTCTGCCTCTTTCTGATCATTCCGGCAAACTCCGCACCGCTTGCCATCACTCTGCTGTTTCCCGGATCCATGACCATACAGATGATCGCTCCCGACAACAGACTGCAGAGTATCATCATCGCCATGGCAATATATGCGTAATACTTATTTGGAACCATTCAAAACCTCACTTATACAAAGATGCGGCCTGAGCAAAGAACATCATAAACACCGTTCCGAGAACTCCGAGTGTGACCCTTCCCGGTATGCTTCCCAGAACCACCGTGCTTATCTGTGTCTCCGCAAGACTTGCCGATATCGCAATTACCACATAACTCATTACCATAAGAAGCACCATATTGATCGCCGATTCCCTGAGCATTGCTTTCCTGTCGGAGCTCTCCTTCAGGTAATCACGAAGACTTCTTCTCGTGTCGCTCACAAGTCCCGCAATATCCTCACTGTACCTGGAGGTTATCTCCATATTGCGGATCAGCTGTTTGAACTGAGGATGTTCGATCTTATCGGCCATGGTAAGAAGTGCGAGCGAGATATCCCCGCTCAGCCTTCCCTCGGCGCCGCACTCATCAAATACCGTACGCAGCGGTTCGTTCATATAGATGCTTATCTGTCCGAATATGTTCGAATACACCGCTCCCGAAGCCGCATATGAACCCAGAAGGTCGAGGAGTCTCGGCAGGTCCTCGCCGGTTTTTCTTAAGTTGCGTATCTCGAGAAGCTTTATAAGCGCATATACGGAAAAAAGAAACACCGCCGCAGAGACGGCCCCGGCAATCACTCCCATTGCGATCCCGGATGATATGAAGATAAGCGCGCAGGCCAGGCTCATCAGGGCTATGAACTTTTCGGTCGTAAGTCCGGGAAGGAATCTTACGATCCCGCTGTAGACCAGTGCCTTGTCTATCCGTGACCAGATCCCGTCACGGTCCGCTCTCATCCTTATCGCTTCTCTTTTCCTTAGTGCATTTTCCCTTCCCTTTTCATCAAGCCGTCTGCTCAAAAGCCCCGCGGTCTTCTTTATATTCTCTGTTGTCCTGAACCCCTCCATAAGTCCGTAAAACCCGGCCAGCAAAAGCGTGAAGACCGATGCACTAAAGCAGACGTTCATAATCCAGCTCCCTCCTTTCCTCATTCCAGCCCTTGCAGGCATAAACATTTGCAACCTTAAAATCCTTCATAAAGATCAGGGTTTTAAAACAATCCATCATCCTCATCAGCTCATTCCTCGAATACCTGCTTTCGTACATTGCATAATCGACGAGCTTATCCGGAGCCCTCATGGCGGATGTAGAGTGGATCGTTCCCGCACAGATCTGTCCGGTACATGCGGCATTGAGTATATACAGTGCCTCCGCACCCTTGATCTCGCCTACAAGAAAAAAATCGACATCCATGGTAAGTCCGGCTATGCTTATATGCTCCAGATCGTACGAAGCTTTGCTCTCCGCGCTCGGCGGAACCGAGTGAAGAAACATCATATCCGGATGGAACATCGTCGTCAGCTCATCGGCCTGCTGTACGACCATCACCGCACTGTCATCCGGTATCGTCTCCTTCAGTGCATTTAACAGTGTGGTCTTCCCGGATGAATTTCCTCCGCATATAAGAGTCGAACCCATCCTGAACCTCAGTGCCAGGATCCTCGCACATTTTTCGTCAAGCATCCCTTCGGCCACCAGATCCTTTAACAGCGGAAATGTCTTCGGCACCTTTCGGATGCACAGATACGGTTCGTCATAGGTATTGACTATAGGCATCGACACGGTAAATCTCAGGATGAAGCCCGGATGCGACTGTGAATCCGTAAATCTCTGGATCGCGGAAAGATTGGATACACTGACCTGATTCTTGGCCGCAATGTAATCGATGAACTGCCTGTATTCCTTTTCGGATGAAAAGGAAACACCCGAGTCCATTCTCTTTCCGTTTTTCTTGATCCTTACATTTCCGTGACCCATCACACGGATGTCGGAAATGTCCGGATCGTCCAAAAGCGGTGTGAGTCTCGAATAGCCGAAGATGTACTCACCGAATTCCTTCAGCAGTTCATCCGCGACTTCACCGCTCTCGTCATACTTTTCGCGGATGAATTCACCCGCACTTTCAAGAAATTTGTCTTTTGTGATCAGCCCGCGTCTTAATGAGATGAGTTCGCTTCCCTTACCGGTTATGTATTCATCGGTAAGGGAAGGAAGAAGCGAGCGGGCTTTGGATACTGTGTCCGTCATATAAACTCCCAAACGGACGGCCCGCAGAAGATGCTTTTTGAGCATGAAAACAGGGCAGTCCCAAAACTGCCCGAACAGATATGAGATACACTTTACACAAGGTTTCAAGCGGGGTCAACAGGTAACATACGGTTGTTAAAAATTCGTGTAAAGTGCATAAAAAAGGCTTCCACCCGCATGGGGAGGAAGCCTTGGAAAATCAGTATATATCCGCCTTAAAGCCTGTGTGCAAATTGCCTTTGTTGTACTTTTGAGCCGTCCGTGATAGAATAAAAGACGGTTTAAAACTCGTACCAAAAGGAGCAATTATGAATTCAGGTATTTTCTTGATCCTTGCAGGCGGACTGCTTGTCATCATTGCCGCAGTCGTTGTCATCTCCGCTGTTACAAGCGTCATCAGCGGCGTTATTGCGGCTGAGGAGGACGACGAATAGCTTTCGTCTTCTTTTTACCTGACTTGAAATATATGAGTGCGGCTGTCATCAGTACAGCTGCAAGCACTATGGCTGCCCATCCGGCAGCTTTTATTTTGCCCAAATTGTAGCATCTTACGTTGATCCACATCCTGTTGATACGGGCGTTGGCATCACCGTCGAAATATCTCATGACCGCACTTCTGTCGGTAACCTCCCTGGGAGGATATTGTGCAAAGAGCTGACGGTAGGTCTGCTCCTCGGGAACGGTGAGAACATAATCCCCGCTCTCCTCATCTCCGAAGAAATACCCGATATCGTAATCGGCAACTTCCTCTTCATCATCCTCTGCGGAATAGCACCAGTCTGCATACTCGAAGATCTGGTCTCCGTCGGTACCGCCTGCGATCGATGAAGTATAACCGATGTAGTACATATTTCTGACAGCGTTGTCAGGTCTTGAAAGGAAGTTGACAAACGCTTCGCATGCTCTCTGCTTTTCGGGATTACCGTCGATGTCTCCCTTGAGCATTACCCATCCGTCAAACCAGAGGTTGGTGCACTCCTCGGGAACGGAGTATGCGAGGTAAACATCCTCTTCCTCAGCCTGGTCCATTGCGTAAACCGCATCACCAGACCACTGAAGGTTTGAGAAGATCTTGCCGGTGACCATATCGGACTTGCCGGAGTCTGTCTCGAAGGAATAAACGTTATCCTTGACCTGCTGAAGGAATTCAAGTGCTTCGGCAACGGTCTCTTCGGAGGTGTCGTTCATCTCCTCTGCGAGCCTGTCATGATAATCGGGGTCACTCAGGAATTCCTCACTGAGGAACAGATCACCCTTGATCGCACCGAGCGTAGCAAAGTAGCTGTCGCGTACATTATCCTTGGTGGTTATCTGACGGCAGTAATCTTCGTTGATAAGAAGATTCCATGTAGAAACCTCTTCCTCGTAAAGAACA
>JAEEQL010000045.1 GCA_016285265.1 Lachnospiraceae bacterium
TCCGTAGAAGATATTGGTACCCTTATCGAATTCTATGCTCAGGCTGTCATAATTTCTGTAATCAGTAAGTTCCAGGGATTTTATTATCACTGAGCATCACCCTTTTTCTTAACGATCACTTTCTCGCCTTTGTACTCTACGACATCACCGTCAGTTATCTTTCTTCCGCGGCGTTCATCAACTTCACCGTTGACCTTTACTTCACCGTTTATGATGTCATACTTTGCATCAACACCTGACTCGCAAAGTCCGGATGCCTTTAATAACTGACCCAGTTTTATAAAATCGTCTTTAAGATAAAATGTGATCATTCTTATACCGCACTGATGGTAACGGGAAGTACTACGTAAACGTAGGACATGTCTTCTTTCTTGATAAAGCAGGGAGCTTTTGAATTAACAAAATCAAGCTCTATCTCTTCATCGTCTATAACATTGAGCGCATCTATTACAAATCTGGGATTGAATCCTATTATCATATCTTTTCCGGATTTTGAAGCGGGAACATTTTCGTTCATGCTGCCGATCGCGGAATTGATCTTGATGGAAATGCTGTCATCCTTTATGTCCAGAATGATGGGTTTCTTATCGCCTTCTCTTACATAGATGGTGGATCTGTCGAGACATTCGTTGAGTTTCTTTTTATTGATCTTTACTTTTGTCTCATAATCACCTACGAGCATCTTATTAACATCAAAGAAATTACCTTCGATGATCCTTGAAACAACTTTTGTATTGTCATATTCAAAACTGATGTGATTGGGATTGAAGAAGATCTCAACATCATCTTCGGCACCGCCGCCGATTATCTTGGCAAGTTCCTTTAAGCTCTTTCCGGGAACTATAACCTTCTTGTAGGGATAACTTTCACGAAGCTCCATATTGCACATGGATATTCTGTGTCCGTCAAGGCTGCACATTCTTATGTTGTTATCCTTGATCTCCATGAGTTCTCCCCTCATGGTCTGCTGTCCGGGAGTATCCTCACTTATATCTGCAATGGAAAAGCTGGTCTTTCTTATCAGCTCCCTGAGAGAAAGCTGGCTTATGACTATGCTGTCACTCTTTTCAAGATCGGGAAGATAGGGAAATTCATCATCACTTCTTCCGGGCATGTTCTGAACACTCTGTTCACACTTGAAAAATGCGGTAAGATTATCATCTGTCTCAATGACTATATCTGAATCTGAATCCGGCATCTTTCTTATAACGTCGGAAAAATGCTTTGCATCGAGAGCAACAACTCCGGAGCTTTCTATATTTCCTTCAATGATCGTTTCAATACCGAGATCAAGATTGTTAACGGTAAGAGTGATCTTTCCTCCGTTGGTATTGATGAGTATGCATTCCATTATTGACATTGTGCTCTTTGCGGGAAGAGCTCTTATAACTGTCTGGATACCTGAAAGTAATGCTGATTTTGAACAGGAAATCTTCATTGTGCATAACTCCTTTTTCGGGTGCGGATGCCCTTTTAAATGATATATTTAAATAGTTTAAAGTCTTATAAGTAATAGGTGCTGTGATTTATGTGCATAACCTTATTTATTATACTATTTTCAAGGGAAAAATGGAATGAATAAGTATGTGAAATAGTACCGGTTATTAAATGATTTTCTCCCCTTTATAACCCTTTAAAAGTTATGTAAACATGGGCTTTTTAATTGCCTGAGAGTATCTTTTTGATGCTTTCCACTTTTTCCTTGGTATTTTTTCCACTTTTATTTGAATTGATCTCTTCCGAGATCTTCTTACATCCGCTTATTACGGTTGTATGATCGCTTCTGTGAAGGTTATTCGCAATCTGCTGGTAAGTGATACCCAGCATGTCATAAGCAAGGAACATTATTATATGTCTGGGATAAACAATGTCAGCATTTCTCTTATTTGACATTATCGCATCCTTGCTTGCTCCGCATTCCTGACATACAACGTCAACAATACGGTCAAAAGTGATCTTATTTGAGTCTGAAGGATAGATATAGTCCTTAAGGGCTTCCTTGGCAAATTCAAGATCCGGTTCCATATTGTTGTAAAGCTTTGAAAATCCGATGATCTTGTTAAGGGCTCCTTCAAGCTCTCTAATGTTAGACTTTATATTTGAAGCTATATAATCGATTATTTCTTCGCTTATCTTGATCTTTATCTTGTATTTATCGGCATTATTCTTAAGAATTGCGGATCTTGTCTCATAATCAGGAGGAGTGATATCCACGGGCATTCCCCATGCGAATCTTGAGATATATCTTTCATCGAGGGTCTTGAATTCCTTGAAATTCTTATCGGAAGAAAGGATTATCTGCTTTCCTGCATCATGAAGGGCATTAAATGTGTGGAAAAACTCTTCCTGGGTAGCTTCTTTTCCTATAATGAACTGGATATCGTCGATCATAAGGACATCAACGGTACGGTATTTGTCACGCAGCTTACTCATTGAATCTGCGGTATTACCGCTTCTTAATGATTCGATAACGTCATTGGTAAACTGTTCGCTGGTAACATAGATTACCTTCTTGGTAGGATCCTTCTTTAATATAAAATGGCCTATAGACTGCATAAGATGGGTCTTTCCGAGACCGGGACCTCCGTAAATATAGAGAGGATTCCAGGTTTTGCCCGGATCTTCCGCAACAGCGACAGATACCTGATGGGCCATCATGTTATTTTTGCCTACGACAAAGGATTCAAAGGTATAATCCGGATTTAAAGTATCGTTATCTACCTTTGTCTCTTCAGGTTCATATGTATGAGGAGTATTGGTGTTAAGAATGAACTTGACCGAGATTATCTGATTAAGCTCTTCACCTATGACAGTCTCAAAATAATCCTTGAACTTCTTATTAAGATAACCGAGAGCTCTTTCATCTTCTTTTTCGGATACGATATAGACCGTATTACCCGATAATTCGCGGAATTCCAGGTTCTCAAACCAGAGATGGTATGTAATATCGGAAACATTTGCTTCCCTCTGGATCTTTCTCTTGATCTCTTCCCAGTATTCTTCGTTGGTAAAGTTCTCTGCGTTCATTATTTGAAAGTTTTCTCCTTGATCGGCTGGCCGCAAAAAGGGCAAAAATCCCCATATAATGCGACTGCCGTACCATTTTATAAAAATTAAAAATATTATTCAAATTGCGTTATTCCCTTTTGTGCGTTCGCAGACTTATCCACATTTGTGGATAATGCATACAGAGTATGAATAATGCATATATGAGGTCAGTTTATGTGAATCAATGTGGATATATCATAAAATGTGAATATCTTGAAAAACGCATTAAATACGCTGTTTATGGGTGGTTTTTAACCATCCGGGTCAATAAAAAATGATACATATCCACATGTTGTACACTAAATGGGGATAAGATTTTAGGTGATATTTTTAGTGGATAAGTCGGTGGAAAAGAAAAATTTTCACCTCATTTTCATGTGGATACCTGATATAAAAAATCGGAGTTTTTTCAAGAAAAATCAATAATATCCGCTATTTTTGCTTGACACTCTTTCTTTAATTAATTAAAATCTGTTTTGTGTCGTTTCTGACAGGTTCCAGGTAGTGGAATCATGCACTTACGGGTGCACTGCGAAGAGTTTTATTATAGAAGGAGGTGTTTCCTTATGAAGATGACATTTCAGCCTAAGAAAAAGTCTCATGCCAAGGTTCACGGTTTCAGAGCAAGAATGTCTTCAGCCGGTGGACGTAAGGTTCTTCAGAGCAGAAGAGCAAAGGGCAGAAAGAAATTATCGGCTTAAAAGTAAAGGTCACATTTGATGTGACCTTTGTTTTTCCGATCATTTAATATGGAAAGATTAAGAAGTAACGCACAGTTTTCGGATGTTTACCGGACACACAGATCCTTCGCAGACGATTATTTCGTTATGTATGTCAGAGAAAACGGGGAATCCTTTAACCGTGTAGGCGTAAGCGTAAGTAAGAAGATCGGAAACAGTGTCGTAAGGCACCGTGTGAAGAGGCTTGCAAAAGAAGCCTTCAGAAATTCCGAGAATATGTTCAATAGTGGTTTGGACATAGTATTTGTTGCCAGGAAAAATGCTGCATTGATGTCATATTCAGATGCACAAAGATCTCTGATGGGTCTTGCAGCTTCCCATCGCATCCTGCAAAAAGCGGGCAATTGATCATATTTATATATGAAGAGATTCTTTATTTGGTTGATCACGTTATATCAGAAATATCTTTCTCCTCTTAAGAGAACGAAGTGTCCGTATTATCCCACCTGTTCCAACTACGGAAAAGAAGCCATTGAGGAAAACGGGGTAATAATAGGAAGTTTGCTTGCTCTTTGGAGAATTTTGAGATGTAATCCTTTTTCCAAGGGCGGAGTAGACCCTGTTCCCAGAATGAGGAAAAGATATTCAGGGAGAATTTAATGTATTTTACTCTTTTAACACCCAATACCACTCCCATCTTCAAGTACATTGTATGGATACTTGGTAAGATCATGGAGGGTATCTTTTATGTTCTTGATAAGATCGGTATTCCCAATATCGGTCTTTCCATCATACTCTTTACGATCATCGTAAATGTATGTATGATCCCGCTGACTTACAAGCAGCAGAAGTTCTCTAAGCTTTCAATGAAGATGAATCCTGAGATCAAGGCCATCCAGAAGAAATATCAGGGCAAGAGAGATCAGGAATCCGCAATGAAGATGAATGCCGAGACTCAGGCAGTTTATGCCAAGTACGGTGTATCACCTACCGGAAGCTGCGGATATCTTCTTATCCAGTTCCCCATTCTCTTTGCTCTGTACAGGGTTATCTATCAGATTCCCGCATATGTTACCAAGATCGGTGATGTATTCAGGGTTCTTACCGATAAGATAATCGCTGTAGACAACGGTACATTCATCTCGGAAAATCCCGATGGACTTGTCAGTATCACAAGTGCCTTGAAGATGTATGCTTCCAATATCAGGGAAGGAAACCTTTCCAACGGTATTATCGATGTTCTCAACAGAACTTCAACATCTGACATGGCTGTCATCAGTGCTCACTACGGACTTTCGGATCTTACCTATGAAGGTGCAAGGATCATTTCAACCGCAGGTGAAAAGGGACTTTTGGATATCTACAACAATTTCCTTGGTCTCAATATCAGAAATACACCCTGGTATATCATTAAGGAAAGTTTTGCATCCCATGCATATCTGCTGGTGATCGCAGCTGCCCTCGTTCCGATTATTTCAGGTTTCACGCAGTGGCTTTCCATCAAGCTTGCTCCGACCCAGTCACAGCCCACAGGAGATAATTCACAGGCAGATCAGATGGCACAGACCATGAAGACCATGAACGTGATGATGCCTCTTATGTCGGTATGGATCGGTTTCTCATTCCCCACCGGTCTCGGTATCTACTGGATAGCCAACGCTGCAGTCCGTGTTATCATCCAGATCATCATGAATAAGCGTATCGACAAGATCGATTTTGAAGAGCTTATCGAGAAAAATAAGGAAAAGAGCCAGAAAAAGCTTGAAAAGCTTCAGGCAAATCAGGAAAGAATGCAGGCTTATGCCGCTATGAATACCCGCAGCATCCAGAGCAAGGCTTCCTATGTCAATAAGGATGCATCCGGTGATGTCAAAGGTGATGATGTTACTAAACCTCTTAATTATGCACCGGGTTCAATGGCAGCCAAAGCAAATATGGTAAGCGAATTTAATAAGAGAAACAGTAAGTGAGGTCACCATCATGGAATATAAAGAATATACAGGCAAAACGGTAAACGATCTGATCACCGATGCATGTCAGGATCTCGGTGTTACCAGTGACAGACTTGATTATGTTGTAGTAGACGAAGGTTCTTCGGGATTCCTCGGAATCGGTGCAAAGAATGCAGTCATTAAAGCAAGAGTAAAGTCTGACGAACAGATTGCTGAAGAAAAAGCAGCCGAAGAAAAGAAGGCTGAAGTAAAAGAGGAAGTTAAGGAAGAGGAGACCAAAAAGGAAGAAGCTCCCAAAAAGCAGTCTTCCGAGAAGATCATTCCCGTATCCGATCCCGCTAAGTATGAATCGATCGCAGTAAAATTCCTTGAGGATGTTTTTAAGGCAATGGGACTTGAAGCTTCCATGAAGACCTCATTCGAACTCAGTGAGAATGCACTTGATATCGAGATCGTCGGAAGCGACATGGGAATCCTTATCGGTAAGAGAGGAGCAACCCTCGATTCACTCCAGTATCTTGTAAGCCTTGTTGTTAACAAGGAAAGCGAACAGTATATCAGGGTCAAGGTTGATACCGAGGATTACAGGGAGAGAAGAAGAGCAACTCTTGAAAATCTCGCAAAGAATGTATCTTCCAAGGTTAAACGTACCGGACGTCCTTATGAGCTCGAGGCTATGAATCCTTATGAAAGAAGGATCATCCACTCCGCACTTCAGGATAACAAATATGTTTATACCTACAGTGAAGGTGAAGGTGTGGACAGACATATCATCGTAGCGCTCAAGGACGGAGTAAAGCCTACCGGTGATTATAACCGCGGCCGCAGAGGCAAGAGGTATTGATCTTAGTCTTAAATGGCTGAATAAGTATTTGTGTTAAGGGCCATGGCGACTGCTGTGGCCTTTATTATTTGAAATGACCGATAATCTTCAGAAAACAATTGCAGCGATCTCGACCGCACTTTCCGAATCCGGAATAGGTATCATCAGGGTCAGCGGCCCGGATGCGATAGGGATATGCTCGGAAATACTGTTTGATAAAAAGAAAGAATCTGTTTTGGACAAGATGGAAGCAGGTTCTTTCAGGCATTGCTATGTCTTTGATTCGGACCGGATACTGGATGAGTGTATAGTATTACTCTACAAGGCTCCTCATTCATATACGGGAGAGGATACCGTCGAGATCCAGTGCCACGGCGGAGTTTTTCTTTTGAAAAAAGTTTTGGATCTTGTAGTATCTCACGGCGCCGTTCTATCCGCACCCGGTGAGTTTACAAAGAGAGCTTTTCTTAATTCCAAAATGGATCTTGCACAGGCGGAAGCCGTAATGGATCTCATCTCATCCAGATCTGAAGGAGCGCTCAGGGCTTCCAGGGATCAGATGTCAGGAAGGGTTTCCGAAGCCGTAAAGGATCTGAGGGCAAAGATCCTCTATGAGACGGCATATATCGAATCTGCGATAGACGATCCCGAGCATTACGATCTTACGGGATATGAAGAGAAATTATCTGAGACCGTTGATGATATATCGGATAAGATTACCGAAATGATAAGATCCTATGATTCGGGAAAGTTTGTAAGGGAAGGAATATCCACTTGCATAGTCGGAAGTCCCAATTCCGGTAAATCATCTCTCTTAAATCTTCTTACGGGTCATGACAGGGCCATAGTTTCCGATATTCCCGGAACAACAAGAGATACGATAGAAGAGTATGTCAGTCTTGATGATATACTTCTTAAGGTTACCGATACCGCAGGCATCAGGGATACCGAGGATGTAATAGAATCGATCGGAACAAAGAGAGCCTTAAGTGCTGCGGAAAATGCGGATCTTATACTATTTATGATAGACGGATCCGAATATCTTACTACGGAAATAATGCAGATCTTTTCTGCGGTTTATAAGAAGAAACTTATCATTATACTAAATAAAGCGGATAAGACGCTTATGGTAAGACCCGATGATGTTTACTATCATCTGAAGGAATCCGCGGAAAAGGAAATTTCCGCTCTTACCAAAGAAGAATTTTTCGACAGATATCCCTGCATCATCATGAGTGCTTCGGGAGGACAGGGACTTGAAGATCTGAAGCGTACTGTCAGAGCAGGATTCCTGTCCGGTGATATAACATCAAAGTCGGATGTTGTCATCACGGGGCTCAGACATAAAGAACTTTTGGCCGATGCGCTTGAAAGTCTGAAAGGTGTAAAAGAAGGAATAGCTTCGGGTGTGGAGATCGATGTTTACTGCGGAGATCTCTACAATGCATATAAAAAACTCGGACTCATCATAGGCGAAGAACTCGGAGATGATCTTGCCGATGAGATCTTTTCTAAATTCTGTATGGGCAAATAACATGGATCTTAAATGCAGAGGTGCGGAATTTAATATTGATGTTGCGATAGTCGGAGCGGGTCACGCGGGATGCGAGGCCGCACTTGCATGTGCAAGACTCGGACTTGAGACTGTTGTTTTTACCGTAAGTGTCGACAGTATCGCACTCATGCCCTGTAATCCCAATATCGGAGGATCTTCCAAGGGTCATCTGGTAAGGGAACTCGATGCTCTCGGCGGAGAGATGGGCAAGAATATCGACAAGACATTTATCCAGAGCAAGATGCTCAATACATCAAAGGGTCCTGCGGTCCATTCACTCAGGGCACAGGCGGATAAAAGGGATTATTCGGGATCTATGAGAAAGGTCCTCGAATCCCAGGAGCATCTTACGATCAAACAGGCCGAGGTCTGCGAGCTTCTCTGGGAAGAGATTCCTTCGGATGAAAAGAACGGATCGTATGAAAAATACGTGACCGGTGTAGTGACACAGACCGGTGCCAGATACAATTGCAAAGCCGTTGTACTCTGTACCGGAGTTTATCTGAATTCAAGATGTCTTACCGGTGAGTCAATTACCTACACGGGACCCAACGGACTTCAGGCAGCGACTCATCTTTCCGATTCATTGAGGAATGCCGGAGTCGAGCTCAGACGCTTCAAGACCGGAACACCCGCCAGAATGGACGGAAAGACAATTGATTTTTCCAAGATGGAAGAGCAGAAGGGTGATGAGGTTATCGTTCCTTTTTCCTTTTCCACGGATCCTGCGACTGTACAGAAAGAACAGGTTTCATGCTGGCTAACACATACCAATCAGAAAACCCATGACATTATCAGGGCTAACCTTGACAGATCTCCGATATATGCGGGGATCATCGAAGGTACCGGTCCCAGGTACTGTCCTTCCATAGAAGACAAGGTCGTAAAATTTTCCGAGAAGGAATCACATCAGGTTTTCATCGAGCCTGAAGGATTATATACGGATGAGATGTATGTCGACGGAATGAGTTCATCACTTCCCGAAGATGTGCAGCTTGCTATGTACCGCACCGTTCCCGGACTGGAGAACTGCAAGATTGTAAGAAACGCTTATGCAATCGAATACGACTGCATCAACGCAAAGTGCCTGTATCCTCATCTCGAGTTCAAAAAGATAAGAGGGCTTTTTGCGGGCGGTCAGTTCAACGGAAGCAGCGGATACGAAGAAGCAGCGGCACAGGGATTTGTTGCCGGAGTAAATGCCGCAATGGAGATCTTCGGAAAAGAATTCCTTGTACTCAAAAGAAGTGAAAGTTATATAGGTGTTCTCATAGATGACCTTGTGACCAAGGATAACAGGGAGCCCTACCGTATGATGACATCGAGAGCGGAATACAGATTGCTCCTAAGACAGGACAATGCGGATCTCAGACTCAGAAAGTACGGACACCGCATCGGTCTTATTTCCGATGAAGTTTATAACGGCATATTAAAGAAAAAAGAATCCATAGATGCGGAGATAGAAAGATTAAAGAGCGTCATGCTCGGAGCGGGAAGTGAGACATGTAAGTATCTTGAATCGATAGGTTCCGCTCCGCTTTCCACCGCAACTTCACTTGCATCTCTTATTTGCAGACCGGAGCTTGATTACAAAAAGCTTGCACCTCTCGATCCCGAAAGACCGCTTCTTCCGGATGATGTTACCGAGCAGGTACAGATTGAAATCCGTTATGAAGGATATATCAAGCGTCAGGAAAAACAGGTAAAGGAACAGGAGAGACTTGAAGTTAAGCTCATCCCCGAAGATATTGATTACGATGATGTTCCTTCGCTTCGCATTGAAGCAAGACAGCACCTGAAGGAATTCAGACCCGTATCCGTCGGACAGGCTTCGCGTATATCCGGAGTTTCACCTGCCGATATATCTGTGCTTCTCGTTTACCTTGAAAAGATCAACAGACAAAAACTCGGTGTATAATAAAATGACACGAGTGTCATAAACCTATGCATGATTATTCTAAATTAATTTCATATCTGTCTCAGTATGGCATATCTGTATCCGACGATCAGATAAAGCAGCTCGATACATATTATGAGATGATGACAGAGACCAATAAGTCACTCAACCTTACCGCCATAACAGAATTCGATGAGGTGATAGTAAAACACTACATTGATTCGGTTACCATTGTAAGGGATATTGATATGTCCGGAAAAAAATCAGTGATCGATGTAGGTACCGGTGCAGGATTCCCCGGTATGGTTCTGAAGATCATTTTTCCCGAGTTGAATATTACCCTGTTCGATTCATTGCAAAAAAGATTGAACTTTTTGGAGGAGGTAATATCTGCACTCGGGTTGAAAGATATTTCTACTTATCATGGACGTGCGGAAGAAGCCGGACATATTTCATCCATGAGAGAGCAGTATGATATTTGTGTTTCTCGTGCGGTTGCAAATCTTCCCGTTCTGTGTGAACTCTGTTTACCCTTCGTAAAAGAGGGCGGTATATTTGTAGCTTATAAATCCGACAAGGGATCATCGGAAGTCGAAGCTTCCGCTCATGCATTATCTGTTCTTAATTCATCCGTTGTAAAAGAGGATGAGTTCACCCTTCCGGACAGTGATATGGTACGGGATCTTGTTATTATTTCAAAAGACGGACCCTGCCCGAAGACGTATCCCAGAAAACCCGGAACTCCTTCCAAGAAACCCTTGTGATAGGGTAGGACTCATATACCATATATTGTTATTTCGAATTTCTTCCTAATATATTGATACTAGATTCTTATGTTTCACGTGAAACATTTTCTAGATTTAGGGGTGGTATGTTTCACGTGAAACAATTAGTAGTGGTTTCCAAAAAAGGTTTCACATCGGATATTTTTATCACCACAATATATAGAAGGTAGAATAATATCGTTTATTACACATGCAGCAATTCATTACAGAAAACGCACTGACCTTTATTCTCATAGGCATAGGACTGTTCTTTGTGATCATGACTTATGGTGCGGCATATGAGAGCAGTAAATCAGATCATTTCATATCCGGTGTTCCATTTGTCGGAATGATCTTCCTTCTTATCGGAGGACTGATATCTACGTTTAAACCTCTGGCTCTTATCTGCCTTATTGATCCCGGTCCCTGGATGATGATCTGTACGGCAGTCCAGGACTACAATAACAACAAAAAATTCTTTGGCTATATCGAGAAGAATGGATTCACCCCGGATAGTGAATATGTTCAAAACCAGTTATTAACCATCGGAGTTGAAGGTAAAATCTGGGAATTGCCGTACAGGACAAATTATCCTTACCTGATAAATAAACAGAGGATCACATTTGCTGTTATCATCGACGGAGCCGGTGACAGATATATTCTTCTGGATAAAAGAAAAGAAGGACTTGTTACCATTCTTTTTAAT
The DNA here is from genome assembly GCA_016285265.1 of Lachnospiraceae bacterium. GTDB lineage: Bacteria > Bacillota > Clostridia > Lachnospirales > Lachnospiraceae > AC2028. Next base: position 11,426 of record JAEEQL010000045.1, read on the forward strand.
GAAGACAGGATAGAAACAGAAGGTATAGATTCAAAAGGTAAGAACGTGGCACTGATCTTTGAGGTCAAACCTGAATAACCGGAATCTCATATTTCTCTTTTTTCCACGTGAAACGGAGGGCGGAGCATGTACATAGTCAATTTTTGTTCTGAATGCGGATCTAAAATGGCGAGCGATGCTAAGTTCTGCCCCGAGTGCGGGGCTATGAGATATGGGACTCCCCGTAACTTTGTTACCGGATCGGACTCTCAGCCGCCTGTAGCTTTTGGAATGGAGTCTCCCAAAGCTCCGCAGTCCCCGGCATACGGAATGGGTGATGAGCCGCCTGTAAAAATGCAGGAAGTCCGGCTGAAACTGCTGGTCGATTGCTGCCGGAAGATTCCGGCTACCGCAGCCGGAGACGGACATGATGAAACTGTTCTGTTTCTGAACGAAGATACAGGAAACTATGAGATACATAAGTTCAATATGCAGCCGGGATGTTCTGAGACCCATCACGCATTTTTATCCGAAAGGTCGGTTTACGACAAAGTAATGGAGAAGATCAAAGAGACAAGAATTGCCTCTTATGAGGATAAAAAGGGAGTGAACATCTGCGGCGGAGATTATGAAATTAAATTCCTGTCAGACGACAGGATAATAAGGATCAGCCTGAATAATCTTCCGTTGAAAAAACAGGATCTGTTGTATTCGATAGGTTCGTTACTGGGCAGCAGCATCAATCCGGAAAAAGAAATAAAAAATTAAACCTGTCGTATATATAGTTTTGTTTTTCACGTGGAACATTTCGTGATATAATAACCACTGTCCGTAAATTGAAAAAGGGGTAAGTATGAACAAAATTTTAGCGATTGCCAATCAAAAAGGCGGGGTCGGCAAGACCTGTACAGCAGTAAACCTTTCCGCATCACTCGGGGAACTCGGAAAGAAGGTCCTTCTTATAGACATGGACCCTCAGGGAAATTCTTCCAGCAGCTTCGGTGTCAACAAGAACGAAGTGGAAAATACCATCTATGAAGTCATGCTCGAGGAGTGCACTCTGTCCGAGGCTATAATCAAGGATGTAGCCAAGAACGTATCAATCGTTCCTGCCAATGTAAATCTCGGTGCGGTCGAGATAGAGATGGCCGGCAAGGATAAGGCGAACCTCATCCTCAGAAGAGAGATCGATTTTATAAAAGACGAATATGATTATATTTTTATAGACTGTCCTCCTGCCATAAGTCTTACCACCGTAAACTCCATGGCAGCAGCTACCGGAGTAATTGTTCCGGTACAGTGTGAGTTCCTTGCACTCGAAGGTCTCGGTCAGGTCATCGAGACCATTAACCTGGTCAGAAGCAGAATGAATCCCACACTTGATCTTACGGGAATTCTTTTTACCATGTATGACGGAAGAACTCTCCTTTCCAACGATGTTGTAGAAAACGTAAAAAACACCGTAAAGTATCATACATTCGAAGCAAAGATCCCCAGAAATATCAGGCTGTCCGAAGCTCCTTCTTTTGAACAGCCCATTACCGTATACGATCCCAAGTGCAGTGGTGCGATCGCATACATGAATCTGGCAAAAGAAGTAGAAGCATTATTCGCAGGTGAATAAATATCAAGTGTAATTAATTATCGGAGGAAATTATGGCAAGAAAGGGACTTGGCAAGGGACTCGATGCACTCATTCCCAATGTGGTCGTAAAAGAGACCGCAGAGGAGAACACCAAGGCTGCGAAGGAGCAGGCAAAGACCGGTGTTAGCGACGGAAGAACAATCGTGAACATCACTAAGGTTGAACCCAACAGAAAGCAGCCCAGAAGAAAATTCAATGAAGATGCACTTCAGGAACTTTCCGATTCCATAAAGCTTCACGGACTGATCGAGCCGATCATAGTTCAGGACAGAGGCGACCGTTATGAAATAGTTGCCGGTGAGAGAAGATGGAGAGCTTCCAAGATGGCAGGTCTTAAAGAAGTACCTGTTATTATCGGAAATTATACCGACAAAGAAATCCTCGAGATCTCCATCATCGAGAATACCCAGAGAGAAGATCTGAATCCCATCGAAGAAGCAATGGGATATAAGAGACTTGTCGATGAATTCGATTACACCCAGGATGATATCGCGGAAAGGATCTCAAAGAGCAGATCTGCAATCACCAACTCGATAAGACTTCTCAAGCTTTCCGAAAAAGTACAGGAAATGCTTATCGAAGATCTGATCAGTGCCGGACACGGAAGAGCACTCCTTGCGATCGAAGATCCCGAAAAGCAGGAAGAGATCGCACAGAAGATCGTCGATGAAAAGCTCAATGTACGTGATGTCGAAAAGCTTGTCAATTCACTGAAGAAACCCGCAAAGCCCAGAGCCGTTACCGATGAAGCTCTCAAGGTCTTCTACCATGACATGGAAGAAAATCTCAAGATGGCTGTGGGAACCAAAGTTTCCATCACGGGTAAGGGAAACGGTGCCGGAACCGTGACCATCGAATTCTACAATAACGAAGATCTTGACCGTATCGCAGCAAAGCTCAGAAGCTGAAGGATAAGTACGGATCAGGGTCCGGGAGGAGAAAAACTTGCAGAGCAGTATCTTTAATTCAATGGGACTCGGCGCGACAGATCCCGCAATCTGGTTTATCATTCTTTTTGCACTGTCTGTGCTGATCATCATAATCCTTATCGCGGTATCATCGGGACAGAAAAAGAAGATCGCCGCACTTACCGAAAGAGTAGACGATCTTACATCCGGCGAAGGGGGCAAGAGCCTGGAAGAGGAACTTGACCAGATCATCGCGGATAACGAAAAGCTCCTTAAGGATACCGAGAAGAACACCCGTGATATAAGCACCATCTACGGAAGACTTAAATCCGTATACCAGAAAATGGCTATCGTAAAATACGATGCTTATGATCAGCTCGGAGGAGAGATGAGCGCGGTCGTGGTCATCCTCGATGAGAACAATAACGGAGTCCTTATCAATAACGTTTACTCTACCGAAGGCGGATACGTCTACACGAGAGAGATAGAGAACGGAAAATGCAAGCATGAGCTGGGAGCCGAGGAGCAGCAGGCTCTCACCGAAGCGATACATAAGTAATTCAAATAATTTGCGAAAGAAAAAATCGCAACCTGAATAAATGCCGCTAAAGCGGCGGAATATGAGGCTGGGCGAAAGCAAGCTTTCGCTACTTGAATAAATGCCGCTGAAGCGGCAGAAACAGAGGTAAGCAGAATGATAGACATTAAGCTCATAAGAGAAAATCCCGATCTTGTAAAGGAAAACATCAAAAAGAAATTCCAGGATGAAAAGATCGCACTTGTCGACGAAGTAAAGGGACTCGACGATCAGGTCAGAGCCGCAAAGCAGGAAGGCGATTCGCTCAGATCCAAGAGAAACTCCGTATCCAAGGAGATCGGCGGACTTATGGGCAGAATGAAGAAGGCCGAAAGTTCGGGAGATACCGCAGAGGCAGAAAAGCTTAAGGCTGAAGTTGAAGCCAAAAAGGCGGAGGTCGAAGCCGGAGCAAAGAGACTCGAAGAGCTTGAGAAGATAGAGGAAGAGCTCGGAGAGAAGATCACCAAGATCATGATGGTCATTCCCAATATCATCGACGACTCCGTTCCCATCGGAAAAGACGACAGTGAAAATGTCGAGATCGAGAAGTTCGGTGACCCGGCAGTTCCTTCTTTCGAAGTTCCCTACCATGCCGATATCCTCGACAGGATCGGCGGTCTTGATAAGGATGCCGCGGGACGTACCAGCGGAAACGGATTCTATTACCTCATCGGTGATGCCGCAAGACTTCACTCCGCTATGCTTTCTTTTGCGAGAGATTTCATGATCGACAAGGGATTCACCTACTGCATCCCTCCTTTCATGATCAGAAGCAGTGTTGTTAACGGCGTTATGAGCTTCAAGGAAATGGAAGCCATGATGTACAAGATCGAGGGTGAAGACCTTTACCTCATCGGAACCAGTGAGCACTCCATGATCGGAAGATTCCAGGGACAGCTCATTGATGAAAGCTCTCTTCCCCAGTGCCTTACCTCATATTCACCCTGCTTCAGAAAAGAAGTCGGTTCCCACGGTATCGAAGAAAGAGGCGTTTACAGAGTTCACCAGTTTGAAAAGCAGGAGATGGTAGTCCTCTGCAAGCCCGAGGATTCCATGGACTGGTACAACAAGATGTGGCAGTTCACCGTAGATTTCTTCAGAGCGCTCGATGTTCCCGTAAGAACCCTCGAGTGCTGCAGCGGAGACCTTGCGGATCTTAAGGTCAAGTCCTGCGATGTTGAGGCATGGAGCCCCAGACAGCAGAAATATTTCGAGGTCGGTTCATGCTCGACCCTCGGCGATGCCCAGGCAAGAAGACTCGGCATCCGTACCAAGGGAGAGAACGGAACATATCTCGTTCATACTCTTAACAATACCGTACTCGCAACTCCCAGAGGACTCATCGCGGTTCTCGAGAATAATGTTAACGAGGACGGCAGCATCAATATCCCCAAGGCCCTTCAGCCTTACATGGGCGGAAAGACCAAGATAGAACCGAAGAAGTAATATGCATAAATTTCTGAGAGCCATCGGCTTCAGTAAAATAAACAGAGATGACATCAAGGAGCTGGTGCTCACGAGTGTCAAAAAGAATGACACCAGGGGCTACACCATGTCACTTGACGATGTCATGCTTGCGGAATTTTCCAAGGATGTCGGGGAAGGCATCGGTATCACCGCCGCCGGAACCTTCAGTGAGGACGATCTTTTCCATACAGATTATTATTTTCCGTACCTTAAGGGAACCGGCATAACCTCAACCGAGGACGTGTCGGTCGAAAGGCATGCCGCAAGGGATTCATACGCCGGGATCTGTGATGATGTGAGACTGGGAATGTCCCTGATCTTCTATGTCCAGAACAAGATCCCCTATATCAGTGCGCAGGTTTCGGGCAAGCTTCCGATCAAGGGCACGACCCTTACCCTGTCCGGACTTTCCATCAAGGGCACGATAATCCTTCCTTCGGAAAAAGGAAATCCCGACGAAGCCGCAGACAATCTCAGAAAAGTCGAAAGATACCGCCTGATGAAGAGTGCAAAGGGCGGAAATGAAGATGCGATCGAAGAGCTGACCATGCAGGATATGGATCTTTACAGCGAAGTATCCAGAAGAGTCGGACAGGAAGACCTTTACAGCATAGTCTATACAAGCATCATGCCCTACGGCGTCGAGTGCGACCAGTACAATGTGCTCGGCGAGATCGTGAAGGTACGCAGGATCAAGAATAATATTTCCAATGAGGAGGTCTGTATTTTAACCCTCCTTGTTAACGATTTGACATTTGACGTTGCCATCAATATAATGGATTTGCTCGGTGAACCCAAACCGGGCAGACGTTTCAAAGGAATCGTCTGGCTGCAGGGCAGGATCAATTATCCTTCGGATGATGAAGACGATGCCGAGCCTTTGGGTTAACTGTTTCCGTAGCTCAGCAGGATAGAGCGTTCGCCTCCTAAGCGAAAGGCCGGCGGTTCGAATCCGCCCGGGAACGCGAAAACGGCATTTCACTATGAGATGCCGTTTTTTTATAACAATCGGAAAACGTTTTGAGGTAACCGTATGAAAGAAAAGAGCAAACTCATAGGTTTTGAGATCCTCTATCTCGTACTTGTCATACTCGCATCATTGCCCGCACACCTGGTCCAGTTCTTCGGAAGAAGAATGCCTGAGGACCTGGGCTTTGATCCCCGGATTGAAACCTACGGGATAGATTACAGATATAATCCCTTCTCTTACTTTTTCGGAGTGTTCATCTTTGCATCGGCACTGTACTTTTTGTATATCTGGGTCCTGAAAAAACGCATGACCCGGGAAAATGTAAAAGGAGTGGTCTTTAAGATAGTTTTCGTCCTGACTTCTCTTTTCTTTTCCTTTATCATGTTCATGATACAGTGCATCGAACTGCTTTTGTTCCTCGGATTTGATGACAACATCCTTCCCGAACTCGGACAGTTTGTCACTGTTTTCATCTGGCCGGTGTTCCTTTTCGTATTTTCCGTAGCCGGAATGATCGTTACCGCACTTAAAAAGGAACCGGAAGCACCGGAATCCGCCGAAAAGAATACGGCAAAAAAAGAACCGGGAAAAAGCGGTTCTTCAAAAAATAATCCGGCAAAAAAGTCTTCCGGCAAGAAGAATTCTTCAAAAAAATGATCAATCTGCAGGCCGCGCCGAAACCCGGCTAAATCTGTTAAAACCCTGAAAAATAAGGCTTTTCCGACAGGACATGTCTTGTCGGGTTGATAAAAAAACGGCATCTCTCGCTTTGTGTCGTGGTCTTTCTAACGTCAAGTCCCGAAAATAATCGTGAAAGGAGGTAAAAAATTTTGGATCAGAAAAAAACAGGACAATTCCTGAAAATGCTCAGAAATGAGAAAAAAATGACCCAGGAGCAGCTTGCGGAACAGTTCTATGTAAGTTCAAGAACCGTTTCGAGATGGGAGACCGGAAGCAATCTTCCGGATATTTCACTGCTCGTTGAATTAGCCGATTTTTACGATGTAGACGTCAGGGAGATCATTGACGGAGAAAGGAAAAGCGAGATGATGAACAATGAAACAAGAGAGGTCGCCGATAAGATGGCGGCCTATGCGGGCAACGAAAAAAGCAAACTTTTAAGGGTAATACAGACAATGTCGATAGCAGGGGTGCTTGTCTCACTGTTGTCGATAATAATTCAGGCAGTTGGGGCTGAGCAGGGGCTTAAGACCACCCTGGCTCTTACCGCATCGGTGGCGATACTCATACTTATGTCCATAATCACCCTGTATGTAACGGGGATGCTTGAAAAGGTCACAAGCAGCAAAAAGCTGATGAAGGCCATAAAGATCTCATCCATTGTGCTGATCGTGCTTGCGGTCCTTTACTTTCTGAGAGTCTTTATAGTCGGACTTATAGCCATAGGACTCTTTGCCATATCCATAGTCGGTGAGAGAATACAGGTCGATCCCGATATAGCACATTATAATGACTATATCCATACGGAGATGACTTTGGAGGAGACCGGCCAAAAAGGTTATTCGGTATTAAGGGGTGAGATGATCGATATCTGGCCGGAGCACATCACATCCGATATGACTGTGACCGAGTACCAGTATACCTACTACAATCCCTGGGATCCCCAGTATGTTATCTATATGACCGCCGATTACGAACCGGAAAGCTACGAAAAAGAGATCGAAAGGCTGACGGACCTGGGATGCGAAGTATATACCGGGATATATACCGTCACCGGCGAACCTGAAGGCTATGACATCATTTCCATGAACAGCGACGAATACTACGGATTCACATATGCCATGATCCCGGAAGG
>JAEEQL010000168.1 GCA_016285265.1 Lachnospiraceae bacterium
TCCCGAAAAGAAACAGATACTCATCGAAGTATGACATTAAAATGGGCCTGCGGATTTCCCGCAGGCCTCTCTTATATTATTCTCACCTTACCTTAATAAATATCCACGCCAGAACAACAGAAATGATCACTTCCAGAAACAGCTTGAGAAATTCCTTCCCATCCCACTGGGGATCTTCCCTGTTTGCGTGGTGGCTGTTCACTTTTCAAACAAAACGGCGGTGAGGAATCGTTTCAGACTCTTCACCGCCGATTAAGTTTCGGTTCTGCTATTTTGTTTTCTTTATTTAAGTTTAGCTCCGTCCTTAAATGCCTCTCCGACTCTGCCGCCTACTTTATAGTATCCATGGGTGTACGGATCAAATGCGATAGCTTCAAGTGAATCAACATCCACCTTCCCATCCTTCATGTTAGCTTCTTCAACGGATGTTCTTAAAACCTTCCCGATAACTCCAAGTCCGGTATCATCGCTCTGATACTCGATAAACTCACACTCCATAGCAATTGGGAACTCATTGATGACCGGTGCATCTACAAGATCGGATTTGGTATATGTCATGCCGCTCTTTGCAAACTTCTCTTTTTCGGTATTTCCGCTTGCAATACCAAAATAATCAGCCTCTACAACATGCTTTACATCAGCGATATGAACTACGAAGCCTTTTCTCGCCTTGATGTTCTGAACGGTCTTATGCGTCTCCGTCAGGTTAAGTGCCACGCGATCACGCTCCAACATGGTTCCCCATGCCGCATTCATCACGTCCACGCTGCCGTCCTCGTTGAATGTCGATATCATAAGTACCGGCATCGGGAAGATTGCTTCTGTTGTCTTGATCTCCTGTTTCATTGCTTTAGTTCCTCCTGTCTTTTTACCCTATGGCAAGGTTTACTTACTATTTTGTATTCTTTATTATTCTTTCCAACCATTTTTCTATGCCGCCGATCACTTGCCATCCGGGAAGCTGGTGAAGCATCCTCTCTCAACTTCCGGATAACCGTATTTCACCTTGGCATCAGAAAACGCCTTGATCATAAAGCTCATATTCCGTGCAAGGTTTCTCATGGTCTGAAGTCCTTCCAGATCTTTTTTGACATCATCCGCGGTAAATCCATGTACCTGATTCCAATAAGTTGAAGACGCCACCGGCATACCGCTGATGGTAAAGTATTTGTTCAATACATCAAAGCTTGCCGTATTGCCTCCTCTTCTGCAGCTTACTACTGCAGCTCCTACCTTCATATGCTTTGAAAAATGTGTACTGTAGAACAACCTGTCCATGAAGGAAATGATATTTCCATTTGGAGATCCATAGTATACCGGACTTCCCACAACCAGACCATCCGCTTCTTCAAGCTTGGGTGCGACTTCATTTACGAGATCATCAAACACACACTTTCCGGTTTCGCTGCATTTGTTACAGGAAATGCAGCCTCTGATATCTTTTGTTCCTACCTGGATCAGTTCTGTCCCGACTCCTTCCTCTTCAAACACTTTGATCATTTCATCAAGTGCAGTCGCTGTACAACCGTGTTGATGTGGGCTCCCGTTTAAGATGAGCACTTTATTCATTCGTTCGTCCTCCGTTTAAAGCGAATCTTTAAGGATCTGCCTGATCTCATCCTTTGTCAGCACTTTATAGCCGCCTTCAAGGATCAATGTTCCTTCCGTGATCCCATCGATCATATCCTCCTTAGCGCCAAGCTCGGATATGTTCATAGCGACACCAATCTTTCTCATCCAGTTCTCCATAGCCTTAAGACCTTCCTCTGCCACCTGTTCATCGGATGATCCATCAAGTGATACATTCCACACTTCTTCAGCAAATCTTTTAAACTTCTTCACTCCGTAAGGCATTATGTAACGATAATAAGGCAGTGAAACAGCCGATAACGTCATGCCATGCGTAGCATCGGTATAAGCGCCCACAGACTGTCCGATCATATGAACCATCCAGTCGGTGGACTTTCCTCTGGAAATAAGTGTGTTCAGCGCCCAGGTTGCTGTCCACATGATATTTGATCTCGCTTCATAATCCTCCGGATTCTCCACCGCTATGAGAGAACTATGGATCAGGGATTTCATCAGTGCCTCTGCGATATAGTCGCTCGTATTATCATCCTCTCCGGAGAAATACTGTTCGCAGATATGATTAAAGATATCATAGATGCCTGCAACCATCTGTCTCTTCGGGAGAGAAAAAGTAAACTTTGGATTCAGGATAGAAAACTTTGGCATTACCTCGTCCCCGAAAACATGTCCGATCTTCAGTTTCTGCTCATGATTGGTTATTACGGCACCTGCGTTCATTTCAGAGCCGGTTCCGGCCATGGTAAGGATACATCCGACAGGAAGGATGTCGCATGTGGGTTCCTCAAACCTGATATAGTATTTATCCCATGGATCTTCATCACAGTTCACCGATACGGAAACAGCCTTGGCATAATCACAGCAGGATCCTCCGCCTACGGCAAGAAGCAGATCTGTCTTATTGTCCCTCGCAATTTTAATCCCATCACGAAGTTTCTCTATAGTGGGATTCGGCATTACGCCCGCATCCTCTATTATGTTTTTCCCATTGTCCTTCAGGATCTTTACGATCTCATCATATATACCGTTTTTCTTGATGGAGCCACCTCCATAGATCAGCTGAACATTTTTCCCATACTTGGGAAGTTCATCATTCAGATACTTAAGGGAGTCATCCCCAAAATATAGTTTTGTTGCATTCTTGTAGCTGAAATTACCTAACATTGTTCTTCCTCCGATCTTTATTATTATTTCAGTTTCAATCCGTCCTTAAAGGCTTCGCCTGCTCTGCCACTTACATTATAGTAATTTTCTGTCAATACCAGTCATGCTTTTCGCCTCGATCCAGCAGCGAAATCTTCTCCATTTCATCTTCTGTCAGTTCAAAGCCGAACAGATCGAGGTTCTCTTTTATATGATCCGGATTTCCTGATCCCGGTATTACCACGATGCCTCTTTGCAGATCCCATCGCAAAATGACCTGCGCAGATGATACTCCGTGAGCTTCTGCGATGGATTTTATAGTCTCATCACCGAGAAGTTCTGATGTATGTCCTCTTCCTCCCAGAGGGTACCAGCATTGGACAACGATACCTTTCTCCTGAATGAACGGGACCACCTCCTGCTCCTGATAATATGGATGGATCTCGTTTTGAACAAGAGCCGGAGTAATGGTGATCTGTGGCAGAAATTCTGTCAATTCTTCCACATACCAGTTTGACAGACCAAGGGATCGTATCTTTCCCTCTTCCACATACCTCTCCATCGTCTTGTACGCTTCCACATCTCCGTTCCCGGGGTGGTGCAAAAGCATCATGTCGATATATCCGATATCAAGTTTTTCAAGTGCCATGTCTATGGCCGCTTCAGGATCATCAAACTGGCTCGGATATATCTTTGTGATCACAAATATCTCTTCGCGGGAAATACCGTACTCTTCCATCGCCTGACGTATGCCTTCCCCTACGGCGTCTTCATTCCCATACATATATGCCGTGTCTATCAGTCTGCCTCCGTTTTGCAGCAATGTCTTCACAGAATTCACGCAGGTGTCATGGTCAAGCGAATAAGTTCCAAGCCCCCTGATGGGCATTTCATATCCGCTGT
>JAEEQL010000046.1 GCA_016285265.1 Lachnospiraceae bacterium
TGCAGGAGCGATATTCCTCGGAGAATATTCTTCTGAGCCTCTCGGTGATTATTTTGCGGGTCCCAACCACATCCTTCCCACCAACGGAACCGCAAGATTTTTCAGCCCCGTAAATGTTGATGATTTCATTAAAAAGAGCTCTGTTATATACTATTCAAAGGACGCTCTTGAGAGAGATTCAAAGTCAATACAGCTGTTTGCCAATAATGAGGGACTTACCGCTCACGCTAACAGCATAAAGGTTCGTTTTGAATAAACTATAATACAATCCATAAGGAGGCAGTTATGCCCGCAGCAAAGAAAATAAGAAAAGCAGACGTTTCGAGAAAAACGGGAGAGACCGATATCAAGATAAGCCTGACCATCGACGGCGCAGGAAAGAATAATGTCGATACCGGTATCGGATTTTTCGATCACATGCTTTCCGCATTTGCAAAGCACGGTTTCTTCGACCTTGACTGCAAGGTAAAAGGAGATCTTAATGTCGACGGACACCACAGCGTAGAGGATGCGGGTATCGTTCTCGGTACAGCAATCAAAAAGGCTCTCGGTGATAAAGCCGGCATCTACAGATACGGATATTTTATTCTTCCCATGGATGAAGTTCTCGTTCTCTGCAGCCTCGATCTTTGCGACAGACCTTTCCTTGGATTTGAGTACGAATACAGGGTTCCCATGATCGGTGATCTCGATACCGAGCTCATAAGGGAATTCTTCTATGCGGTCAGCTATTCCGCAGGCATGAACCTGCATTTTAAAGTATTGTCCGACGGAAATGCACATCACGTTACGGAAGCCATGTTCAAGGCTTTTGCCAAGGCTCTTGATATGGCGACTTATACCGATCCCAGAGTAAAGGGAGTGCTTTCCACGAAAGGAGCTCTTTAATGTACGTTAAGAAGTTTTTACCATGCATTTACCTAAAGAACGGTTCTGCTGTTGTATCCGACGAGGATGATACCGTTATCGAAGCTGACGCGTATTCACTTGCAATGAAATTCTGCAGGGATCTTGCTGACGGTATTATAGTTTATGATCTTTCCGAGGGAATGGGAGATGATGCACACGAAGAATCCTTAAGGATTATCCGTGCCATCTGCGGTGACAGCGAGGTTCCCGTATATGCAACCGGAAACATCAAGCGTCTCGAGGATGTCAAAAAGCTTATATATGCAGGTTGTTCCAAGGTCATCCTTGATTATGACAAGGAAGTTAATATCCTCCTTACATCCGCTGCAAGCGGACGTTTCGGAAGGGACAAGATCTATGCGTCGGTTTCCTTTCCCAAGACCTTCTCAGCTCAGATCGAAAGTCTGGACAGAAGTCTTCTTATCGGAACCGATACCAATTATCACGCAAGTGATGCAACCGATTCCGGCAGCGTAGCCGATCTTTGCACCAAGTACTGCTCCGGTGTTCTTCTTAAGAATATTCATGCACTCGATGTGATCGAAGACGAGATAAAGCTTCCGATCATCATCAGCGCCAAGGAACTTGCATTTAACAAGATCATAGAGTATCTGAAGAAAGACTCTGTAAGCGGTGTTACAGGTAATGTTATATCCCTTAACAGCGGTGAGATCTCATCCATTAAGGATATCTGTACCCAGAACGGCATCATCGTAAGGCATCTGGAGAGCAAGATCAAATGGAGCGATCTCAAGAAGGGACCCAACGATCTTGTACCCGTCATTGTTCAGGATTACAAGAATAACGAAGTCCTGATGCTTGCTTATATGAATGAAGAAGCATTTCTTAATACCATTGCAACCGGTCTTATGACTTATTATTCAAGAAGCCGTGAGGAGCAGTGGGTTAAGGGAGAGACAAGCGGTCATTACCAGTATGTAAAGAGCCTTACCGCGGATTGTGACAAGGATACGATCCTTGCCAAGGTCTCCCAGGTCGGAGTTGCATGTCATACCGGTGCCAGAAGCTGCTTCTTTAATGAGATAACCGGATCCGAGGAAATAAATGCCGTTAATCCTCTTCAGGTTTTTGAGAAGGTTTACGAAGTCATCAAGGACAGAAAGCTTCATCCGAAGGAAGGATCATATACCAATTACCTTCTTGATAAGGGACTTGATAAGATCCTCAAGAAACTGGGAGAGGAAGCAACCGAGACGATCATTGCTTCCAAGAATGCCGGAAACCAGGAAGTCATCTATGAGATCAGCGATCTGCTATATCATCTGATGGTTCTCATGGCGGAAAAAGAGATAACCTGGGAAGAAGTAACCAAGGAACTTGCGGGAAGATAACATGAGCTCTGATGAACTTTTTCTCTCCAATGACATTCTTATGTCCGTGGAGAAACCCGAACGATATATCGGACACGAAGTAAATTCATGCATAAAGGACCCTGATTCCGTCAGGGTCCGCTTTATAATGTGCTTTCCTGATGTTTACGAGATAGGGATGAGCCATCTCGGCATACAGATCCTCTACGATATGTTCAACTCCTTCGACGATGTATGGTGCGAAAGAGTCTATTCTCCCTGGATAGATCTGGACAAGATCATGAGGGAGAAGCATATTCCTCTTTTTTCCCTCGAATCCCAGAGGCCTGTCAAAGATGCCGATTTCCTGGGTATAACCATCCAGTACGAGATGTGCTATACCAATATCCTGCAGGTTCTGGATCTGTCAGGAATCCCTCTTGAATCAAAAGACAGAAACGAAAACGATCCCATAGTGATCGGCGGCGGACCTTGCACTTATAATCCCGAGCCCATAGCTGACTTTTTTGATATTTTCTATATCGGAGAAGGAGAGACAAGGTACAGGGAACTGATCGATCTATATGAGAAAATGAAGGATGAAGGAAAGAGCCGTGATGATTTTCTTATCGAAGCAGGTAAGATAAGCGGGCTTTACGTTCCCAGATTTTATGAGCCATCATATAACGATGACGGTACACTCAGTGACTTTAAGCCTGTTGTTGAGGGGCTTCCTCTTAAGATCCGCAAGGAAGTCGTCAAAGACCTTGATGATACATGTTATCCAAAGAATCCTGTGGTTCCTTATATCAGATGCGTTCAGGACAGGGTTGTCCTCGAGATAATGCGCGGCTGTATAAGAGGCTGCAGATTCTGTCAGGCAGGAGAGCTTTACAGACCCGTACGCGAAAGAAGCGTTGAAAAGCTTCTTGATACCGTATATAAGATGCTTGATTCAACCGGTTATGAAGAGGTTTCATTAAGCTCTCTTTCTTCATCCGACTATACACATCTTCCCGAGCTCTTGGATAATCTTATAGTTGAATGTGAAAAGAGGAAGGTCAATATCACCCTGCCTTCTCTCAGGATCGATGCTTTTTCTCTTGATGTCATGAACAAGGTTGAGGATATCAAGAAGACCTCGGTCACATTTGCTCCCGAAGCAGGTTCACAAAGGCTTCGAAACGTTATCAACAAAGGACTTACCGAAGAAGACATTCTTTCCGGTTCCGCACAGGCAATTGCCGGGGGATGGACAAAGTTCAAATTCTATTTCATGCTCGGTCATCCTTTTGAAAACGACGATGATATTCTCGGAATAGGAGATCTGGCCAATAAGGTTGCGGCGGAATTTTTCGAAATGGTACCAAGGGATAAGAGGGTTAACGGACCTATCTCCATAACCGTTTCCACTTCCTTCTTTGTGCCCAAACCGTTTACGGCATTCCAATGGGCTCCCCAGTGTACAACCGAAGAATTCATAAGGAAGGCTTATGTCTGCAGGAAAGGAATTTCCGAACAGCTCAACCAGAAGAGAATCCACTACAACTGGCATGATGCCGATACCAGCGTGATCGAAGCGCTTCTTGCCAGGGGTGACAGAAAAGTTGCCGCCGTTATCAGGAAGGTTTACGAAAAAGGCGGAATATACGATGCCTGGTCTGACATGTATAAACACGAAAGATGGATCGAAGCCATTGAGGAATGCGGTCTCAGTCTTGATTTTTATGCTTTCCGCGAAAGAAATGATAATGAGCTGTTTCCCTGGGATTTCATAGATATAGGTGTAAACAAGGCATTTTTACTCAAAGAATACAAGAAAGCGGCAAGAGGCGAGATTACTCAGAACTGCAGGGCAGGCTGCAGCGGATGCGGCGCCGCAACATTCGGAGCGGGAATCTGTCCCGGTTCGGTAAAAAAGGCATAAATAAGGTGTTGTTTATCTTTTTTTTATAAATATCCGGTGTTATAATATATTTATTCTTATATAGCACGGGGAGCAATGACTATACAAATAATCTTTACACTTCTAATCATAATTGTGTTTATCACGATCATATTCAGCCTTCGTGAGAAACACAAGAATATTGGTTTTGTCATCACTTCATCTGTACTCATTGTTGCAGATATTTTAAGTATGCTCATAATTTCTGCCGAAACGATCAAAGAGGCCAGAAATTACCTTCTTTTATATTATCTTATTTATCCGTGGCTGTTTTTCGGAACACTTCTCACCGTTATAAGATCTCATACATCCAAGCTTTATCTTGACAGCAATTTCGGCATGGCCGTCATCTGTTTCATACAGTCGGCTATAATTGCGTCCTGTTATTTCGTAAACGGTCAGATCAGTTTCTCCCAGGTCGTTCTTTACGGACGTGTATGGTGGGTGGTAAAAATGCCCCTCCTTCAGTTCGTTCCCGATGTCTTCATCGCATATCATGCTCTCTGTCTGATAAATTGCATCACGATCTTCGCAATGATGCTGGTGTTTGTATTCAACGTTCCCGAAGTATTCAGGGTTAAGTATATTAACCTTATGATACTTCAGCTCATAATGTTTGCACTTATCACTTATACTTTCATCAATAATATCCCTGTCTGGATCCATACTCTGGTAATGAATTTTATTTGTTACCTGACATATTACTATATCTTTATCTATTCCAATTTAAAGCTTCGTGACACCGTTTTATATGATTTTGCAAACGAGCTCAGTGACGGCGTTATCATATATAACATGCATAATGACATAATCCATATAAATGACAGGTTCAAGAGCATAGTCAACAAAGAGATAATCCAGGGAATCAGCAATATTGATCTTATGGAGCGTTTTATCTCCCGGAAAGAATCAATTTATGATTTTGAAGTTCTGCATTACGTAAATGAAGACAGAGAGTATTATTTTACGACCGACAAAAAGATAGTAGGTCCGGATGACGATCCCATCGGAACCGTTTATCTGTTCCATGACATTTCAGCAGAGATCGATCAGATGAAGCTGATGAATGAAATTAATACCGAACTTGAAAGAAATTCGATGATCAAGAGTGATTATGTTTCATTCATGTCCGGTAAGCTTCTTGCTCCTATAGGAAAGATTCTTAATCTAAGTGATGAACTTATGAAGGACAAGAGTCTTTCGGATGAACATAGTGAACGTCTGATGCAGATAAATAATTCGGGCAAGAATCTCAGAAGTATTGTCAGTGAGATGATCGATCATTCCGATCTTGAAAACGATAATCTTGAGATAGTCAATAAAGTATATAATCCGCTTTCCGGAATTTATGATGTATGCAAGAATATACAGGTTGGTATAGGAGACGATCCAACTGATTATATGTTCATCATAGATCCTGAACTGCCTCATTTGCTTATAGGTGACAATGTAAGGATAAGGCAGGTATTGATCAATCTTTCCGAAACAATGATCAATATAATCGGAAAAGGCATTGTCAGGATAGTTCTTTCGTGCAGACCCATTTCTGAAGATGAGATATTCGTTGAGATTCATCTGATCGGAATAGGATTCGAGAAAAAGGATTTCAATCCCGAGAACAATTCAGATCCCAGGTTTGTCATTTCCAAAAAACTGATCGATGCAATGGGCGGAACCTTTGATGTGACCAGGTTAAGTGATTCCGAACTTGATTTCAGATTCACGATTCCGCAGAAGGTTGCCGATCACAGAAAGGATCTTGTGGTCGAAAATTCAAGCAGGAAGTTTGCTTACTGCCTGAATGAGAAAAATCTCCTTAACGATGAGTTCCGTAAGGAAATGAAAGCTCTCGGAATGGACGGAAAAGTCATCACGGATCTGAAAGATTATAAAGCAACAGGCAAGACCGATTACATGTTCTTTATAAGTGAGTATTATAACGAAAACACCGGCAGATTTCTTGATGAACATCCTATGGTGATAGGAATAATGCTTACAGATACCGTAAATGAAGACAGTCCGAGCAAACCTAATCTACGTTACATTAAAAAGCCGATATCTACGCTTGAAATGGTACTTGCTCTTAACGGAATGGATTTTGAAAGCCTGCAAAATGTAAGATCCGATGAATAAATTCAGAAAAACAGTCTCTGTCCTCATCTGCATATGTATGATCTTATCTTTGTGCGGGTGCGGATCCGATAATACAAAAAAAGATAAACTCACGATTGCTGTGCGCTCCGGTATGTATGCCGAAGTGATCAGAAAATGCATTCCGGGTTTCGAAAACAAGACCGGGATCACATGTGAGATCGTAGAATTCTCCGAAGAAGAACTGCGTGAAAACCTGCTGAACGATTCGGTTAACAAAAACGGAATTTACGACCTGTGCATGATCGACGGAAGCTGGGTGGCAGAGTTTTTGGCAGACGGAATTCTCACAGATCTGTCAGATAAGGGATACTCCTTTGATGAAGATATCATTCCCGCAACTACCTCAATCTGCCTAAGCGGAGATGATATTTATCTTGTTCCCTATTACGGAAACGTAACCGTTCTCATGTATAACAAAAATGCCGTTGCCGAACTGGGCTATACGGAAAATGATCTCGATTCACTGGATGATATCGTCAAGTTTTCATTGCTTGCCCAGGAAAACGGGTTCGGCGGTTTTGCATGCAGGAAAGATTCGGCAAACAATATCGTAGTCGATTTTCTGCCCATACTTAGGGCTTACGGAGGGTGGGTTGTTGATAAAGATAACAATCCAACGGTAAATACAGAGGAATTCCGGAAGGCTCTTGAGCTTTACATATTCCTTATTGATAACGGAAAAACAGCATCCAAGGAAGAGATCATTGAGGGCATTGAAGACGGAAATATATCCGTTGCGATCGGCTGGCCGGGCTGGTGCGATCCCGAAGTCAACTTAAATACGGAATATATATCCATCCCCGGCAGGGTCAGCGATGATTCCCTTAACCATAACTCAAATATCTACGGAATATGGAATCTCGGGATTCCGGATAATTGTACCGACAAGGATTCGGCTATGCTTTTGCTTGAATACCTTATGGATCCGGACGTACAAAGGCAGACCGTGGAATACGGAGGCATTCCCTGCAGGTATTCGATACTAAACGATCCCGATATGCTGTCTTTAAATCCTCATCTTGAAGAGATCTGCGAGGCGCTCGATCACGGTATATACAGGCCCGTTATAAAAGAGTGGCCGGTTTTCTATGCTATCCTCGGCGATAAAATGGAAAAGATCATAGACGGGGAGCTGTCCGTTGATGACGGGCTTCTTCTTGCACAAACCGAACTGGAAGTATTGATGAAATGAAGATAAGAGTAAGATTCACAAAGCATGGTGCTGTCAGATATATAGGACATCTGGATGTCATGAGATATTTCCAGAAGTGCATCAGAAGGGCCAAAGTTAACGTCTCATATACAGGCGGTTATTCTCCGCATCAGGTCATGACTTTTGCTTCGCCTCTCGGTGTAGGGATGGAGAGTGAAGGCGAGTATATGGACATTGGTATCGACGATGAACATCCCGATACCAAAGCAATACTTGACTCATTAAACGAGGCAAGTGTTCCCGGCATAAGGATCAGATCCGTAAGAGTTCTTCCCGAAGAAGCCGGTAACGCAATGGCTTCCGTGTTTGCTTCGGAATATGAGATAAGATTCTATAATGACAAAAAAGATCTTTGTCCCGATGCTAAGACTTTGGACGATATGATCGGTAAGATGATGTCATCCGAAAGCTGCGTATATCATAAAGAGACCAGGAAAACCTCCAGGGATATCGATCTTAAGGAATTCATATACAAGCTTGAATTGATCAAGGACAGCGAGCCTGTTGTAAGAATGACCATTAATTCTTCCAGTGCGGATTCCATCAAACCTGTCTTTGTCATGGAATACCTTTTTGATCTTGCAGGTTTTACCCTGCCTGATAATGCGTTAAAGATCACCAGACTTGATATATTTACACAGGGAGAAAACGGTGAGCTTGTCTCACTTGAAGATATCGGTATATGAGCAGGACAAAGCTTCAATCGTCCGAAAAAGAAAATTCAAGAAAACTGCATGAGATGAGAAGTTCTGAAGACGCTAAGGTCATAATAACAGATGTCGACGGAAAACTTATCGCATTCCTTTTATCAGGCGGAAAACCCTCTGGGATCACCGTTCTCGGCGGTAATGATCTTTTTGATCCGAATTGCATAAATTCAGGGGATATCGTCATTGCTTATGTCAGGGATGTAAAAAACGATATCGGTGCCGCATTTATTGAATATGCATCCGGCAGGGACGGTTACCTTCCATTAAACAAGATTCCGAAGAATGTATCCGTAAAACAGGGTGATCTGTTGCCTGTAAAACTTTTTTCACATGCTCAAAAGGGCAAAAGAGCAACCTTTACGGCCAAGATCGATTATACCGGATATCCGGACGGTGATGCACTTTTTGAGAAATCAAAACATCTTACGGCATATTCATATCTGTATAAAGATGAATCCTTCCTGAAGGTCAGACTTGATAAGGTATTCAAAAGAACCGAATACACTGAGATCGTTACGGATCTGGAATCCGTATTTGAGAATCTGAGGACTTCTTTTGACAATATAAGACTGTATACGGATAAGGAATTCGGTCTTTCAAAGCTTTACAGCCTTAAGACCGTGATCGAAGAAGCAACGTCAAAGAAGGTATGGCTTAAATGCGGCGGTTATCTTTACATTGAGCATACGGAAGCAATGACCGTGATCGATGTAAACAGCGGTAAATTTTCTCCTTCCAAAGGAACCGATAAGGAATCGGCATATCTGTCCGTGAACATCGAAGCAGCATCAGAGGTTTGCAGACAGTTAAGACTTAGAAATATCTCCGGGATCATCATCGTTGATTTCATAAATCTAGTATCATCCGAAGACAGGGAAAGTCTGCTGAACGCACTCAGATCCGAATCAGCAAACGATACAATGAAAGTAAGTGTGGCAGGGATAACCTTACTCGGATTAGTTGAAATGACTCGTAAGAAAGAACTGCCTCCCCTTTATGAGCAGCTCAGATAAATATGAAAAAGAGAATTCTTTACGTAATCTTAATAGGCATCATCAATATGGCGATCCTTTCATCCGCCTATTATCTTTACGTGCAGAAAGAGATCTCCAATATCGAGAAAAATTACAGATATATTGCCGAAGAAAAAGCGAATAATATCGAAGCTACGATCGAATCCGTTATCATCAGGACAGATGCTCTGAAGATCCTTCTGCAGGATACCAACGGTGAAAGCGTATTTTTTGAATCTCTCGCCGATGATCTGTATGACAATGTAAAAGATGAAACTGGTATTTCATTGAAATATATCTCCATCGCACCTGACGGAGTCGTTTCAGATGTATATCCTCTTTTGACCAACGAATCGCTTATCGGATACGATTATCTTGATGTTACAAAAACAGGAAACGTAACCGATCCGCATATTTATGAACAGGGTAATCCGATCCTGACCAATTCTTATGATATCAAGGAAGGCGGATTCGGTGTTTCCGGTGCCATTCCTGTTATGTTAAAGAACGGAGGAAAGGACTCGCTCTGGGGACTTGTCGGATTTAACATTTCATCCGATTCTCTTACCAAAGCTTTGAATCTTGAAAGTCTTGAAGATCTCGGCATCAATTACAGGCTTTCATATCTGGATACACATAATACCAAACATATAATCAAGGAATCGGCTACAAAACCCGTAAATGAGATCACCGTTCAGTTCCATGTCGAAAATCTTATCTGGGAACTGTCCTTAAGCCCCAAATCGGGATGGTATCCTGTTTCCAGGATCATCATCACAACTGTAATACTTGCCCTGATATCCGTATTTATCGGTATTTTTGCAAATGTCATCTTCAGGCTAAGGGAATCCTATCTGATGGTCGTAAAGCTTTCAAATACCGACAGACTTACCGACTGCTATAACAGAAGAGCATATGAAGATAAACTGGGCGAATATAAGAACTTCGGGATGGATAAGGATTTTGTCTATATTGCCGTAGATATTAACGGCCTGAAGAAAGCAAACGATACTCTTGGACACCAGGCAGGAGACGAACTGATATGCGGTGCAGCGACACTCCTTAAAAATTGCTTTAAAGAATATGGAAATGTTTACCGAATAGGTGGTGACGAGTTTGCGGTTATGATACAATGCGATGAGAACAAACTCGAAGAAAGGAAAAATACTCTGACCCGTTCCATGATCAAATGGAAAGGTAAATATGTGCCTCAGCTGGCAATGTCCGTCGGATACGCACCCTACAGGGAAACACCTAACAAGAGCATTGCCGAACTAGCCAAGCTTGCAGATGAGCGCATGTATGATGCTAAACGCAATTTCTACATTTCCAGCGGTCAGGACAGAAGAGGAAGATAATATCCTATGAATCTTAAGTATTTTAAGAAGCTCACTGCATTTTCTTTAGTTTTTACTCTTGTTATCCCGCTTTGGGGGTGTGGTTCCGACAGCACCTCGGATCTTTCCGTTGTCGACAACGAAACCGTTTTATCCAATGAAGAAAGTATTGTCGGGGTCGATGAAGTCAAAAAATATCCAATAACCGATAACGGAATTCCCATCTGGGATTTCGATGAATATGTAAACGGAGAGTGGCTGAAGGAATTCGAGGGTTCTGAAGAGACTTATGCCACTAAATATGATGATGCATATGATCTTGAAAACTCCAGGCTTTATGATATTCTGAACGACCCTGCTCTCAGAAATCTCTCATCGGACGATCCTCTTTACAAGACAAAATATATTTATGACCTGTTTTATGAAGAAAATATCAATGATTCTCTGAATGAATCATTGACCCAATTTCTGCAGCCTGTTTATGCTGTAAAAAATCTGGATGACTTGTTCGAACTTTATAAAAACAAGGACTATGCTATTTTCAACTATGAAATAAATTTTAATATATTGGGGGGAGAATATGCGGATATGATCCCATATTATACTCCGGTGTATAACGAAGATTTATTAAATTTCTATAATAATTATGTCGCAAATCCCTCTGACGGAAATCTTACAGAGATATATGCAAATGTGGAAAAACTCGGTATAGATCAGACCGAATATATCAAGATGCTCAGCAATCTTGTTGTTATCAGCCAGTATATAAGAGAGTATCAAAACAGTTATGCCGACGGATATAAATACCAGTACTTCTATAAAGATACTTTTGATCAAAACAATATCAAAGTACCTGTTTTTGAAGTGATCGAGGAATTCACCGGCCAGGAATACAACGCACCAATAGTTGCTACCGAAAACCTCTTTGATTATTTTGGACAATTGTATTGTGAAGAAAATGTTGATGCCTTAAAAGATTGTCTGATCTTAAACATAATTTCCTCCATAAGCTACATCAACAGTGACTGGAACAGATATCCGGATGAGAAATATGACAGCGCCTACAATTACGTGACTTCTGTATCCTCTGATGTTCTGGCTCTTGAGTACCAGTCAAGATTTTTCGATGAAGAAAAATTGAAAGAGATTCGCCAGTTTGTTTTTGCAATCAAGACACAGGCACAGAGCGTCGTCAAAGAATTTGAATGGCTTTCGGAAAAGAGTATGGAGACCGCAGTCAGAAAGATCGTTCTGATGAAACCTTCATACGGAGTAAGTGATCATGTATATGATCTTTCCGATGTCGTTCCAAGTGATGATCTTTTAGAAAATTTTATCAACATAAAAGAAAGCAGGAGAAAGTTTTATTATACGCAGCTTTATTATTTCGATGAAGACAGAGGCACCGTTTTCCAGCCTAATTTCGAAGTAAATGCTTATTACAACGGCAGCCTTAACAATATAACCCTGACAACGGGTCTCATTACCGAAATTCTTGAATCGAATCTGTCTTATGAAGAAAAGATAGCCGAGCTCGGAATGACCGTTGCTCATGAGATATCACATTCCTTTGCGCCGAATTTCATTTATTATGAAGGTGACGGTTATTACAATTACTGGATGACCGAAGAAGAAACCAATGAATATAATGACCGCATCAGAAGAATAATACAGTTTTTTGACGGAAAAGAGACCGAGTATTTCGATCCCCTTGACGGTGCACGTTATGTTGATGAAACTTATGCCGATCTTATGGCTATGGAGATATGTTTAAGACTTCTTGAGGAACAGGATAACGTAGATTACGATCTGTTCTTCACATCATATGCCTCAAGAAGGGCAACATATTATACCGATGAAAGTGTGGCTGTATTAAACGGGGACACTCATCTTCCTGCCAAGTTCAGGATCAATTATATACTCGGACAATTCCCCAAATTCTACGAAGTATACAAGATAGATGAGGAAAGTCCTTTCTATGTCCCGAACCTGGAGCGTCTTACCATATTCAAATGAGAATTAAAAAAGCTGTAAAATTCGTATCAATATTTCTTTTGTCCATTATATTCATGTATTCCTGGACATGGATTCCCGTTACTGAAAGAATCTCTTTGGATCTTACGGATAACGGTCCTATAGGCTTCAGGATCGCACTTATTACGGATCTGCATTCCTGTTATTACGGCAACGGTCAGAATGGTCTTATAGACCGCATAGATAATGAAGAGCCTGATATAGTCGTGTTTTCCGGAGATATATTCGATGATAAGCTGAGTGACAAAAACGCCAAGATACTTTTTGAAGATCTCGTCACTAAATACCCCTGCTATTATGTGACCGGAAACCACGAGTACTGGAGTGGGAGAGCAGACTCCATGAAAGATTATCTTCGCTCCATAGGTGTTCATGTTCTGGAAGGAGACTGCGAAAAGATAGAAGCAGGAGATCATACGATCGATATGTGCGGTGTAGATGATCCGACAGATATATGGTATTACGACTGGCTCGATCAGATAGACAGAGCATATTCCGAAACAGATCCTACGCATATAAGGATACTTGCAAGTCATCGCCCGGAAAAGGTTCACATATATGAGAAGTATGATTTCGACCTGATACTTGCGGGACATGCACATGCCGGTCAGTTCAGGATCCCTTTTATAAACAGGGGAGTTTATGTTCCGGATCAGGGGGCTATGGCAACATATGTGAACGGAAAATACGAACTATCGAACGGAAGTATTATGGTGGTAAGCAGAGGGCTCGCAAGAGAAAGCACCCCGCTTCCCAGATTCTTTAATCATCCCGAAGTCGTAATAATCGATATCTGATCATATATTATTACACTAAAAAACACAGGCGTTAAAAGCCTGTGTTTTATATTGAAATCGTTTATTATGATAATTCGTTCAGGAGACCTTCAATACCTTCCCTGTCATAAAGATCTTTATAATAGGATGTCTCATTGCTGATCAGACCGTCAATCGCCTTCATGCTGAGAAGCTCTACCGGAGCTTTGTCATCCGTCATTATATTTTCACCGGCTTCGTATTCGACAAGCGATCTGTCCACCTTTTCCATAACCGCAACGAGTATATCATTTTCTTCAAGATCCGTATTGTTATGGAAACTTTCGATAATATCGCACTTACCTGCAAATAATTCACGGTTTGTGCATCCGTATACATCCGCTGTATATACATGGGGAAATACGGATGAAATGGTGTCGGAAAGATACTCATTTATATTTCCTTCGGTATCATCCCTCATGTTCATGTTGACGACCATTACGCCGTCATCATACAGATGATCCTTAACGAGTGTAAAAAACTCAACCGTGGCCATCTGAAAAGGGATCGTGATATCCTGATAAGCATCGACCACAATAACATCATAAAGCTTGTCCGAAGGAATCTCCTGAAGAAAAGCACGGCCGTCATAGGTTGTGATCTTGATGTCTTCGGGGAGTTCGAAATACTTATACGAAAGATCTGCGATCTTCTGATCAATCTCCACGCCTTCGATATTCACTTCATCAAAATACCTGTCACACTGTGTGGCAAAGGTTCCGCTTCCCATTCCGAGAACAAGTATATCCAGAGGTTTTTCTTTTTCATGGAGACCGGCCATATAGGGGCCCGCCATGTAATAGTCATAGCACATGCCGGAAAGCTCACCGCCTTTTTTATAGATGGACTGAACTCCGAAAAGAACGTTTGTTGAAAGGATTATTGAATCATCGGTCTCTGAAACCTGCAGATAGTTATATATCGATTCATCCTCAACAACGAGATCTCTTACCCAGAATGCGAAGTTGCTTTTATATCCGAAAATGCAGCAAAGGATAAAGATAATGACTGCAGCGATCGAACCGAAGCTCTTAACATGTCCGGAGATGAAATACACGATACAAAGAGCAAGCAGGATTGCTGCAAAGATAAGAAATGTTGCGGAGGTTCCGACAGCGGGGATGCTGATAAATGTAGGGACAAATGTTCCGATGATGCTGCCTATCGTGTTTGCCGCATTCAGCATTCCGACGATCTTGCCGCTGTCATCAAGGCTGTCTACCGTGTATTTGACAAGTGAAGGCGTTACGGTTCCGAGCAGGAACAAAGGAAATACGAATATTACCATGCATGCTACGAATGCGGCTATAACAAGGAAATTCGTATTGATCGAAAAGATAAGTACGGCAGATATTCCGATGATGATGTATTTACCGACTACAGGGATGAGTGCGATCCATACTGCGGCAACCAGGATCCTTCTGTAAAGCTTATCGGGATTGGGATCCTTGTCTGCTTTGCGTCCTCCGTAGATATTGCCCAGTGCCATGGCTATCATTATCGTTCCTATGATTATCGTCCAGACTATCTGTGATGAACTGAAATACGGAGCAAGTAATCTGCTTGCTCCGAGTTCAACAGCCATAACTGACATACCCGCAAAGAATTCTGTCAGATAAAGATAAAATTTATTGTTGAGTATTTTGTTCTTATCAGAGTCCATTTTTCGTATTACCCGTTTATAATTCCGCTTTCCTTTATTACACTCAGTGCTTCTTCGATGACAGGAACCGTTGCGACAAGAGCCATTCTTACATAACCTTCGCCGGAAGGCCCAAATGACGATCCCGGTGTGCAGAGAACGCCTGTCTTTTCAAGTAGTTCCATACAAAATTCCATTGAATTGCCGTGTCTCTCCGGAACAGGTGCCCAAACGAACATGGATCCCTTTGCATCCGGAATGTTCCAGCCGATCTTTCTGGCGCCTCCGCAGAGTGCGTCTCGTCTGTTCTGATATTCCTTATTCTGGGACTTAACCGAGTCATCGGGACCTGTAAGAGCAGCTATCGCAGCCTTCTGAATGGGTATGAACATACCGAAATCAATCTGGCTTCTGAGTTTCTTAACAGCGGCAACTATGTCTTTTCTTCCGACAAGAAAGCTTATTCTTGCACCGGTAACATCGAATGATTTAGAAAGTGAAAAGAATTCAACACCTACATCCAAAGCTCCGTCATATTTAAGGAAGCTCTGACCCACATTTCCGTCATAGATGATGTCACTGTATGCGTTATCGTGTACGATGATGACATCATTGGCCTTAGCCCAGGCGATTATCTCATCATAGATTCCTTCTTTTGCGACGCTTCCCACGGGATTGGCGGGAAGAGATACGATCATCACCTTAGCCTTTGCAGCCACATCCGCAGGGATCGATCTTACGTCCGGAAGGAAGTTATTATCGGCAATAAGAGGGTAGTAGTAAGGATCTGCTTCTGCAAGGAATGCTCCTGCCTGGAATACGGGATAACAGGGATCGGGAAGAAGAACGGTGTCTCCCTTATTAAGAAGTGCAAGGCAAAGATGTCCGCATCCTTCCTGTGTACCGTAACAGCTCATGACCATATCGGGAGTGATCCCGTCCACACCGTAACGCTTTTTAAAATATGCACATACGGCTTCGAGCATTTCGGGCATATCCCTAAGTGAATACTTCCAGTTAACGGGATCCTGAGCGGCTTCGATAAGTGCATTCTTAATATGATCGGGTACCGGAAAATCCGGAGTACCCACCGAAAAGTTATAGATCTTTTGACCCTTGGCTTCACATGCGATCTTTTTTTCATTAAGAGCCGCGAATATTTCAGCACCAAAGTTATCAAGTCTGTCTGCGAACTTCATTTCAAACTACCTCTGTAAATATTTATTTCATTCCCGTAAATGATATACGGGGCAGTGATCATTTATTTATGGATATATAGAAAAAGCCATAAAACCCATATTTTTGAGTACTAACTATTCGTTAAATCCGTATTTTGCGAATAGTTGTATATCGATGCCCTTTCACATATAAGGGTCACTGTTTCTTCTATATCAAGTCCGGTCTCATCAATTTCGACATCGGCATACTTTCTGTAAAGCGGAACTCTTTCGTCATAAATATCATTCAGAGTCTGTCCGTCACGTAAAACAACGCCTCGATGTTTTAGATCCGATAATCGCATCGATAAATCCTTCAGATCCAGATGCAGGTATATCATCAGGCTGTTTTTCTTAAGATATTCCATTGCCTCACAGCTGTATACGGCGCTGCCGCCTGTCGCTATAAGCAGGCCTTTATCTTTTATACCCTTCAGAACGTCATTTTCGATGCTCAGAAACCCGTCTATGCCTTTTTCATCAATTATCTGACTGAGTAGCTTTTTCTCTTTGTGCTGTATCAGAATGTCCGCATCCTCGAAACGCATTCCGAGCTGCTTGGCCGCGATGACACCGGCAGTGGATTTGCCGACACCGGGCATACCGATCAAAACTATATTGTCGTACTCTCTTGCTGTCATCTTGTTAAATAATTAACACATATTTCATTAGGTTATTTATCCGTCTTAACGAAATCGTCTGAATCAAGAATGATCGTAAAAGGACCGTCATTCGTAAGCTCGACCTTCATATCCGCACCGAATACTCCGGTCTGAACATTATAACCGGCATTACGGCACTCTTCTATTATATGTTCGTATATGGGGATTGCTTTCTCGGGACGGGCCGCTTTGATGAATGCGGGTCTGTTTCCGTGACCGGTATCCGCACAGAGTGTGAACTGGGAAACTATCATCAGTTCTCCTCCGACAGTTTTAAGATCCAGATTGGTCTTGCCGTTTTCATCCTCGAATATGCGAAGTCCTATAAGCTTTGCAACCATCTTATCCGCTATCCCGACCGTATCGCTGTCCATGATACCGCAGAGCACCATATATCCTTTGCCTATCTTACCGGAAACATATTCCTTCTGCTCTCCGGATGAAGAAGTTTCAATTATGGTTGTCGATGCGTTAAGAACTCTCTGTATTACAAATTTCATTTATCCTGTGACTTCTTTTCTTTTTTATCCGTGGATTTTTTGATAAGTGAAGTAATAAAGCCATCCTTCTGGGGGCGCTTTTCAACGGGAGGAATCGGATTAACGCTTCCGTCTTCATTGATCGTACCTACAGTAAGATATTCATTCGTCTTATAGGGAAATCCCTTTTTCTTGAGACGGTTTCTGTTAAACTGTCTGAAACCCGCATAAAGCACAGCAAATACAGGCACACCTATGACCATTCCGAATACACCGAACAATCCGCCGAAAAGAGTGATCGAGAATATGATCCAGAATCCGGATAATCCGGTTGATGTCGAAAGTATTCTGGGGCCGAGCCAGTTACCGTCGAATTGCTGCAGTATGATAACAAAAACAACAAATGCAAGCGCCTTTCCGGGATGCAGGGGATCGAATGCAAAAATAAGTATAGTCGAGGGAATCGCACCAAAGTACGGTCCGAAGAAAGGAATTATATTCGTAACTCCTACGATGATGCTGATAAGGATCGCATATGGGATCTGCATCAAAGTACATCCGATGAAACAGATAAGTCCGATTATCACGGAATCAACGATCTTACCGAAGAAGAAACCGATGAAAGTTCTGTGAGTGAATCTGAATGCTTCAACAATCGCATTTGCAATCTCTCTGGAGAAAACGGCATAGACGATCTTCTTGCTTCTTGCCACATGTCTTTCTTTGCTCCAGAGAACATATATTGAAATAATGAATCCGATAATGAAGTTCCAGAGCTTTAAAAGGAATGAAAGAAAGCCCTGTGAAAGTGAAGTCACGACATTTGCCGTAACAGTCTTGAACATTTCG
>JAEEQL010000047.1 GCA_016285265.1 Lachnospiraceae bacterium
CTGATATCATTCCCAGAAATCCACTATTTCCTGCATCTTGCTGACTGTGAGATAGAAGATCTGTTCGGTAACGCCTTCTTTCCACAGAGCGGATCTCGTACGCCCTCCGAGGACGTATTTGCTGAGGATCCCGCAAAGGATATCCCATTCCTTCCAGGTTGCTCCGACGATAAGTCTTCGTTCCTCGTCATGAGTCTTGATGGCCTTTCTGGAATATACATACGGATAATTGCGATCCATCAGCCCGGATATGTTACAGGCTTTTATAAATCCCATCAGTTCCGATGAATAAACGGGAAATGAGATACTTGAATCAGTCACTCCGTTATCGGAATAATTACTGACCACAGCCTTTTCCGCTGCCTGTTGAAGCCAGGGCAGATAGGGAGTCAGAGGACTTATCTTCATTTTGTAATCCTGCGCAAGAGCCCGCAGATATTCCGGTGAATCAGTCGTATTTCCCATATTATCAATCCCGATAACCATAAGCCCCTTAAGGGGCAGACACTTAATATCTTAACATATTTTTAATATGATACAAGTGTCAAAAAACAAAAAAATCAGATTTTTTCGGCTAAAAACGGCAGTTATACGTCCTCTCTGTCCGTTCCGGATTCACCGCCTTCTCCGCGGATCTTGGCAAGCACATCTGCCCTGCCTTCGCTGACATCCAGAAGAGACTCAAGGCTCTGCACAAAAAGCCTCTCCCTGTGCCATCTGTTGTTCTCTTCCCTGTCCATATAGGCTTTGAAATGATCGACCTGCCATGCGATGCAATCGGAGATCGATATCCCCTCGGGCTCGTATTTCCCCAGCAGCTGCCCGGTTCTGCACCAGTAATACAGCTCAGCCAGAACTCCTTCACAGGAAACTATCCTCGACCAGAGTTCTTCGCTTCCGCCAAGGGAGATTATGTAATCATGAAGTATATTAAGATCATTCTGTAAGATATTAAGATCGCTCATCGGTTCAGTCCTTGATATCCTCGTCACCGGTCTTGATGGTGTCAATAATGAAAGGAGGTCTGTTCCTTGAAGCATCAAGTGCTCTCCATATATATTCGCCTATGATGCCGATCATGGTCATCATCATTCCGAATCCCAGGAGAACGACACTCATCAGCGAAGACCATCCGGCTATCGGTGTACCGACGGAAAAGTATTCCGCAAGAACCACTATGAACATGATGAGAGAAAAGATATCGAATATAAATCCGGCGTACATCATCATTCTCAGGGGAGCATATGAAAAGCTGAGTATGGAATCCATAACGAGCTTAACCTTCTTCGCCATGGTCCATCTGCCCTTGCCCTTCTCACGCTCAAGCCTGTCGAAATAGATGATATCCGTCTGAAATCCCAGCCACATTACCTGCAGCGTAAGGGATGAATTTTTTTCATTTAATTTTATGAGCTCGTTGATTGCCTTCCTTCCGACAAGATAACAGTCGCATCCGCCCATGGGCATGTTCTTGTTGACCATCTTACGGATCAGCTTGTAATACATGCCGGCGAAAAGAACATATATGGGATTATCCTTCCTGGTTCTTCTTGCAGCGAGAACTATTTCGTTACCCTTCTTCCAGCTCTCATACATCTGAAGGATGAGAGAAGAATCCTCCTGAAGATCTGCCTGCTTGGTGACCGCACAGTCTCCGGTACATACGGAAAGTCCCGCAAATATCGCAGCGTGCTCACCGAAATTCCTTGAAAGCTTTACACACTTCACGTTGCTGTCTTCAAGACGGATCTCATTCATGATCTTCCAGGATTCGTCACCGGACCCGTCATCGACAAAAACAATCTCGTATTCCCCGATGGTCCCGAGAACCTTATTCTTAAGATCTTCATACAGATCCCTGAGAGTATCGGAATTGTAATAGACGGGTATGACTATGGAAATCTTGCTCACTGTGCGGACTCCTTTATTATCCTCTTATACTCATCGAGGTTCCTGATGTATTCGTTCTCGTCGTAATGTGTGCTCGCAAGGCATAAAAGAACCGAATCCTCGCTGAAATCATACATCTCCTTCCAAACCATATTGGGAAGATATATTCCAGTCTTGGGTCTGTTAAGGATGTAGATTATCTCATTGCCTTCTCCGTCAAGCACCTTGACCTTGCTGGATCCGGCAACATTGATAAGAACAAACTCGGATCTGCGGTTGGCATGGCATCCCCTTACCACATCAGGATCCGAACCGTAAATATAGAAAACTCTTTTTATATCAAAAGGGATATCCGTACCGCATTCGGCAATAACAAGATTTCCTCTTTCATCTCCCCTCTCGGGAAGCTCAAGCATTCTGACGTTGTCAATATTATGCATATCGCACCTCCGAAATATAGTGATTATATCACATTCTTTATGAAATTCCCAAAACGCAGAAGTACATACAAAAAAGACGCCTTCAAACAAAGACGTCTTACCTTGAGCAGGGGAAGAGAGGATCGAACTCCCATTAACGGTTTTGGAGACCGCCGCACTACCATTGTACTATTCCCCTATGGGGTCATAAAGTGACCGACCCACGTATTATACAACAACGCTTTATATGTGGCAAGGAAAAAATAAAGATATCATATAACCCTGTCCACAGCCTCCCTGACATTGGATACTCCGATGATCTCGGCATCCTTACCAGCGGCTTTCTTCGCATCTTCCAGGGAAGGTGCGGGAACAATGACTGTCTTAAATCCGAGTCTTACGGCCTCGGATACTCTCTGCGAAACCTGCGAAACAGTGCGGACTTCTCCCGAAAGACCCACTTCTCCGAATGCGACGACCGATGCCGGAACGGACTGGTTCTTGAAGGATGAGACTATCGCAAGGACCATCGCAAGATCGAGTGCGGGTTCGGTAAGCTTCATTCCGCCGGTCAGGTTGACATACGCATCACAGTCTCCCAGATGCATGCCGCATCTTTTCTCCAGCACGGCCATAAGAAGATTGACGCGGTTATAATCCACGCCCGTAGCCTGTCTTCTCGGAACACCGAGATTGGACCTGCATACCAGACTCTGGATCTCTACAAGTATCGGACGGGTTCCTTCCATGCTGCAGGATACGATACATCCCGATGCATCGAGCGGTCTTCCGTTAAGAAGATATTCGGATGGATTGGTGACCTGCACAAGGCCCTCTCCCCTCATCTCGAACACGCCGATCTCATTGGTGGATCCGAAACGGTTCTTGACTCCTCTTAAGATCCTGTACGAAGCATGTCTGTCACCTTCGAAATAAAGGACGGTATCGACCATGTGCTCAAGGACCCTGGGACCCGCAACGGTCCCTTCCTTGGTGACATGACCCACGATAAACACGGATATGCCGAGAACCTTGGAAAGCTGCATCAGTACCTGGGTCGATTCCCTGACCTGGGATACGGAACCCGGAGCGGATGAAACCTGTTCGCTGTACATGGTCTGTATCGAATCGATAACGCAGACATCGGGGACCATCGAACGCATCACCTCTGCGATCGTATTCAGATCGGTCTCGCACAAAAGCTTCATGTCCCCGTCGAACTTTCCTATACGGTCCGCCCTCATCTTGATCTGTGCGGCGGATTCCTCGCCGGATACATAAAGCACCTTACGTCCCGCGGCAGACATATTTCTGCATACCTGAAGGAGCAGCGTTGATTTTCCTATTCCGGGATCACCGCCGATAAGAGTAAGGGAGCCTTTCATGACTCCCCCTCCGAGAACCCTGTCGAGTTCGTCGATTCCGGATGATTCCCTTATTCCCTCTTCGCCCGAAACATCACCGATGGATGTCACCGAAGCAGAGGTCAGGGAAGATGCACCGCCCTTTGCAGCCGATGCGATACGGAAACTTGCGCTTGATGAATCGCCCTTTACAACCTTCTCTTCAACGAAAGTATTCCACTCGTGGCATCCCGGACACTGTCCCATCCACTTGGCCGATTCATAACCGCAGCTCTGACAGAAATATACGCTTGTCTGCTTTGCTTTTGCCATAAAGATTAAGCTTTGGATACCTTTACATGAGCCTTGCGGTTTCCGGAAAGATCAAGGGAAAGGCTGAGCTTTCCGCCGAGTCCTGTCTTGACCGCACCGGTCTCGTCTCCGTCTTCCTCGATGGAATAAAGAGTATCTTCCGCAAGTCCGAGTGTGATCGAAACCGCACCCTTACCGCTTACATCGAATTCCATTGAATCCTCGGTCTCTTCGAATCCGGTGACCGTTGTTCCGGGAACGGACTCATATACGAAAAGACCGTTCTTCTCAAATCTGGTTATATCTTCATACGTCTTGACCTTGAGAAGATCTCCTCCGAAAGGAAAATCCTCCGCTTTGGTCTTTTCCTTGAGATGATGATCTCCGAACGCAAGCTTTCCGCCGTCTTCCGCATAAAGTATTTCAGCCATTTTTTATTCTCCTCCGTTTATTTATTTCTTAGGCTCTTTAACCTTAAAACAGACTTTTCCGCCCGAGTAAGAGCAGGTTACGCTGTCACCCGGTTTTACATTCTTCCGCAGGATCTCTTCGGCAAGCGGATCCTCAACAACAGTGAGCATCGCTCTCTTTAAGGGTCTTGCGCCCATCTTCCTGTCGGCATATTTCCCGATCAGATGACTCTTGACGGAAGGAGCGAGCTTAAGCTCTATATCCATCTGTTCCCTGCATCTGTCTCCGAGCTGTCTTGCAAGCAGATCGACGATGTCCTTAAGGTTTTCGTCGCTGAGCTGACTGAACACGACGATGTCATCGATCCTGTTTATGAACTCGGGCTTGAAGATCCTCTTTACCTCTTCCATCACGCCCGACTTCATTCTTTCATAATCAGCCTTCTCACCGCCGCTCGATGCACCGAATCCGAGATTCTTGGGATCGACGATGCGCTGTGCTCCGGCATTGGAGGTCATGATTATGATCGTGTTCTTGAACGATACCTTCCTGCCCTTCGAATCGGTCAGATGACCGTCATCGAGAACCTGGAGAAGTATATTGAAAACATCGGGATGTGCCTTCTCGATCTCATCGAAAAGAACAACCGAATAAGGGTTGCTTCTTATCTTGTCTGTAAGCTGACCGCCCTCGGAAAATCCCACATATCCGGGAGGTGAACCGATCATCTTCGTAGTCGAGAAGCTTTCCATATATTCGGACATATCGATCCTTATGAGGGAATCCTCCGAACCGAACATTGCCTCTGCAAGTGCTTTTGAAAGCTCGGTCTTACCTACGCCGGTTGGTCCGAGGAAAAGGAAAGATCCCACGGGGCGCTTTGGATCCTTAAGACCAACGCGTCCTCTTCTCATCGCCTTTGAGATGCCTTCAACCGCTTCCTCCTGACCGATGACTCTCTTATGAAGAATAGACTCAAGCTTAAGGAGCCTGTCGCTTTCCTTTTCATTAAGCTTGGTAACCGGTATCTTGGTCCACATTGCGACAACCTTTGCGATATCGTCCTCACCTATGCTGCCCTTGCGGACACCGGATTTTTCCTCACTCTTTTTGACAGCCTTCTCATACTTTTTGATGAGCTCGTCCTGCTTTAATTTGATCTCCCTCGCCTGAAGGAATGCTTCCATACGGATGGAAAGCTCGATCTGCCTGTCCATCTTATTGATCTCATCGAGCATCGCCTTATGCTTTTCGGGAACCTCCATCGTGCGAAGGTGCGCGCTTGCTGCGGCTTCATCGATAAGGTCGATTGCCTTGTCGGGAAGATTTCTGTCATTGATGTATCTTGCCGAAAGTCTTACCGCGGCATCAATGGCTTCGGGTGTGATCTCGATATTGTGGTGGTCTTCGTATTTGTGCTTTATGCCCTCGAGGATACGGATGCTCTCTTCCTCAGTGGGCTCTTCAACGGTAACGGGCTGGAAACGCCTCTCTAAAGCCGCATCCTTTTCGACATACTTATGATACTCGGCAACGGTCGTCGCACCGATGAGCTGAAGCTCTCCCCTTGCAAGCGAAGGCTTCATGATATTGGATGCATCGATGGAGCCTTCCGCTCCGCCGGCACCGATCAAGGTATGGATCTCATCCAGGAAAAGAATGATATTTCCGTTATCTTCAACTTCCCTGATGACGCGCTTGATCCTCTCCTCGAATTCTCCGCGGTACTTTGAACCCGCTACCATTCCGGGAAGATCCAGTGTAAGGAGTCTCTTGTTCTTGACGGTATCGGGTGCTTCGCCGGATGCTATGAGCTGTGCGAGTCCCTCGACAACCGCAGTCTTGCCTACACCGGGTTCACCGATGAGACAGGGGTTATTCTTGGTCCTTCTCGAAAGGATCTGGATGATCCTCTTGATCTCATCTTTCCTGCCGATGACGGGATCGAGCTTTCCCTCTTCGGCAAGCTTTGTAAGATCCCTTGAATACTGTCCGAGGATGGATGCCCTCTCGCCCGCTTCGCCTCCGCGTGCCATAAGATCCTCACGTGCAAGTGCGGGATCCTGTCCCATTGCGGCAAGGGTATCAGCATAAACCTTCATCGGGTTGATGCCCATCGTGGCAAGAAGTCTTACCGCAACATTTTCGCCTTCCTTGATGAGCGCAAGAAGAATATGCTCGGTACCTGTCGCTTCCTGTCCGAACCTCTTTGCAAGCTTATGTGCTTCCTCAAGTATTCCCCTTGCCCTGGGTGAATACTCTTCCCTTGATTCGATCGCAAGGGCTGTATTGAAGCTTATCATGTCCCTGATCATATCGGTGAGCTTGGCGGTATCGAGATTGTTCGATGCCAGCACTCCGCCCGCCATGCTTTCGGTATTCAGGGCAAGTCCGAGAAGGATATGCTCCGAACCCACATAGCTCTGGCGGAGCTTCTTCGCCCATTTGAAAGCAATCCCCAGGGACTGTTTTGCTTTTTCAGAATAATTATCTTCCACCTTTATCTCCTGACTGTTAACGACTTATTCTTTGGAATGATCGGATGCGTAATCATCAAATATCCGGTCAACCAGCTTGTGGACATCCTCACGCGAGATATTCCTGCAAAAAGCTCTCGCTATATCCACCCTGAGACTCTCTCCGAGTTCTTCGAGTGCGATGGCTTTGTCGGGATCGACGCTTATCACCGCTCCGCGTCTTCTGTCCACCTTGACGTATCCCTGCTGCCTCAGCACAGTATATGCCTTGTTCACCGTATGCATATTGATGCCGATATCGCTTGCCAGCTGTCTTACGGAAGGAAGAGGATCGCCGTCATTAAGTCTCGCGGCCGCGATACCCATGATTATCTGATCGCATAGCTGGCTGTATATCGCTTCATCACTGTTAAAATCTATCTCTATATACATCTCTTCCTCCTTTCCGCAAAGATAAGGAATTCCGTCATTTGCTGTTATATATAAGATATAACAAATACCCCTCCGGGTCAATCGTTACGGGCTTTATTTACATCCCTTTTTTACCGAAACGGGACGGACCGGATGACCGGCCGTCCCGTATGAAATATCTTATTTATTTATCGTCATCGTCCCAGTTGAGGAATCCGAATTCGAATTCATCGTCATCATCGTCAACGGGAGGTTTTCTGTGGTGCTCCTTTACGGGAACATCAGCCTGAGGTCTGGGTCTGTGGGGTCTTCTCTCTGCTTCTGCCTCTGCGGGTGCAGCGGGTCTTTCCTCGCGGGGAGCAGCCTCACGTACGGGTGCCTCGGCTCTTCTTTCCTGAGGCTCGGAAGGTCTTACGGTATGTGAGCTCTGACCCTTCTGAACGTCAACGGGTCTTCTCTCACCGGCAGGTCTTGCGGGTCTTTCGCCGGTTCTGCCTTCGGGATTTCTTGCAGCTCCTTCTGCAGGTCTTCTGCGCTCTGCGCCTTCCCTGCGTACGGGCTCTCTGTCTCTTGAGGTGCGCTGTACACGTCCTTCGGGAGCGGTTCTTCTTCCCTCACCGTGTCCCGCGATTCTCTTTGCTCTTTCCTTTTCAGCCTCAGCAAATGCTGCCCTGTCATCGAGATCCTTCCACTTCATGAAGAAGAATACTGCCGCTGCGATGACTGCAACGAGAAGGATGATAACAATGATGAGACCGGTCCTGAGGGACTTGATCCTGCCTTCCTGCTTCTGAAGAAGCTGTGAGTTGGTCTCGTTGGTCTGGAAGAGATTGTCGATGTTGTACTGTCTTCCCTGCTCATAATCGAGAAGGAACCATCCGTCTGCCTGCTCCTGGGTTTCCCAGCGTCTCTGAACTGTTGTCTGAACGGTCTCGGTAGTGGTGGGAAGGGGATCGGGTTCGTCGCTGGTGCTGGGCTCTCTGAGCTCTCCTGAAAGATTTACGAAATCGGATCTGATGTAACCTGTGGTGCTTACTCCGTCCTTGGTGAAGGTCAGATAGTACCAGGTGTTGCCGTCGGTTCCGAGCTTAGTTCCGGTTACGGAAAGGGTAAGTCCGCTTGCCGCCTTAGCAACGATCTCGGAATTGGTTGATGCATCGGCTCTTACGTTAACGTCTGCGGTGGTTGTTCCGCTTACGGTTTCAACTATTGTTACTCCCTCGGGATTGGCGGTGGGAGTTGTCGTCGTTGTGGCAGTGGTTGTTCCGCCGGCTGCGGGAGTGGTTCCGTCGGTGATCTCAACAAGATCGGATCTGATGTATCCGGTTCTTGTCGCATCTACGGTGATCTCATACCATACATATCCGTCGGTTCCGTTGGTCTGACTCTTGATATCGACCGTATCACCCTTTGAAAGGCTTGCGATTGCTTCGGATGAAGTGGATGCCGAAGCTCTGACGTTCGCTGTTGTGGAAGTTACCTTTCCGGTGCTGTTTGCGGAAACGGTAAGTGCAAACTGTTTTCCGAAAAGAATAGCGCATGCGGCAATGACTATCGCTGCCGTCAAGACTATCTGTCTTATGATCTGGGATCTGTTATTCGTTTTCATTTTTCCGATTACCTCCGTCATGCTTCATCGATCGCTTTACCGATGTCATGTCTCATGTATTTATTCTCAAAGGTGACCCACTCGGTTGCTTCGTATGCTTTCTTTCTTGCTTCCTTAAGGTCATTGCCGAGTGCCGTGATACCGAGCACTCTTCCGCCGTTTGTAACTATGCGGCCGGCTTCGTCGAACTTCGTTCCGGCATGGAAGCAGAACGCATCGTCCTTACCTTCAAAATTCTCAAGTCCTTCAATCGGGAATCCCTTCTCATACTTCACGGGATATCCGTCACTTGCAAGCACTACGCAGACAGCGGCTTTGTCGGAGAACTTAAGGTCGATCTCATCAAGCTTTCCGTCTATGCAGGCATCGACAACATCAAGGATGTCATTCTCGAGTCTGGGAAGAACAACCTGCGCTTCGGGATCTCCGAATCTCGCATTGTACTCGAGAACCCTGGGACCCTTCGGTGTGAGCATGAGTCCGAAAAAGATAATTCCGTGGAAAGGCCTTCCTTCGGCAGCCATCGCTTCAACGGTGGGCCGGAAGATATTCTTCTGGCAGAACTCATCAACTTCCTTCGTATAGAAAGGAGTAGGTGAGAAATTACCCATTCCGCCGGTATTGAGGCCTGTGTCTCCGTCGCCCGCTCTCTTGTGATCCTGTGCGGAAGACATTATCTTGACGGTCTTGCCGTCCACAAACGAAAGAACGCTGACCTCGCGTCCGGTCATGAACTCTTCGATGACCATCTTATTTCCCGAGGAACCGAACTTCTTGTCAAGCATGATGGTCTTAACACCCTCTTCGGCTTCGGCAAGGTTTTCGCAGATGAGAACTCCCTTTCCGAGTGCAAGTCCGTCAGCCTTGAGGACGATGGGGAACTCAGCCTTTGTCCTGAGATATTCGAGAGCCTTTTCGGGATCGTCGAAATTCTCGTAAGCTGCGGTGGGAATTCCGTATTTCTTCATAAGGTCCTTGGAGAAAGCCTTGCTGCCTTCAATGATCGCAGCATTCTTCCGGGGACCGAATGTCCTGATCCCTGCCTTCTCAAGCTCGTCGACAATTCCTCCTACAAGGGGATCGTCCGGTCCGACTATAACAAGGTCGATCGCATTCTCCTTGGAAAACGAAACGATCTTGTCAAATTCCATAACACCGATGGGAACGCACTCAGCAAGTGCGGCAATTCCGGCATTACCGGGTGCACAGTAGAGCTTTGTACATCTGGGGCTCTTTGCTACGGCTTGAGCGATCGCATGCTCTCTTCCGCCGCCTCCGACAATAAGTATTTTCATATTACACCTTTCTTACACAGCGTCCGTTTTCCATACGGATGCGTCCGTTTGCATAATCATCTATCGCCCGGGGAAGAAGGATCCATTCGGCTTCCTCCATGACTCTTCTCTGCAGCACCTCGGGGGTGTCACCATCCAGAACATTTACCGCCTTCTGGGAAATGATGGGACCTTCATCCATGCCCTCGTTCACAAAGTGTACGGTAGCTCCGGTAACCTTCACGCCTCTTTCGAGAGCTCTCTCATGAACCCTGAGTCCGTAATATCCGACTCCGCAAAAAGAAGGAATAAGCGAAGGATGGATATTGATGATCCTTCCGGGATAAGCGCTTACCATCTCCTCCGGAATCTTTACAAGAAATCCCGCAAGAACGATAAGATCCGGTGCGAGCTCTGCAAGCTTATCGAGGAACGCCTTGTGGAAATCGGCTCTTTCGGAAAACTCCCTGGGGCAGATAGTGAATGCGGGAATGCCTGCTGCCTTCGCCCTGTCGAGACTCTTTACTCCGTGGTTGTTGCTGATGACACCGACTATCTCGGTATTTGTTATCGAACCGTTTGCAATACCATCGATGATGGCCTGGAGATTCGTTCCGCCTCCGCTCACACAGACGACAATTTTCAGCATAAGGTTACTCCCTTTTCACCTGCAACGCACTTTCCTACGACATATGCCTTCTCTCCGGCACCGTTTAAGATCTCGACTGCCTTCTGCGCATCTGCGGGATCGAGTGCAAGAACCATTCCGAGTCCCATGTTGTAGGTGTTGTACATCATCTTCTCTTCGATGCCTCCGGTCTTTGCAAGAAGTCCGAAGATGGGAGGAATGTCATAGCTGTTCTTATCGATCTGTGCATTGATTCCGTCGGGAAGCATTCTGGGAATGTTCTCGTAGAATCCGCCGCCGGTGATGTGGCTGCATCCCTTTACCTTTACTCCGCCGTTCTTAAGGGCTTTAAGTGCCTTGACATAGATCCTGGTGGGGGTAAGGAGTGCTTCACCGAGTGTCTCACCGAGCTCGTCATAATACTTGTTAAGAGACTCGGAAGTCATATCGAATACTTTTCTGATAAGTGAAAAACCGTTTGAATGAATTCCGCTTGATGCGATTCCGACAAGCGTGTCACCTTCCTTGATATCTGCTCCGGTGATGAGGTCCTTCTTGTCGACAACGCCTACTGAAAATCCTGCGATATCATATTCGTCATCGGGCATCATTCCGGGATGCTCTGCGGTCTCTCCGCCTACAAGAGCACACTCGGACATCTTGCAGCCTTCCGCAACGCCCTTGACTATCTCTGCGATCTTCTCGGGATAGTTCTTGCCGCATGCGATGTAATCAAGGAAAAAGAGAGGCTCACCGCCCGCACATGCAACGTCGTTGACGCACATCGCAACACAGTCGATACCGATAGTGTCGTGCTTATCAAGGACCATTGCCGCCTTGAGCTTGGTTCCGACTCCGTCCGTACCGGAAAGAAGAACCGGCTCCTCCATTCCTTTGAATGCCGCCGCACTGAAAGCTCCGGAGAATCCTCCGAGTCCTCCCATTACTTCGGGTCTGTTTGTCTCACCGACGTATTTCTTGATGAGCTCGACGGATCTGTATCCTGCCTCAATGTCTACGCCTGCTGCCTTGTAATCAAGTGCCATGATTTCCCCTTTGCTGAATGAGTTTATTTGTTCTCAAGATATTTCTTGTATCCGACCTTCTGTAGTTTAGCATCTTTGTCCTGAACCTGTTTCTTAAGATCGGATGAATATTTTTTAAGCTTTGCGAGAAGCTTCTTGTCCGAGGTCGCAAGGATCTTGGCGGCAAGAAGTCCGGCATTTGCGCCGCCGTTTATCGCAACGGTCGCAACGGGAATGCCGGAAGGCATCTGCACTATCGAATAGAGCGAATCCCTTCCGCCGAGTGAAGTGGTGTGCATCGGTATTCCTATGACGGGCATGGGGAATATTGCGGCACACATTCCGGGAAGATGGGCAGCCATGCCGGCTCCGGCGATGATAACCTTGAAGCCCTTCTTTTCCGCGGTGCTTGCATACTCAAAAAAAACATCCGGCTCCCTGTGGGCCGAAATAATAGTCATCTCATAACCTATCCCCAGTTTATCAAGGATCTCGGCCGCCTTTGCCATTACGGGCATATCGGAGTCGGAACCCATGACTATTCCTACGGATGCAGGCTGTTTTTTAGCGGTTGTACTCATAAAAACCTCCCGATCATTTCCTTATAGAATGAAAACCACCATTTATTGTACTAAAAGATACGGGGTCATGCAATATCCAAAAACCCATATTTAGTTACCGCACATCCCTTTCAGACTATATTTGGTGCCTTTTGCGGCATCTGCCTGACTAAAAAACTCCGGCTTTTACGCCGGAGCATTTTCCTATACGGGTATCCACAGAAGAAATGCGGATATGATGAGCGAGACGGAATTGAGGACGATCCCTATGATCCCGCTTATGTGGAATGAGTCCGGGAGTCTGACGGCCATTACCCCCATAAACCATCCGACAAGTGCATATAAAGTGGCAAGAGCGCAGCCTGCCCCGAATCCCATCGGTACGTCTCCGCTCAGAAGATAGCTGCTTACAATCCCGTATCCCAGGGAAACGAGAGCTATCGCGCCCAGTATGGCGGACATTATCCCTATATAGGGATGCCGCCTGTTTGTAAACATGTAAGATCTGCGCATCAGAACATTATCTTGGATCTTGATGAAAGGAGCTTAGCTCCGCTTACAACAAGCATGATCCCGGCACCGAGTCCGAGAATTATGGTTCCGATACCGATGGCAAGGTCCCATGCACCGGTTGCTCTTACAACTTTGTAGATCTTTTCCTCTTCCATTTTCTGTCTCCTTTCCTGACGTGACCGGAATTACGCGGCACAAATGTAGGATTATTTAGCTCCGTAAAGAGCGTAGTATTCATCAAGTGCTTTCTTGAGATCGTCATCGATCCATACCTTACCCTGTCTTTCGGTATTGTAGAGATATTCGGTGACCTCCGCCATGGTGACTATCGCAGCGGTATCAAATCCGTAGGTGGACTTTATCTCATCGAGAGCGCCGGCATCCGAGTGAAGTCCCTTTTCCATACGGTTGAGTGAAACGATAAGTCCCTTGATCTGTACGTCCGCCTGTGCCTTGATGATGGGATAGGTCTCTTCGATGGACTTGCCGGAAGTGGTGACATCCTCGATCATGATGACCCTGTCTCCGTCATTAAGTTTTGATCCGAGAAGGATCCCGGTGTCGCCGTGGTCCTTGACCTCTTTTCTGTTAGAGCAGTATCTTACGTCGATACCGTAAAGCTTTGAATACGCTATCGCAGTGGCTACACCGAGAGGTATTCCCTTGTAAGCCGGTCCGAAAAGGACATCGAAGTCATCCCCGAAATTGTCGTGGATTGCCTTTGCGTAATACTCTCCGAGCCTTCCGAGCTGTGAACCGGTGACATATGCTCCCGCATTCATGAAGAAGGGAGACTTCCTTCCGCTCTTGAGAGTGAAATCCCCGAACTTGAGGACCTGACACTCGATCATGAAATCAATGAATTCCTGCTTATACTGTTCCATTTACGTATTCCGCCTTTATTTAATTCCCGATAGGATCACGGGTTATCTTAATGGTTGTTATCGCACACTGGTCACCGGTAAGGGCCACATATACTTTATCAGGATTTGCGTTTATTGTCGTGGTGTTTTTGATAAAGAGACCTCTGTTCTCGGTTGTCGTTACGATCTGGTTTCCATGGCGCCTGAACGTCACGCTGCAGTCAAGGCCCTCACTGAGAGCGCCTTTCCAGGCATCCCATCCGGCAAAGTCGTCATTCTTATTGACAATAAGTTTATTGTTGAATGAGCCGCTGTCCCAGTATTCCCCGTCAAGTCTTACCAGGGCGTATTCCTTGTATCCTTTTGTATAAGGTTCTCCGCTCGGTGAGGAATAGATACTGATATAAGGACAGTGCCATATAAGTCTTGCGGTGGGAAGACTCATCGCATGGAAGGTGACGGTAAATCCGCTTCCGAGAGGAATTCCCTTCGATGCATCGGTCTTGTGACCGTTGACCTGGACATTGGGGATATCGCCTTCGGGTCTGTCGATGTAGCTGACCTCCTCGGCTATCCTTGTGATGTAGTCATCCGGAACTCGCTCTTCGTCGTGATCTATCTTAACCTCATCGATGATACAATTCTCACCGGCAATGCTTATGTAAGCATATCTTGAACTGTCGGGAAGGGCAAGTGTGATGATCATCGATACATCGCTTGTCTTTTCCTTCCTCGTGATCTTGATGCGTACATGGTCCCTGATCTTGACCGCCTCGATATCGTATACGTAAGGCTCGTCGCCGGATGCGGCAAAGTCGGTTCTTCCCTCGGGAAGGATCTCCGTCTTCACATTCCTGAAACCGTCACCCGTGACATTTCCGTCAAGTCCGATGAGACCGTACTCAAAATATACCATATCGCGGACATTCTTATCATCGTAATGGACACGTCCGTCAAGCGCATCGAAAAGAATGAGAACCGGTCTTCCGGGTTCTTCCGATCCCTCCATGGTCGAGCAGGACATATGAACCCTGGTGATTGTAGGAGAAAGATTAATTCCGTCGGAATAATCGCTCATAAACTCGGTGCATTCAAGCTTGTTTCTTCCGGAAAGTTCCCTGACCGTGTTGCGCTCCTTCATCTTGTATTCGGTATCCGAATCGATGAGGTGCATCATGATCTTGGCGATTCTGGGATCGAACTGGGTTCCCGCACCCTTTACTATCTCCTCGCGAACGATCGGCTGTGCGATCGCAGACCTGTAGCTTCTGTTGGAGGTCATCGCATCGTAAGCATCGGCCACGGATATGATCCTTGCTATCTCGGGGATGTCCTCACCCTTCCTTCCTTCGGGATAGCCCTTTCCGTCATAACGCTCGTGGTGGTAATGAGCGCCTATGCTCAGATAAGGATACTCACCGATGCTCGAAAGGATCTGGTTACCCATTACCGGATGCTGCTTGATAACGTCATATTCTTCGGGAGTAAGTTTTCCGTTCTTGTTGATGATATGATCGTCTATACCGATCTTGCCGACATCATGAAGAAGTGCGGCATAGTAAACCTTATTGCATTCTTCCTCGCTCCATCCCAGTGTCTTGGCTATCTTCTCGGAATACTCGGCAACCCTTATGGAATGTCCATGAGAATATTCATCCTTTGCATCGATAGCGGTGACAAGGGAGGTTGCCGTCTGCTCGAACAGCCTCTGCGAATACATCTGCTGTTCTTTCAGATGCTTCATATCCGTAGCTCTCAGTTTTACCACCTGCTTGATACCGTTAT
This sequence comes from Lachnospiraceae bacterium, assembly GCA_016285265.1. Lineage (GTDB taxonomy): Bacteria > Bacillota > Clostridia > Lachnospirales > Lachnospiraceae > AC2028. The sequence goes on from JAEEQL010000047.1 coordinate 15,521, forward strand.
AGATAATAATAACCGCCACTATGGTCACGAGGTTGCTGAAAAAGCCCGGAATAGCAAGCAGATTGCCGTTTATTGCGATGCCTATGAAAAGTCCCGGAACCTGTAACAACAGAAGAACAAGTGATGTTATGAATCCAACCTTACCAAAGAACACCACCAGAAAGATCAGACAGATATTTGCTATCGAAGAGAACATTCCCGTAAAAGAAGAAAACTGTACGTCATTGCCCAGAAACCTGACCATTTCAGTGGATCTGTTGGCCAAAATGGTATAAAGGGTCGCGCAGGAATAAATAACCATCAAAAGCACAAACAGCGATTTGGGTATATCTTTTCTTTTGGAAGATCTATCCATCAACAGTCTCCTTGAGGCTATGACACGTAACAAGCCCCTATATTATACTCCCAATCGGTGTAAAAAAACCAAAAATATGATAAAATATTCGTTGCTGCCCCATGGGCAAATTTCAGTCGGAGGCATTATATGATCAAATCTGAACTCGGTGAGATCAAAAAGCTCTACACCCCCAAGAACTGTTCCGTCACAAGGATCGCAGGATGCTATGTTGACGCGGAAAAGAATAAAAAGGCGGTATTTGCCAAGCCCTTTACCCAGATTCCCGAAGAGGAAATGTACAAATACTTTGATATCTTCAGAAAGGCTCTCTCCGGAACCGTAGGAAAAAGCGCACTGACACTGGATATCATGAACGAAGCGGAGAAAAAGGGAGGCCAGCAGGAATTCCTTTTAAAGCTCAGGGAATCCGGACTTAAGGATGACGATCTGCTCGACGATTACTATAACCGCATAATCTCATCCTTTGAGTATGTCGGAAATTACCTTATACTCGTGGCTCACGACATTTATGATGTTCCCGGCAAGACCAAAGACGGCGCCGTAAACGATGATGCTTCTGAAGATGTTTACGAATACATCCTCACCGTCATCTGTCCAGTGGACCTGACCGAAGCCGCTCTTTCCTTTGACCCGAAGTCCGGAGAATTCCACGACAGGAAGAGGGACTGGATCGTAAAGCTTCCCGCCCTCGGATACCTGTTCCCCGCCTTCAACGACCGCGGAAGCGACATCCACTCGATCATGTACTACTCCAAGGATGCCGAGAATCTCAATGAGCAGTTCATCGAGCTTATGCTCGGGGCATGCGAACCCATGAGTGCAAGCTCGCAGAAGGAAACCTTCGAGGCGATCGTCGAGGAGACACTCGGAAACGAATGCAGCTTCGGAAACGTCAAGAACATCCACGAAGAGATGTCGAGGATGATCGCAGACGCCAAGGAACAGCTCGTTCCCCTCACGATGGAAAAGAATGACATCAGGGATCTTCTCGAGGGAAGCGGTGCGAGCAACAAGAAGCTCAAGACCTTCGAGGACACCTACGAAAAGGTGGCACCCGAGGACAGGCCCCTTATGATGAGCAACATCTACAGTTCGAGAAGCTTCGATGTCAAAACTCCCGATGTCGTCATCAAGGTCAAGCCCGACAGGACAGATCTTGTAAATGAGCAGAACGTGGACGGCAAGGACTGCATTGTCATCGAGCTGAACGGTGAAGTAGTTGTTAACGGAATTAACGTAAGATCTGATTCGGAGGCATGATATGAACAAAATCGCGATATTTATGGCAGACGGATTTGAAGAGATCGAAGGCCTTACCGTTGTGGACATCGTAAGACGCGCCGGGATTGATATTGATATGGTGTCAATAGGTGGAAGGCTCGAAGTCAACGGCTCTCACGGCATTGTCATAAAGGCCGATAAGATCATCGCCGATATAAATAAGGACGACTATAACATGCTCGTCCTCCCCGGCGGAAAAGTCGGAACCGAGAATCTGGAAAATTGCGAAGAGCTCGTTGATATGATAGGAAACTTCTACGGAGCAGGAAAATACATTGCAGCCATATGTGCAGCTCCCAGTATCTTCGCCCACAGGGGATTCCTTATGGGAAGGAAGGCAACCTCCCACCCCGCATTCGAGTCGCACCTCACAGAAGGCGGCGCAACAGTAACCCACGCTCCCGTTGAAATAGATTCCGGAATAATCACCGGACAGGGAATGGGAGCATCAATCGAGTTCGCACTTGCCATAACCGGCATCATGGCAGGACGCGAAAAAGCAGACAGCATCGCGGAAGCAATTGTTTATAAGTCTCCCGCAAAATAAGACAGGAAAGACGTTATGGAAATTGAAAGAAAGTTTTTGATAGACAAGCTGCCCGAGGATCTCGAGCAGTACCAGGTACGCAAGATCGAACAGGCATACCTTTGCACCAGCCCCGTCGTAAGGATCCGCAGGGAGGACGATAACTTCTACCTCACCTACAAGGGATCGGGAATGATGGCCAGGGAGGAAGTAAACCACCAGCTCACCTCCGAAGCATACTATCATCTCCTTACCAAAGCAGACGGAAACGTAATATCCAAGAAAAGATATCTCATACCCCTCGATCATCCCCAGGTAATAGAGGGCACGCCCAAGCCGCCCGATGAGTACACCCTGACGATCGAGCTCGATGTATTCGATAAGCCCTTCG
>JAEEQL010000048.1 GCA_016285265.1 Lachnospiraceae bacterium
CCGCTCTTCTGCCGTTTGACCTTCTCCGTACCTTGTTTCCAGCAGCTTTCCGACATGCCTTGTTTCAAAGAACATATCCTTATTCCTGATGACCAGATATGCGGCCACCGCAGTGACGACAAGTGTCTCCACGCATTTTGTCTCCGGCGTCATAGCAATCTTTTCCTGCATGAAATTCACAAACAGATGATAGATCATACATGCAAGGATCGAACGGTCGCTTGCTAGATATACCCATGTGATGATGAATCCGAGAGGTATTCCGCTGATGAAGAAATTGACGACATACAGGGGATCCGCCATCAGCCCCGCCTGGTATGTTCCCCTGATAAAAAGGAGCGGCAGATGCCAGAATGACCATAATGCTCCGAAAAGCAGGGACTCCTTGAACCAGTTCATATAAGCACCTATCGAATCCTCACAATATCCCTTCCAGCCCACTTCCTCAATGATCGACGCCAGTGTCACGGTAAGCAGTGCTCCCGCTACTCCCACACCGGTGAAAGAGAAGTCTTCTGTAAAAGAAAACTGGCTTAAAGGCTGTCCGAAAAGAAGCGAAAGCAATATGGAAACGACGATGATCCCGGCAAACTGCACGATCGCTATAAGGACATTCTTCCACTTGACCTTGTATAATCCGATAAGCTTTATCTTCAGATCCTTCCTGAGAAGATCGTTGCCCGATACGAGTACGAATACCGTTGATACGACTGCGGGTGCAAGAAGTCCTATCAGCATGAACAGTGCTCCGACATTCTCCGGAAGCACCGTCGCAGGGATCCAGAATATCCATGTGAACAGATACGCCAGTGCGAAAAAGAGTACAGGCCTGTATTTATATGGCTTATTGTCTATAGCTGTATTCTTCATTATCCTTCTCCTTGTAATTCCTTCTTTTCCAATTCACTGATGCTGCGGGACAGCTGTATGGAGGCCGAGACGATCGTAAGACAGATCCCCGAGATCAGCACCACCCCGGCAGCTCCCCTTCCGACTCCGCGCCCGCTCATCTTACCGATAGCATCCGCCGCCGCACCCGATACGGCATACGCGGCCACATAACCGAGCTGTGAAAGAAAGCCTATCAGGCCCCATGCCCTTCCCTGAGCCTCGGACGGAATATTAGTACGCATCAGATAATCCAGGCAGTTATTGGCAAACGGAAGTGCGGCGAAAAAAAGAAACCCGAAAATACATATGATAAAGATGTTTTCAACCAGGCCGAAACAGAGCATAAAAACACCGGACAATGCAAGTGAAAGGCTGAGGATCCCGACATAATTTTTCTTTATGCCCTTAACTCCGAGGATAATCCCGCTTGCGAGCATTCCGCATGCACATACCGTTTCCGCTACACCCAGCGTTTTCGCATCCGCAAAAGAAAGGATGAGGGGCTCTGCGAGGATCTGGAATGCACCCATGAAAAGAGTGATCGCGGATGATATGAGTACAAGCTTAAGGATTCCCTTCTTAGCCCTGAGGACTTCCCATCCTCCCTTAAGGCTCTGAAGGAATGCCTCCTTCTCACCCGCTTCCTTACCGGCGATGCCTCTTCTTACAACGGCGGCGCTTATCACGGTCAGAATGAATGTGCAGATATCAATAACAAGTAACAGGCTTACATCACTGATCGTCAGAAGGAAACCTGCTATCACGGGAGAGAACAGATATCTCGCACTTCCCGCAAGCGACACCAGGCCGCTCGCCTTTGAATACTCATCCTCGGTCAGAAGATCCGTGATGGTGGCTCTGAACGACGGCTCAAGCAGTGCGGAAAAGACCGCACTCACCGATACGCCGATGCATATCTGAAACAGGTTTGCTCTTACACTGATCATGCAGATCAGAATGAAAACGATTCCGAGAGCCGAGCACCCGTCTCCCACCATCATCAGAAGTCTTCTGTCATACCTGTCCGCAAGAACTCCTGCGGGCACGGATAAAAGGAGAGTGGGAAGAAATCCGAGAAGTGTGACCAGCGCCATGCTCGCCGCACTTCCGGTCCTTTGAAATATATATACTCCGAGTCCGAAGCTTGTCAGTCCTCCTCCTATAGAGGAGATAAGCTCACCGGTCCAGAGGAGCAGAAACTTTGTGAAATTGCTTTTTGTTTTCATTTCTTTTTCTGTTTTCTGATAAGTCCTCTCACAAAGTCCATGGTCCCGGCCTCAGCACCGAGGAGCTTTTCCGTCATGTCTATGAACACATCGATGTCACGCTTTGTAAATCTGCCTTCATCGAAAATATCGCCGCTCACCACGAGCAGCATTCTTACACGTTCCGGAATGTTATTGCATGAAAAAATCCCTTCCTTTATGCCCTCCTTTACAACCTCTGAAAGGATGGGCACAGCGGTCTCATAGAGCTTTTCCTTGATCTTGTTATGCATCAGGGTATTCTCGGCCTGCATAAGTGCGCCCTCTATGGAATGCTCTTCGGGAGCGGGTCTGAAAGATGAGATGATGGCGGCGATCTTCCGGGGAACGGGGATGGGTGATGCAAGGACCTGCTTTGCGGCCTCTGTCTCCGCTTCTATCATCATTCCAATAACTTCCTCGAGCATCTGCTCCTTGCTCTCGAAATAGTAATAATATGTGCCCTTTGCAATGCCGGCTTCCTCAATGATGTCATCCACGGAGGTATTCTCATATCCGCGGGTTATGAACATTCTGTATGCGATCGCAAGAAGCTCCTGTTTTCTTTTTTCACCTTTTCTCATGTGTATGTCTCCGATGCTTTTATGTGCTGCATAATGTGCCGGTTTAATGCCTGTTTTCGGGGCAGATTATCCCGGAGGTTGAGTCTGATCATCTCGGGTTATTGCATTTTATGGTCTCGGGTCATTGTTTTTCGACTATCGGTCGGTTTTATGTTACCGTATCGTTTTAAACATGTCAAGACAATTTTCGACCGTCAGTCGAAAATGCACAAAAAGAAGACGAAGCCGTTTCGGCTCCGTCTTCTCTCAAGCGATCTGCAATATATAAACCGGGCTTATTTAAGCCGGATCTGCAAAGGTTACAGGCTTGCTCTTCCGAGCAGCTCGCTGTAAGGGATGAATATGTCGATATATCCCGCAGCATAGGGTCCCATCAGATAAGGAGGATAGAAATAGATTATTCCGTCTTCCAGATATTCGATATTACCGTCATCAAGGTATACATTATCGTATGCATCGGAATAGATAACATCTTCATCATCCGTGTAGAAAGGATTCTCATATTCACCAAGACTCAGATAATAGTCCCTGGTCTTCTCCGCAACAAGTTCCTTGAACTGTTTCTCGGTGCCGGTATAGAAATCCATGATGGACTTCTCTTCACCGGTCTCAAGATCGAAGAGATACTGATTTCTGGAAGGATAACCGTGCGCACCGCCGCCGTACCAGTATCCGCCCATATCAACGGTAAGATACTTATCGTCAATGATTCCGACTTTGGAAACCGTCCAGTCATCGGTCACACGGTACCATTGGGGATTAGCCTGATGATCCGCACATTCGGTCTCGTAATAATCGGAAGAATCAAGGAAATTATCTTCTACAAATGCCTCGAGATTCTCATGCATATACTGATTGATGATATCCGCATTTTCGGAATACTTGTCATCAAGCACAAAGCATTCGGCATATCTTTGGTTGAGTATCGTTCCGCATTTCGGACATGCATATGAATATGATGCATATTCCACGGTTCCGTAATCGAACAGATCTACATGCCGGTCAAGACAGTATATATCTTCAAACTCGGCTTTTCCGCCGGATACATCCGCGCTGAACCACTTGAGATCACCGTCTTCAAAACCGACCATATAGATCCTGTCGTTACATACCCTGAAGCCCTCGGCGCCGGGATAAGCCAGGCTTACTCCGGGAACGCTCTTCGCTTCATAAACAAGCTTGTTTTCACCGTTTTCCGTATCATATGCGTAGATACGGTTATGCGCTATGCCGTATTCTTCATAGCTGCCGGTAAGGTAATACATTTTAGAACCGTCTCTTCCGAGGAAAACAGTACTTTCAACATCGGATGCGATCGTCTTAGCACTTCCTGCGGCAATGTCATATACATATACGTTCGCTCTGTTTGTGTCATAATTGCTGTCATCATAGAAGATGTAGCCCGGAGCATAGAATGAAATGTACACATCCTCCGTTCCCTGAACATCCAGGGAAATGCCCTTTTCGTTGATCACCGCATATCCGCTGCCCATGTTTGCGAGTACATATCCGCATTCCTTAAAGTCGCGTGCATAGCAGTCGACATTGTCCCAGCCCGCACATCTTGATCCGAGGATCCTTATGCCCTTTGAATTGATCTCTTCAATAACGGATGCATATTCGGATTCTTTCTCCACGAAGGAATCGGATGAAGGATCGTATTCGTAGCATACTTCCTTTACACCGAGTGTTCTGTCCGTATCGTAGTCATATCCGAGATTATAATCCACATACAGGCATCCGTCATAATAATCGCAGGCCTCGATGTAGTGGTTCTCGCGGTCTTCCCAGATGGGATAGAGCTTATGATCATCGGCGCTCACCGCATACACGAGATAAACATATTCTCCGGTCTCATCGGAATAATTGGCATCCTTGAAGAAAAAGAATCCGCTTCCTTCGCATGCAAGTGCGCTCTGTAAATACTGCTCTTCCGCATCCACGCGGTAAAGCTTGCTGTCGGATGCGGAAATATTTTCCGCAAGATCCTTACGTGTGAACTGGTCAATGTTTTCGCCGTTTTCGGAGGCGACATAGAAAATATCCGAAGTCGTATCACGGGAAAGGATCAGCTTTGATTCAGAAGTTTTCTCCTCGGTCACTTCCTCATCTTCGTCTTCTTTCTCTTCATCATCTTCGTCTTCATCATCGTCATCTTCTTCGACGTCATACTCGTCCCTGTCCGCCAATGAATCATCGACGATAGAACCGCATCCGGTCAAAGTCAAAACAGTCAAACCTATAAAAAGGTATTTGATAAGGTTTCTTTTCATGTATATATCCTCTTGTAAAACTCACATCTCTCCGCAAAGCACTTGCGGAGCAATTACGATTATCATATTAGCATAGGAATCCTCGCAAACAAGGCATATGGGTCAACCTTAAGAAAGCCTTAATGAATGCCCACCGGTCCCGCATTTGTTATATAATACCGATATGACGATCCGGCACACGGATCGCGCAGGGGAGAAATGCATTTTGAACAAAACGAAAAGCAGCAAAAAAATAATAATATTACTTTCGGTCATTGCAGCGGTTCTTGCGGTCATTTTGTGCGTTCTGCTCATTATGATCGCGGCGGGTAAAATGAGTGCTGTGACGATAAGGCTGTCAGACTATACGGGTGAAATAAGCCTTACCGACAAAGCGGGAAAAGACATCCCCGTATCCGAGGACAAAAGACTCAGTGACGGAAACACCCTGTCCACCTACGAGGAAAGCAGGGCCAGAGTTCTCCTTGATGAGGACAGGGCAGTCACACTTATGGAACTCAGCAGTGCTCTTTTCCGCGGAAAAGGAAAAAAGCTCGCTTTGGAGCTTTCGGAGGGCTCTCTCTTTTTCAATATAGAAAAGCCTCTGGGTGATGATGAAACATTTGAGATCTCCACTTCGACAATGATCATAGGAATAAGAGGAACATCGGGATTTGTGGATACCGATGAAAACGGAAACGAAGTCCTTTATATGACAAGCGGAAAGGTTTCCGTTACGGTAACGGATCCGGGATCTGATGATGACGAAACAGAAAAAGTAAAAGCCGGAGAAAAACTGACCGTCATAATTACGGAAGACGGAATTGATACGGTCATAGAGGAATTCTCCGAGTATGAGCTTCCGTTTGATGCACTGACGGAGATCTTAGGCGATCCGGATCTGTTTGATATTGTCATAGATGAAACCGGATGGGATGCGGAGCTGCTCAGAAATCGTCTGTCCGATGCAGGAACTGATGAGGATGAAAACATTCTTGTGGTAAGCCATAATACCGCCGGAATATCTGCCATTCCCGAAACCGTGGTGGACGGAGTCATTCATCACGCGTACTTCAGATACGATTATCCCGATGAATTCTGCGGCTTCATGGACCGCCTCATCGAAACATGCCGCGGAGGGAATTTTGAAGCCATTGGAGAAGTATGCGGATATGATAACTCAAATCAGGATGAGATAGCTTACGTACAGACATATATTGAAACCGAAATAGAACAAGGATCCGAAGTCGAAAGAACGTACAGATTCCTGTATGAGGATTACAGATGCGTAATACAGCCGCATACTTATTCAGACTCATATAAATACATAGATGTATGGCTTATTCCCGATGAAGGCGAAGGTTACGGCACTTATGTCGCATGCGGCGGATCGGACTGGAACGGATTTCATTTCGTGACCGGAGAATGTGCAAACGGTATTTTTGAGGGAACGTTCCACAGGCACGGAGTGGCCGTATATCATAACGACGATGATTTTGTCAGAGTATCCGATTATAACGGAACCGTAAAGAACGGACTGATGGATGGCGTATGCACCATAAACTTCAGCGATACCGAAAACACCACATATTACGTTTATGAAAACGGATTAAGAACGGCTCATTGGTATCAGCAGCCCGGATCCGATGAAAAGATCAATTACAAAAGTATAACCCTCGAGATGTATTTTATGGTCGGAGAGTTCCAATGTGTGCCCACCCAACATGACAACGCAACCGACATGTATCCGTTCTGATCATGAGCAGCCGGTCTTAAAGGAAAATGAAAAGTTTTTATATATGACATATGAAAAAGGCAGGTCCATGGGACCTGCCTTAAATTTCGCTTTATCAGATTCTTCCGCCGCACCGGTGACAGTAGCTTCCGAAAGGATGGAAAAGATAACTGTTGCAATGCGGGCAACGGCCTATCGGTGTGAACACCCAGAGAGCTGATGAGAGCATTCCGCCGAATCCGGTCACCGCAATGATGCCCTTACACACATTCTCGGCATACGGCTGAGTCATAAGCGGCGACGTACAGAATACCATCAGAAGAATGAACATAAGAATAATAAATCCCACTGTGATTGCCAGCCAGAGCATTCTTTTCGCACCGCGGTCATTGATCAGCTTTTCCTCTTCCGAACTGGATTTCCTGCGTTCTTCGCTTAATGCTTTATTAATGAGTACACGTTCATGATCAGTTATCTCGTGACGGCAGAAAGGACAGATCTTGATCTCTTCAGCAAGCAGTTCTTTGCATTTCGGACAACTTATCATCAACTTTCCTCCTTATTTATGCGTAAACCTTGGCTTCCTCTTCTCCGTTCATGACTCTGAGTCCGCCCTGCGCAAGAGCAAGGAGCTCATCCTCTCCGGGATATACGGTTACGGGAGCGATCTTGCCGACTCTCTCGATCATGGCCTTGGTTACTCTCTCGTTATAAGCGATGCCGCCGGTGATGATGATCTGGTCAACATCTCCCTTGAGAACTGTGGACTCTGCGCCGATGTCCTTGCATACCTGGAAGATGAATGCTTCCATAACAATCCTGGCCTGCTCATCGCCTTCGTCCATTCTCTTCATTACTTCTCTTGCATCGTTGGTTCCCAGGTAAGCATTGAAGCCGCCCTGGCCGGTAGCCTTCTTGAGCATCTCCTTCTCGGAATACTTTCCGGAGTAGCAGAGTCTGATGAGCTTTCCGGTGGGAAGCCCGCCGCATCTTTCGGGTGAAAGTGCGCCGTCGCCTTCGAATGCGCTGTAAACATCAATGATCTTGCCGTACTCGTGAGCACCTACGGAAACACCGCCGCCGAGGTGTGCTACAACAAGTCTGAGATCCTCGTACTTCTTTCCTACGGACTTGGCATAACGTCTTGCGACTGCCTTCTGGTTAAGAGGATGGAAGATGGAGGTTCTGGGGCACTCGGGCATACCGGAGATACGTGCGACATCACAGAGCTCATCAACGACAACGGGATCAACGATGAATGCCTTCTTTCCGATTCCGTCTGCGATCTCCTTTGCAAGGATACCGCCGAGGTTGGATGCATGCTGACCCTGAACGCCGATCTCAAGGTCCTTTACCACCGCATCGGTTACCTCATAGGTTCCGCCGGGGATGGGCTTTAAGAGTCCGCCTCTTCCAACGATGAAATCGAATGAGTTGACATCGATGCCGCTGTTCTTAAGGAAGTCAAGAATGATGTTCTTTCTGAAATCCTTCTGGGCGATTATTGAATCATACTTGGAGATCTCTTCGGTAGAGTGACGGAGTGTCTCGTCAACCACACAGGTCTCGTCCTCGAAGATACCTACCTTTGTTGAGGTTGATCCGGGATTGATGATAAGAGATTTAAGTGCCATGTTTTTTCTCCTTATTTATTAATCTTTTTCATCTGATCTGAAACGACTGCTGCCAGAGCGATGGAGTTGACCTTGACTTCCTTGGTATCGGATCTGGAAGTGAGGATAACGGGAGCCTGGGTTCCGGTAAGGATGTTGCCGTTCTTTGCTCCGGGTACCATGTGAACGATCGATTTGTAAACAAGGTTTCCTGCGTGGATATCGGGGAAAAGAAGGATATCGGCACTAGCTGCGCAGGGACGGTCGGTCGCTTTCTTTTCTTCTGCAGCTTCCTTGTAAAGAGCGATGTCGAGTGAAAGAGGTCCGTCAACGATGCATCCCTTGATCTTGCCTTCCTCGTTCATCTTGCGGAGCTCGTCAGCCTCAACGGTAACGGGCATCTTGGGATTTACGACTTCTACGGCAGCAAGGGGAGCCACCTTGGGATTCTCGACTCCGCATGCATTTGCAACCTCTACGGTGTAATCGATGATGGCAACCTTGTCCTCAAGAGTGGGATAAGGCATGAATGCAACATCTGTAAGGAACAGGAGTCTGTCGATGCCGGGAAGTTCGAATACACATACGTGGGAAAGAGGCTTTCCGGTACGGAGACCCACTTCCTTGTCGAGAACACTCTTAAGGAAGGTCTTGGTATCAACAAGTCCCTTCATGTACATATCGGCCTTGCCCTCGTGAACAAAACTTACGGCCTTGAGTGCAGCCTCGGTGGGATCCTTAACGTCGACGATCTCATATTCATCAAGTCTCATATCAAGCTCCGCTCCTATCGAACGGATCTGATCCTCGTCACCAACGAGAATGGCGTCGATAATGCCCATTCTGTGTGCCTCTCTTACAGCTTCAAGCACGGGCTTGTCCTGTGCAACGGCAACTGCCAGTTTTTGCTTGTTAAGTTCCTTGACCTTTGCAAGCAGATCAGCGAAATTCTTACTCATGATATGTCTCCTTGTCTAAATAATATGGAAAATACGCATTTAATCTATAAACGCACTATTCAAAATAATAGCACCCGGCGGGCTTTATTACAATACCGCCGGGCACCTCTGCTTATACGGATCATCCTGTTTTCAAAGAATTGCCGTGAACCTGATCCTTCCTTCCCGGGGGATTTCCGCACTTATCCGTCCCTTATGTGCCTCGGTTACGGCAAGGGCAACCGAAAGACCGATTCCGAACCCTCCGGCTCCGGAATTCCTCGAAGCATCCGTCCTGTAGAATCTGTCGAACAGATGCTTTACCGCCTCGTCTCCGATACTGCCGTCGGTATCGTTTTCGACGGAGATCACCGCCTTTTTGCCCTTTGATGACAGTGAAAAAGAAATACTGCCTCCACCCGGACAATACTTTACGGCATTGTCAAGCAGAATGCTCATCAGTTCATAGACAGCCTTTTTGTCGCATTTTATGTGTACTCCGCTCTCTATGTCCGAGGTGAATTCTTTCTTTTGCATAATGGTAAGGGACTTGACGGAATCCGCAGCATCCTCGGCCATGGCCGAAAGATCCGTTTCCTCCGTAACAAGTGACGATCCTCCCTCCTCCATTTTGGACAGAGAGATAAGATCATTTGTAAGTTCGGAGAGTCTGTCCGTCTGCCTTATGATATCCGAGACCCATTCATTATCCTGCCCCGTCTCCATCATCAGCACATCCGCGTCTGCCCTTATGATGGCCAGCGGAGTCTTGATCTCATGACCGGCATCCGATATGAATCTCTTCTGCTTTTCACCGGCCTCCTCTATGGGTCTTACAGCCCTTCCGGAGATAAGATATATGATACTTCCGATGATGAGAAGTCCCAGCAGGGATATTACTGCGCTGGCATTTCTGAAGCTTCTGAAATTGGCAAGTGATGCTCCTCTGTCACTGAAGATCACTATCCTTCCGCCGTCCGGTGTTTCGGAAACCAGGTACCTGTAATCATACACAAAGCCTGATTCCTTCCCGGACATCATCGCTTCATCCGCCATACTGACCGCAGATTCTCCGGATACGGAATAAACCTTGTCGGTATCGGTTTTAACGACATCACCTTCGGCAGAATACGTAACAGAAAAGAATCTGGTCTCAAAGGCAAGTTCGGGAGAGTCGATCCTTGCACCGTGTCCTGCTCCGGGAGGAGGTTCTTCGCCCGTCCTTCCGCTTCCCTCCGGTTCTCTTTCCGGAAATCTTCCTCCGTTATCGGAAAGTATCCCGAGGACCTTATCGGATTCATTCACAACATGAATATAGTTGCTTATATTGATGCCGCCCACCAGAATGACAAGAACAGCCAGAACCGACAAAAAAGCCGTCATGACAAATTTTATCCGAAGCTTTTTGATCATCACTTATCGCTCTCTTCCTCTGTGACCAGTCTGTAACCCGCATTGCGCACAGCTTTGATCCTTACGTTCGCACCGATCCCCACAAGCTTCTTCCTCAGATAGGACAGGTTTGTCCAGACGATCCCCGGATCTCCTTCAAAATCAAGTCCCCAGACCTTATCGAACAATCTCTCTGTGGTTATGAGCATTCCGGGATTGGACATAAGATACTCCATTATCTGAAATTCCTTGGATGATAATCTCACGCTTCCAGATGCCGATGATAGTTCAAAACCTGCCCTGTCCAGAGACACGTTGCCGAATCTCAGGATATTTCCTTCCGAAGAAGAGTCCGTCCTGGTCATGGCTCTGAGTCTGGCAAGGAGTTCCCTTCCGTCAAAGGGCTTGGTCAGATAATCGTTGGCACCAAGGTCCAGTCCCTCCACCTTGTCATCCACCTCTGACTTGGCGGTGAGCATCATGACAGGTACCCGTATTCCTTTGGCCCTTATCTGCCTGAGCACTTCAAAACCGTCAGTTTTAGGCATCATGACATCAAGGATCGCAGCATCGTAATCACCTGTGATCAGATAATCGGCAGCATCCTGCCCGTCATAGACTGCGTCCACGGAATAATTGTTTTTGGTAAGTATGGCGACCAATGCCCTGGACATTGATCTTTCATCTTCGGCAAGAAGTATCCTCATCGGGAGATCTCTCTTTCAATAATCCGCTAGGGCGTAAGCAGCTGCCCCGCCTGTTTTATTATCTCACATTTCCGGCTGAAAATCCCCATCCGGCCCGAAACCTTCTCCCGGCCAGCCGCCATCTCCCTGCCAGAAACCTTCATCCGTGCGGCCACCCTCTCCAGGTAGATGGCCTTCGCCGAAACCACCGTTCAGACCGGGACCTTCCGGAGCGGATAACCCCGGTGCCATACCCCCGCTCTGATCCGGACCGCCTCCCATGAACTGATTGGTTATGGTATCCGTCTCCACACCGTTAATGATAAGCGTTCCGCCGTTAAGTTCGGCACTGCCGTCATAGTCACAACAGGACTGCCCTGTTATATCTATCCTTCCGCCGTTGATTATAAGATCTCCGTTCGAATCTATTCCGTCCGTATCACCTTCACCCATCACTATGGTGATATCTCCTCCGTTTATCTCAACCTTCACATCGGCGTCTTCCGATTTCTGTGCGGCATTGATGCCGTCATCGCTTGCATTTATCACGATCACACCGTCATCTATCACGACACATGTGGCTTCAAGACCTTCGGCAGCATCTATATTGATCTCTCCGCCGCTTATCTTCAGATTCACATCCGCATGTATGCCGTCATCTCCGGCTGATATTACCAGTTTTCCTCCGGTCATAAGGAAATCTCCGCCTGCATTGATGCCGTCATCGGAAGCTTCGATCGTAAGATCTCCTCCTGATATGACAATACTGTCATATGTTCCTATTCCCTTACCTTCTCCGGAAACGATCTCAAGGCTCCCGTCTCCGCTTATCGTCATACCGGTCTCAGAATATATTACCGCATCGATATCTTCATCTTCCGACCCGTCATTCACAAAACCGTCTTCATTAACAAGCTCGGATTCTCCCTTTAGGACGATATTCACTTCACCTGCAGATTCCGCATATATCGCAGCGGAGGATGAATTTGTTATGCTTACATCTTCCAGTATCAGAGTAACACTTTCGCTCTCTCCGGCTCTTACCGCCAGAGTGCAATCATCGGAGGAACCCGTAATGTAATAAGTACCGCCTTCGGTAAGAGTAACGATACCGCTGTCATCACTCAGTTCTATCATCTCATCATATTCCAAAATGCCGTTTCCGCTTTCGTTACCGGCGGCACTTTCACTTAACTGTGTTGCCTCTTCGGCTGTCTTTTCAGTCGCACTGCCGGAGTATCCTGTTCCGGATGAAGCGTGATATCCGCATCCTGCGATCATAAGTGCACATACAATACCTGTACTCCATATGCTTATGTTATTTTTCCTTTTCATTTACTCTGTCCTCCTTTCGTCACAGTTCCGCCGGTACCCGGTGCTTTAATGCGGACATGGCAATCTCAAGATTTCCGTTACGGCATCTTAAGTCATCAATGAATTTCTTTTCGATATCCGCTGAGCAGAGCGTCAGTGTGTAGTCAAGCTTGAACACAGAGCCCATGCCCGATGTCTTTGCGGAGATAAGCTTATGTTCCGTTGTATATTCTTCAAATATCTCATCAAAGACTTCAGTATAATTCAGATCCTCGGGAATGGTTATCCTGAGGCTCCTTACAAGCTCCGAGCTTTTATCCTCTCCCAGACCCGCAGCCTTATACAGACTCATAACCGCTATCATGATCAGCTCGAAGATCACCGCGTAGAATACATAACCCATTCCGGCTAACAGTCCCAGTGCCATTGCCAGGAAAAGATTCCCTATCTCCCCGGCACTTCCCTGTGCAGACCTGAACCTTACAAGACCGAATGCACCGGCCACCGCAACTCCCGCACCTATGTTGCCGTTTACCGCCATGATGACGACACACACAACAGCGGGAAGAAGTGCCAGAGTGACCTTAAAGCCTCTGCTGGATCCCTCATCCGGAGCAAACTTCGACAGTATCAGCCCCATGACGAGTGCAGATAATATGGGGATCAAAAATCCCGTAACGGATATATCCGTATTTCCGACAACCGTTTCCATTAATGTGTTAAGCATATTTCAACCTCTCTTTCATACCTGTTTCATTTCCTGCGATATATTCTTCGTAATATCTTCCGTACTTGGAAAATGATGCCTTTTGTATTTCCTCTTCCCTCAGGAATGCGATCAGCCACGCAGGGATAGCCGCACTGACCTTAACTTCCAGAATGCTTGTACCGTTATCCATGACCGGCACCCCGTATATGCCATCCCTTAACGAAAGGCCGCTTCTTCTGGCAAGAACATTCGAATCCAGAGTTATCCTCGTATCAGACCCGTCAAGCGGATAAAACGCCTCCCTTTCATATGACAGAAAGACCTTGGGCTTTAATCCTCCATAGAAATCCCTGAAATATCCGATCTCTTTTTCTATCTGGGAATCACCCGAGGAATCTCCTCCGGCAAGCCACATCACGGCTTCTTTTTCCGGAAGGGCTATCCTTCTTTTGTACACAACGGATTCGTACTTTTTCTTGATCTCGACGAAGACATCATCATCCGCCGTAACCTGTCTGTAGCTCCTTACCCTGAGCTTTTCCTTGTAAACAGGTTTATCCAGGGAATTTCTTATGAGCCTGTAGCTGTCGGTGTCATAGTAGATGTTCCTTATGACAGTGTGACCGAAGCCGTCGATCTTCATCCTGCCGTCCATCCTGTCCAGGAGATCCTGTCTCTGCCTTTCATCCAGGAGGTACTTGAGTTCGTATCTTTTGAAAACATTCTGATAATCCATATCCTGCCGTCCTTTCGTAAGGTCAGTATATGGGGCGAACCTTAAATTAAACTTAAAGTATAAAAAGTTTTCAGATATCGACATTGCGGGATTAAAGTAATAAGATGATTTCTATGACTGAAATTGCTGACAAAAAAGAAAATACGGCGATAAACCCCATAACGGAGGGAAAGATCGGGAAGGAAATGATATTCTTCTTCCTGCCCCTTATGTTCGGTACCTTTTTCCAGCTTCTGTATAACACCGCCGACTCCGTCATCGTGGGTCAGTTCGTCGGAAAAGAAGCCCTGGCTGCGGTCGGAGGTTCGGCCGCAATCCTGGTCAACGTATTCGTGGGAGGACTCACCTCCCTTTCTTCCGGTGCCACCGTCATCGTGGGCCAGTACTACGGAGCGGGCAAAAAGGACGAAGTATCCAAAGCCGTTCACACCGGAATGGCCTTCGCCGTGATACTCGGCATCCTGATAACGGCGATCGGCATACCCACAACAAGACTGATGCTGGAGGCGATGAACACCACCCCGGAATCGCTTGAGGGTTCGACGATATATCTCAGGGTCTACATGGCGGGAATGCTCCCGAACCTTGTCTACAATATGGGAGCGGGGATACTCAGGGCTATCGGTGATTCAAAGCGTCCTCTTTTATTCCTGATAATCTCTTCCATCGCCAACATCATACTGGACCTTGTACTGGTACTGGGGCTCGGACTGGGCGTGTTCGGTGTTGCCCTGGCAACTATCCTTTCCCAGGCAATAAGTGCGGTCCTTACCATCATCGTGCTCGTCAGGGCAAGTGACTGCTACAGGCTTTATCCGCACCGTATCAGGATTCATTCCTTCTATCTTAAGAGGATACTGCTCATCGGCATCCCCTCCACGATCCATTCCCTTACATATACCGCATCCAATCTGATAATCCAGATCGCGGTCAACGGCTTCGGGACGGACACCGTGGCCGCATGGGTCGCAACGGGCAAAGCGGATCAGATCTTCTGGATGGTGAGCAGCTCCATGGGCATCACCATCTCAACCTTTGTCGCCCAGAATTACGGCAAGGGAAGCATGGAGAGGGTCAAAAAGAGCAGTGTCTGCGGCGCACTCTATCACACTGTCCTGACCACTGCCATAGTTACAGGCCTGCTTACAGTCGGCCCATTCGTACTGACCTTCTTTACCAAGGACCCCGTGGTGCTTGATATCGCCACATACATGCTCAGATTCTTTGTGGTCTTCTACTTCACTTTCATACTGATAGAAGTCACCCATGCCGTGCTGAGGGGAATGGGAAATGCCACAGGCCCCATGATCATAAGCGTATTCGGCGTGTGCGGAATAAGGATCCTCTGGATCTTCACCGCATTCAGGGTATACCGCACCATGCCCGTCCTCATGACTTCCTATCCGATGTCCTGGGGCATCAGCTCACTGATATCCCTTGTTTACCTGCTCATTGTCCTGAAGCTGAAGGGCACCGGGAAGGACGCTTCCGCGGGAAGAAAACCTGTCATCCTGCCCCTTATTTGCCTTTTGGCGGGAGTCCTCTGCATCCTCTACGGAATAACCGTCATGCTGGTAAACTCGGGATCGAAATTCTTCTGCGTATGGTATGCGGGAGGCATCTGTTTCCTTCTGCTTTCTCTTTTCATACATAAAAATATATTCGCAAAGCTTCCGAAGGCGGTAAATGCGCTGCTTGCAGCCTGCGTATCCCTTGGGATCATATTTGTACTTTTGACACAGGGAATGGTAGTGAGCGGATTTATGGATCATGGAAAAGAAAACCTCGACTACATCATAGTCCTCGGTTCACAGGTCAAACCCTCCGGTCCCGCAGTAGTTACAAGACTCAGGCTGAACAGGGCTTATGAATACGCCGTAAACAATCCGGATACGGTTATCATCGTTTCCGGCGGACAGGGCTCCAACGAACCTGCTACAGAAGCTTCGGTCATGAAGGAATACCTGGTAGATAAAGGCATTGATGAAAGCAGGATAATCGAAGAGGACAAGTCAACCAACACCTCGGAGAACCTGCAGTTCAGTATGGCTCTGGTGGACGGCCTTCAGGATTCATCGGTCGGAATAGTATCGAGTGAGTTCCACATGTTCAGGGCACTTGCTATTGCAAAAAAATGCGGCTATACCGATACATACGGCATACCCGCAAGTTCAGTCAGGCTCTACCTTCCCAACAACATGCTCCGGGAGAGCATAGGAATACTCAAGGATTTCCTTATGGGAAATCTGTGAGCGGCATGGAAGCAACAGATCCGCAATTACGAAATGACCCGTTTTCGGAAATTTGTGATAGGATAGGGTTGAAGTTTCATTTTGAGGGGGAAAGAAAAATGGACATCAACATGACCGAGTACAGTTCTTTCTTACGGGAAAACCGTGTTAAAGTTAACGGTTATCTTAATAAGGTTCTGTGGTTCTTCGCGCTGACCGGACCGGCGATTGCGCTCGGAGTCTACGGCGGAATTTTCCTCGACATTACATACACCACCTGCATATGCATCTCAGTGGTGATGATTCTTATGTCTATGGTTCATCTGGTACTCTATAAGAAATTCCCCAGCAAAACATTCACCTGCGTATTTGCGCTCACATCCCTGGCACTGCTTCTTGCTTATATGACATATTCCCATGTGAGCATATATCTTACATGGTTTCTTGTGCCTCTTCTGAGTCTTCTTTTCTGCGATAAATACCTGTACTATTACGCATTCGCGCTCAACTTCATCCTGATGTGCGCGGCAACCTGGGCGAGGGCTCCCTATGAAGCGGCGCTCAGGCCGGAGTATGAAAGCCCCATAGCGTATTTTGCGGATACGATAAGCGGCTTTACGATTGAATCCGCGATCATGTTCTCTTCCGGATACATCATCGGAAAGCTCACCTTAAGCTACTTTAAGAGCCTGTTTGACCAGCACACACAAATAATCGAACAGGAAAAGACCATGAAGGAAAAGATGGATATTCTTGATTCCATGGCGGAGATCTACGATCATGTGAACCTTATCGATTTCGTGAATAATACCGAGACCTCCCTCAGAGATCCGGAACAGAAAAAGCACGGCATCGATCTGAGCGCACAGACCCACACGCTCATGTACCAGACGATCAAGAACCAGGTCATGCCCGACCAGACGGAGGCCTTCACAGACTTTACGAATATCAAGACCGTAAGATCGAGACTTTCACAGAAAAAGCTCATCAGTGCGGACTTCATCGATGTTGTCACCGGCTGGTTCAGAGCACAGTACATTACCGTCGACCAGACGCTGGACGGCATTCCAAACGTTGTTATCTTTACCGCACGAAATGTCGATGAGGAGAAAAGGAGGGAGGAGCATCTCATCAGGATATCAATGACCGATGAGATGACGAGACTGTTTAACAGAAGATGCTATGACGAGGATCTGAAGGAATTCAGAAAAGGAGATCTTGCGGAGAATTTCGTTCTCTTTTCCATTGATGTCAACGGACTCAAGAAGGTGAACGATACGAAGGGACATGCCGCAGGCGATGAGCTCATCAAGGGTGCAGCGGACTGCATTGCACTTTCCGTGGCCAACAAGGGTAAAGCATACAGGACCGGCGGCGACGAGTTCATGGCCATCATCCATACGGACGATCCCGAGGCTCTTCGCGAGACCATCAAGGAAAAAGCTTCGGGATGGCGCGGAATGCACACGGACGAGATCACAATGTCCATCGGATATGCCACCGCCAAAAAGAATCCCGGCGCCTCCGTGGATGAACTGGAGCATGCCGCTGACGCGGACATGTACGCCGAGAAAGAAAAATACTACAAAGAACACGGCATCGACAGACGCCGTCACTAAAGAAAAGACACGGGGATCATCCCCGCGTCTCATTTTATTCATTCGGATCCGCATCGATGTCATCTATCTCGCTCATCCTTACTTCACAGCCTCGATCATTGCAAGT
>JAEEQL010000169.1 GCA_016285265.1 Lachnospiraceae bacterium
TTACCCGTGATATCCGTAACAAAGCTTCTCATGTTCGTGCTCATATTCTGGTAGCATTCCCTGACATCGGCTCTTCCGTGGGCAAGGTCATATATGCATTTATCGATCTGCTATATCGTGTGATTCCTTACGTACTCGATGGGAGGCTTCTTGGCCGGCTTCGGAGCTTTGTATTTCCTGACCCTTTTCTTGAGCCTGAACCTGAAGAGTGTCACAAAGAAGCCTGCGGAGATGATAAGTATCACACCTCCGAGAATCAGCCAGATGATATTCAACATCATCTCCGGTTGCATGTTAACCGTAAATTCCACTGTGACCTCTTTCAAACATATTTATTACACTGTCAACAACTTCGGACTGCCTGCTTATGCGTTCAAACACGATACGGTTTCTGAGCGCATCCAGCTTGAACCTCTCAAGGATGCTGTTTCTCTCGCGCTCTTCCGCTTTCTTAAGAGTGCGGCTTCCGGAAAGGAATCCGTCGATATAATTCTCACCTACGCGGTCGTAAACTCTTTTTCCGGTAACGGGAGCATCATCGATGCAGATAAAGTAAACGTCATTTTTATCCGTCATACGCAGAAGCGTTTCGCTCTCGACCGTCTTAAGTCCGGAAAGGTCCGTTATGACAAAGATGATCATACGGCGCGTGATAAATGCACGGAGTGAATCCATGATAAGGGAGTTCATATCGGATTCGGGATCTTCAAAGATTGCTTCCCCGTATGTATGGAGAAGCTTTTCAACGCTTATGCCGCCCGATCCGAAGGGAGTATAAAGCTGACCCTTCTTACCCGAGCACGCAAAGCCGACATCCGCGCCCTGCCTGCCGAGGAGGTAATCAAGTACTCCCGTCGTCATCAGCGCGATGTCCGATTTGTGATCACCCTTCGGAGTATCGGCGTCCATCTTGGCACCGGTATCCCCGATGATCAGTACGCTGTGCTTTTTCTCTGCGATATATCTTCTGACCAGAATAGAATCGGTCCTGGAAGAACACTTCCAGTCGATCGATGTGATATCGTCACCGGGCGTATAGTCCTTAAGATCATGAAACTCAAGGCTCTTACCCATATAAAGCGAACTGTAACCTCCGTCAAGAATGTTAGTAGTCTTGCGGGTGGTGTACAGGACCGCATCTTTGCTTATACCGACCAGATAATCGTAATCAATTTCCATTAGGGTGCCTTCAATGCTCCTGTGATTCCATCAATTATCATTTCAACGGTTACCTTGTCGGCAATAGCGGAATAATTAAGTGCTATGCGGTGGCGGAGTACGGACCTTGCCATCCTCTTGACATCATCGGGCACGACATAGGTTCTTCCGTTAAGGAGAGCAGTTGCCTTGGCGGTCTTAAGGAATGCGATAGATGCTCTGGGGCTTGCTCCCATCTTCACGTAAGCCGCGGTCTTCTCACCGAGAAGTCTAGCGGGGCCTCTTGTTGCGGTAACTATCGCTGAGATGTACCATTTGATGCTCTCGTCCGCGTAAACCTTATCTGTTATATCCTGAAGCCTGTCGATGTCGCTTATGTTCATTACGGCAGGTCTCTTTTCAAATGCATGATTCTCTATCCTGTTAAGGATCTCAACCTCATCGGCCGCGATCGGGTAGGAAATTACTTCCTTGATCATGAAACGGTCCGTCTGGGCCTCGGAAAGGGGATATGTTCCCTCCTGCTCTATAGGGTTCTGGGTTGCGATGACTATGAATACATCCTCGGGCATGCGATAGGTCTGGGTTCCGATCGTTACCTGATGCTCCTGCATGGCTTCGAGCATTGCTGACTGAGTCTTTGCAGAGGATCTGTTGACCTCATCGAGAAGAACGAAGTTGGCAAATACGGGACCGAGCACGGTATCAAACTGTGAAGTCTGTCTGTTATATACCTGGGTTCCTATGATATCTCCGGGAAGAAGGTCCGGAGTGCACTGGATCCTGGAAAACTTACCGTCAACCGCTTCGGCGATAGCCTTGGCTGCGGTGGTCTTCGCAAGTCCGGGAACAGATTCGATCAGAACGTGGCCGTCCGCAAGGATAGCCGTAAGAAGTGATGTCTCGAGTTCTTTTTGTCCGACGACAACATTTTCGAAGTATTGTGCCAGCTTTCCGATCATCTCGCGGCTGTATTCAAATTCTTCCTGTGTTACCTTGGACTGGTTAGTATCGTAAGCCATTCTCTTTCCCTTTCAGAAATAATTATTTGACCTTCGGGCCAACACTAGTATTTTACCACAAAATCGCCTGTTTTTGGACAATTCATCCCCTCACAATAAATAAGACGCAGGCTTATGGGCCTGCGTCACAAAACAATCCATATATTTAGAGCTTTTGGTTAAATCCCGTCTTATCTGCGCTGCTGTATCCGGCATTTTCATAAAACCTCAGCGTTTCGGACCTCTTGGAGCCGGTCATGAGCATGATCTTGTAGCAGTTTTCCCGCTTTGCTATCTCCCTCGCATAGTTAAGGCAGTCCGTAGCATAGCCTTTTCCCCGGTAGTCAGCATGTGTAACCACATATTCGACCAGGGCAAACGGCCTTACATTATGAGTGAGATTCGGAATGATGATGCACGAACAGGACGATACGATCTTCCCGTCTATTTCCTTAACCACGATGTGGTAATCGGGATCCGAGATCATCTTATCCCACATTTTAGCCAGATTGTCATCATGCTCCGGTACCGAGGTCTCATGCAGGTGCAGATACAGTTCCAGCATCCCGTCCAGATCTTCGTAAACAGCTTCCCTTATCATATATCCTTAACCTCTCCGTCATTAAACTGGGCATAGAAAAATCCCAGCACGTCATCTTCCAGGTATTTCTCGCAGGCGGCGCTGTCCTTCGCTTCCTCCAATAAAAGGTAAGTTCCGGTTTCGCTCACAGGTTCCCACTCGTAAAGGAATGCGATATCCATCTCATCAACGATCGGGTCTCCGTCAAGGCCTTCATTTTCATTAAGCTCTTTTGCGAGCACACCATCCTTAAGGAGCCTGAACTCAAGCACCGTGCCTATGATCCTCTCTGCGATCCTGACTTCGAATTCATATTCGGTCCCCAGCTTTTCCTTCACGGAACGGTTCAGATATGCGGAGACGCTTTCCTTGCACACAGCCGCTCTTTCCCTTACTGTCTCGATGGTAGCATCTCCGACTTCATCAGCCTTCATCTTATAAGGGATCCTGTATTTCCTGATCATATCGCCGAATTCGGCGTAGTACATAACAATGCCCGGATCGGACACCTTCTTGCACTTTCCGTTACTCAGGTAAAAGAAAACATCGCCGCCGTCGACAAACTCGATCCTCTCGATATCCTCATACCTTACTTTGACCGTCTTTCCAAAAAGGAACGAAACAGGCGGCTTTGAGACAAATTGATCCTCTTCAAAAAATACCACTGCAGATTCCCTCCATCATAAAGGCATCACTTGGTTCTGACCTTCCC